>JBBSPO010000482.1:0-1485 GCA_038258695.1 Gemmatimonadales bacterium | reverse complement strand
GACGCATCTTCACGCACATCGCTGTCGAAGGCGTACATGAACGTGGCCGGTGTGGGATCCCAGGTAAGCAGCAGCTCACCGGCTACCGTTTCACGGTTCCAGCGTACAGCAAAGGGATCATCAAGAATGTTGCGCGGACGACCTGGGGCCGGCACGTCGCTTGGTATGGGTCCGACAATCGGCTTCTGCCACAGGAAGTTGGGGGCGATGGTGAGATTGCCCGTGATGTATGTGATGCCGGAGAGTGCGTTCCACTGGTTGCCCATCCCGCTGTCCTTGAGACCCCAGCCGGTAAACGTCATGGTGGACGTCTGACCACCGTCGGCGACAATGCCCATGGCCGCTCCCTGCGCGTACCAGTTCCAGCGTCCACGGCTAACCGAGACCTTGGCTTTCGCGCCGAGTGCATCGCTGTCCTTGAGTCGATCCTGCAGCACGCGGTAGTTGCCGGGCCCACCGTCAGCAATCTGGAACGTGCGCCCGACGCGCGTATTGCCGCCCCAGATGCCGCCCAGCTCCACGAGTGCGGGGCCAACCGTTGTTTCGGTAGCGAGTGTGAACACCCGCACCTGCGGCTGCGGTACAGCAAACGAACTGGTGTTTCCGCTCTGACGCGTAAAGTCTTCCTGATAGACACCGGTCACGTTGAAGCGACCGAACTGACGACGATACTTGGCCAGGAATGCGGGGTTGGCACCCCACCACAACTCGGGACCAACAGCCACCTTGAGTCCAGCCAAACTACGCTTGCCGGTGAACTCCACACCCAGCGGTGCCTGCCCGTTGTAGATGTCAATGTTGGGCCCGTAGTTCGCTTCGCGGTACAGTCCAAAGAAGTCGCCTTCGTAGCCCCAGTGGTAGTGACCGGTGCGATAGAAGCCATCGAGTCGAAAGTCGGCTTCATCCCAGCGCACACTGGCGCGATACACAGCGAGCCGCTCAAGGCCGCTCGTGGTAACCGACGCGCCATCGGTGAGCAAGTTGCGAGTGCGTCCACGATCTTCGTAGAACAGTTCGTTGATAGGATTGTCCGGCACATTACCGAGCACGTTGAGCGACAGCATGGCCGTCACGTTTGACGCCGGTCTGGCTTCGAGGTCAACGAAGTACGACTGCAAATGATCAAAGCCCTGAAAGCCGGGGCGCGCGGTGGCGCTGGGTGCTGACTGGTCGGGTGTGCTGATGTTGCTGCCACCCGTGTTGAAGCTCGACAACTCCAGGCGCATTCCACTCACATTGATACGACCGCCGGTTTCGGCGATGAGCGCCGAACGGTCACCGCGGGCACGCAACTCCATGTCGGACGGATTGATCGCGTCAAAATGCGCTCGAATGGCTGCACTGTCTGTGCGTGCGCCGTACGGGTCGAGCGTGTAGGCACGCTGCAGCGCATAAAACGCCGCGCGTGGATACAGCTGGAAGTAACCGCGTGAATCGGTGGGGCCCTTGGCCGCAACGCCCCACCACTCTTCGTTCATGTTGTTG
>JBBSPO010000481.1:0-1493 GCA_038258695.1 Gemmatimonadales bacterium | reverse complement strand
GTGTGCTGGTGGACGGCATTCTTGCAGCCGGTGCCATTGTCAACGCCGCCACGGGCGAAACCTTTGTGGCCGCACGAGGCGCCGGTGCGCAGCGCTGGCTGGCCGATGGCAGCGGGCCAATGCCGGTGCGCGTCTCGCCCATCACCGATCCCATGCGCTCGCTCATTGGCACCGGGTTTCCGTTCAAGCATGTCGAGCGCCTGCCGCGCTACCAGGCACAGTTTGCGGCGATAGCCGCCAGCACTGCTGGCATGCGCCGTGCCGGTGCCGCCGCCCTTGACCTGTGTGATGTGGCCTGCGGACGCTTTCAGGGCTGCTGGGAGCTGGAGCTGGCGCCGTGGGATGTGGCCGCTGGCATTCTCATTGTGCGCGAAGCCGGTGGACAGGTCACGGATTTTGACG
The DNA here is from genome assembly GCA_038258695.1 of Gemmatimonadales bacterium. Lineage (GTDB taxonomy): Bacteria > Gemmatimonadota > Gemmatimonadetes > Gemmatimonadales > Gemmatimonadaceae > JAABRT01. The sequence continues at coordinate 1,091 of JBBSPO010000481.1, read as the reverse complement.
GTGTGGACGTGGGCGTGGTGCACGGACCGATTGTGGCGAGCAATGGGGTGATGCACGAGTGGTTGTTGGGGGTGTTATCGGTTGCAGGGGATCGCGGCGAACCGTAACGTCGTAGGGTTGAACTCACACTCGGCGCAGGCAGCTCGGCCCGGCAGTTTCAGTTCACGAGCGTATCACTCTTTGCCGCACGCAACGACGGTGTGTACGTGGTCAATACCGAGGGCGACGGTATGGTGGGCGGACGCGACCCGATGCAACCGACGCAATCATTGCAGCAGTTCAGCTATGACGGTGTGGTCGGAGACTTGTGCTGGTCCGCGGTGATCAGATGTGGTTGGTGGAGCATGACGCAGATGATGTGCCGACTCTCTCCCGCTACCGGATAAGCTGGGGGAGATAGCGGCACAGTGTCGCGCAGGTACCGACGCTTGGTGCTGAGAGCACCGTCCGCGTGGTGTCGCTTCAATCAGCTGCCGAACGAGGGCCGCTTGTGGGCAACGTGCCCCCTGCATTCCCTGCCGCAAAATGCGCCGACGCGCAGCTGTCGCAAATGCTGTGCGTGACCGCCACACGATGCGCCATGAGGTACTGCTCAATGCGTGTCCAGTAGCCGTCATCATTGCGCACTTTGTCGCACCACGAACAGATGGGTAGCATGGACGAGAGCTGACGCACGTTTTCGAGCGCCAGTCGCAGCTGCTCATTGGACTGTCGCAGGAACGATACGAGCACGCTGACAAACAGGGCCACCATGAACAGGCAGACCTCGAGATCGCCGAGCAGCTGCACCAGGCTGCCGAGCCCCGTACCCGGTTGCACCACGGCGCGCGTCGCCAGTGCTGTGCGCACCACGTGAAACACTCCCTGTGCGGCAAGCACCAGTGCGGGCAGCATCATGTAGCGTCTCACGTCTTGTGGCCCGCGCCACAGGGTGCCTGCTGCGGCCAGCGACAAACCGGCCCACAGCACGCTGTTGGTCACCGTGCGCCAACCACTGATCGTCGGCATCGCCACAAACAGCAGCAGCAGCAGCGCATGCAACAGCACAATCAGCGATGCCATAGGCCAGTGCACTGAGCGGCCGGCGGTGC
>JBBSPO010000480.1:0-1511 GCA_038258695.1 Gemmatimonadales bacterium | reverse complement strand
TGAACGAGCATGTGTGGCTGCTCAATCCCGGCCGTGGTGGTCCGGCGGCTGTTGACGAGCAGTGGGTGGGCATGGACAACGCCAGCGCACGACTGGGTGTCGCCCCGGAGCGTGTGATCGACTATCTGGCATTGGTGGGCGATTCGTCGGACAATGTGCCGGGTGTAAAGGGCATTGGCGACAAGGGCGCGGTGGAGCTCATTGAAGCGTACGGCGCCCTTGAGGATATCCTGGCCAACGTTGATGACATCAAGAAAAAGCGTCCGCGCGAAGCGTTGCAGGCCCAGGCAGACGCCGCACGGTTATCAAAGACGTTGGTAACCATTCGCCTCGATGTGCCGGTGGCGTTTGAACCCGATCGTCTGGCCGTCAGTGCGCCCGATACTGATGCATTGCGTGCGCTGTATCAGGAGTTGGAGTTCAACTCGTTGTTGCGTGATCTGGCGCCGGCGGGTGGCGCGGGCGTAGTACCAGGCGGCGACGATTCGTCGGCGGTGGCGGGTGGCGTAGCCGCTGCGGATGGTGGTGTAGTTGGTGACGCTGCGAGTGCGGGGGGGGGACCGGCAAGTGTAGCCATGCGCACCAGCGAATCGGGTATCAGTGTGCGCACTGATTCCACGTATACACTGGTTGACACGATTGATGGTGTGGCGCAGCTGGTTGCCCGTGCGCGTGAGACAATGCGTGTGGCGTTTGATACAGAAACGGTCATTCACCCCGACTCACCTACTGCCATTGATCCGCTGCGCTGCACGCTGGTGGGATTATCGCTGGCGGTTGCACCTGGTGAAGCGTACTACCTGCCGTTTGCACATAAGGCGTACGATGGTGCGGGCAACCTGTCACTGCTGTCGGGTGATGCAGGCATTGCCGGATCGCGTTTGTCGGATAGTGCCAGTGCACCGGTGAACCTGCCGCCGATTGATAGCGATGCCATGCAACCGTTGCGCGAGCTGTTGGCCGATGTGTCAGTGAAAAAGATCGCGCAGAACGCCAAGTATGACATGCTGGTATTGCGCAGCCATGGTGTGGCCCTGCGTGGTCTTGACGCGGACACCATGCTCATGAGCTACATCCTCAATCCGGGGCGCCGCTCGCACGGACTTGACCAACTCGCGTTTGAACATCTGGGTCATACGATGACGTCGTATGATCAGGTGGTGGGCAAGGGGCGTCATCAGTTGCCGTTTGATGTGGTGCCGGTTGATGCGGCGCGTGACTATTCGTGCGAAGACGTGGACATCACGTGGCGGCTCTACGATGTATTGCAGCCGCTGCTTGCCGAGTCGGGCATGCAGTCACTGTTCGACGAGATTGAAGTACCACTGGTGCACGTGCTCAGTGATATGGAGTGGGAAGGCATCGCGATTGATCTCGAGTGGTTCCGCTCACTCAAGGTGCGTTTTCAGGGCGAACGGGAGCGGGTGGAGCAGGAGATCTACGCTGAAGCGGGCGAGACATTCAACATCAACTCCAATCCGCAGCTGCGTACGATTCTGTTTGAGAAGCTG
>JBBSPO010000479.1:0-1595 GCA_038258695.1 Gemmatimonadales bacterium | reverse complement strand
TGCCGGGTTGCTGGTACTGGGGTCGCTGCTGTCGTTTCAACGGCGTCAAAACTCGTCACGGCTTACCGCGCAGGCATAGCGGTACGCTTTGCGCCAACATTCACTTCTTTCGCACGCGCGCGCACACTTGTGTTCACACCGCTGCTCACACTCACCCGTCTTCGCGCCACGCTGATTGCGTGTGTGTGGTGGCTGTCGGCCCCGGTGTTTGTAGCGCTCTACTTCGACGAGCAGTTTCAGCGCGGCGCGTTTCCTCCGGAGGCGGACGCGATCATGATGCCGATCGTTTCATTCGCCATCGGCTGGCTTTGGTGTACCCCGCTCTTTGTGATCGCGATATGGTGGGCGGGCCACCGTGCACCACGCGTGTTTACGTGGGCGGCGTGGGATGGTTCCCGTCCGTGGCGCGTTGGCATCACGAGCGTGGTCGTATGCCTGTGGGTTGCATACGCCATTGAGTCACTGCTGAACGGCGTGCAACAGGAATACGCGATATCGATGGGTTGGGCCGTGCTGAATGTGACGAGCGCATTGGCGGTGCGCGCCCTGGCCAGTGCACCACGGGCGGCACGTTCGCCAGTGCGTGCAGAGCTGAGACACACCGATCGGAGTGACCGCTGAGCCTGCCAGCTGATGTGCGCTCCGACTGGCGGAACGCTCAAACTTTCCGTACGATAAGCGAGTCGTGAGCGGTGGTCGTCGTCTCCGCTGCGGCAAACGGTGTGCGTCCGATGTTCAACGCTTTTCACTTTTCGGAGATGCCTCATGTTCCGTCGCTCCTGCTTGTTGTCTGGTGCTGCGCTGTTCGTGCTCGTCGCTACATCGGCGTCGGCGTCGGCACAATCGGTGTCATTGACCGACCTGTTCCCCACCGGTGTCGATGCATTTGGCAACCGTCTCGCGGGCGGCGCACTCGATCCGCACTACAGTATTGTCAGTCTCGCCGGTACGCCTCCGGCCGTGGTGATTGGTAGCGGCACCTCGGCTTCAGATTGCCGTGGAGCAGCCAGCTGGTTGGTGCCCGGCGGACAGTCTTGCTGGGTGTGGCAAACAGCAGCGGGTACACCGACCGGCACAGTCGCGAGTCCGTATACGCTCACGTTCCGCACCACGTTTGACCTCACAGGTTTTAACGCTGGCACCGCCTTTATTGGTGGGTCGTGGTCCACGGATAACGCTGGCCTCGACATCCTGATCAACGGCACGAGCACCGGTCAGACGTCACCCTCTTTTTCGACGGCAACCAACTTCTCCGTGTCGTCCGGCTTCACGTCCGGCCTGAACACACTCGATTTGGTGGTACGTGACTTTGGTGTGGTTTCAGGCTTCCTGGTGCAGAGCATTGAGGGACGCGCCGAACGGCTGGCATCGGTGCCCGAGCCGTCAAGTGTACTGTTGATTGTTAGCGGTCTCGCCCTGCTTGCTGGTGCACGCCGGCGTCGTCGCTCGGTAATGTGACAGCATGATCAAAGCCCGGGCGAACAGTTCATCGTCTCGCCCGGTGCCACGATTGCACCGCGTCGCGCGACGATGCGCATCATTGCGCATCACCGTGCCATTGCGCCGCCATGTGCATCACAGCTCGCCAACGGACC
>JBBSPO010000478.1:0-1716 GCA_038258695.1 Gemmatimonadales bacterium | reverse complement strand
ATGCAAATACGCAGTGGGATTCAATCCACTCCGGCGTGGTCCACTGCTGTGGAACGGCGCGGACAGCATTCGATTGCCCCCGCCCGTGTGTCGCCGCGCTCCACGGCACGTGTTCAAGCGCTTCGCTTCGACAATGGATTTGGTGGGTTGGCCGATGACGGCAACTATCACATTCGGCTGGTTGACGGCGCTCTGCCGCCGGCTCCGTGGTCCAACGTCATTGCGAACGAGGACGGTGGATTTCAGATCTCCGAACGCGGCGGCGGCTGCGCCTGGGCCGCCAGCAGTTACTTCTACCGGTTGACGGCGTGGCAGAACGATCCGGTGTCCGATCCCATTACGGATGCGATCTATCTGCACGATGAGGACACCGGCGCGCTGTGGAGTGCTACGCCCGCACCGGTAAAAACTGACGCAACGTTTCATGTAGTGCACGGCGCGGGCTTTTCCAGCTTCGAGGCGGAGCAACAAGAGGTCACCTCGCGACTGACGATGGGCGTGCCGGTTCGCGGCGCGTTGAAGATCTCCATCCTGCGGCTCAGCAATGTGAGCGATCGCGTCCGGCGGCTTAGCGTGACGGCGTATGCGGAGTGGACGCTGGGTGTGCAGCGGACGCAGACACGGCACGCGGTGCGTACCTGGTTTGCGGCCGAATCGGGCGCGTTGATGGCGCAGAACCGTTTTGAGGCGGGGTTCGCCGATCGGGTCGCGTTCATGACAATCAGTGAGCCAGTGCGTTCGTTTACGGCGAGTCGCGCCGATTTCATCGGCCGAAATGGTTCACTCGCGTATCCCATGGCGTTCCGCAATCACACAATGGATGGAGAGACCGGTGTCGGACTTGATCCGTGCGCCGCACTGCAATGCGAAATAATCCTTCAGCCGGGCGAGACCCGGGAAATTGCGGTGTTGCTGGGTTCAGGTGCCACGCTGGCGGACACGCAGGCACTGCTTGACGAGCACAAGACAGTCGAACGGGCAGCGGCGGCGCTGGCCGAGGCGCGTCGCGTGTGGGATGTGCGTCTGGGTACGGTGACGGTCAAAACGCCGGATGCCGCGCTTGACGCGATGCTCAACAAATGGACGCTGTATCAGGCACTGTCCGGACGCATGTGGGCGCGTATGGGACTGTATCAGAGCAGCGGGGCGTATGGATTTCGCGATCAACTGCAGGACGTGATGGCGTTTGTCTATGCCGAACCGCGCGTGGCGCGCGAGCACATTGTGCGAGCTGCGCAGCGCCAATTTCTGGAAGGCGACGTGCAGCATTGGTGGCACCCTCATACCGGGCGCGGCGTTCGCACGCGTTTCTCGGACGATCTTGTGTGGTTGCCGTTTGTCGTGGATCAATACGTTCGCGTAACCGGCGATCAGTCGGTACTTGAGGAATACGTGCCGTTCCTCAAAATGCGGACTCTCGAGCCGGATGAACACGAGGTGTACGATTTACCGCAGGTGACCGAGGAACATGGCAGCATTTACGAACACTGCGTGCGTGCGCTCGTGCGTGCCTGCACAGTGGGATCGCACGGCTTGCCGCTTATTGGTTCGGGCGATTGGAACGACGGTTTCAGTCGTGTGGGCATTGAAGGCCGGGGCGAGAGTGTCTGGCTTGCGTGGTTTCTGATTCTCACACTCCGCAACTTTGCGTTGCGTGCCGATGCGCACGGTGACGCGGATATTGCGCAACAACTGCGCGCGCGCGCTGACGACTAT
>JBBSPO010000477.1:0-1740 GCA_038258695.1 Gemmatimonadales bacterium | reverse complement strand
GTTGCACGCCTGATTGGTGCGCACCCCGGTCGGGTAATTGCGGTGCGCGCCGACATCGATGCGCTGCCCATCGAAGAGGAGAATCAGGTGCCCTATCGCTCCACCGTGCGAGGCGCGATGCACGCCTGTGGGCACGATGGGCATACCGCCATTCTGCTGGGGCTGGCGCATTTGCTTTCCGCGCACCGGGACAGCCTGTCCGGCGAGGTGCGGTTTCTGTTTCAGCACGCCGAAGAGCTCTCGCCCGGCGGCGCCGAAGCGCTTGTGCAGGCCGGTGTCATGGACTCTGTACACGAAGTGATAGGGCTGCACCTGTGGGCCTCCATGCCCTTTGGACGCATTGGGCTGATAACTGGTCCGGCGATGGCTGCGCCCGACACGTTTCAGTGCACCATTACGGGCACGGGTGGACACGCGGCCATGCCGCACGACACTGTGGACCCGATCGCGATTGGCGCGCAGATCGTTTCTGCGCTACAGCAGATCGTATCGCGGCAGGTGGACCCACTCGATCCATGCGTGCTCTCCGTGACGCAGTTCATCGCCGGTACCGCGTTCAACGTAATCCCAAACTCGGCCTACATTGCCGGCACCGTGCGCACCTTTGATGTGGCGTTGCGCAAAACCGTGCCCGAGCGCATGGAGCGCTTGATCAAAGGCATCACCGAAGGGTTTGGTGCGCGCTACGATTTCACCTACGAACTGGGTTATCGCCCGGTGGTCAACGATGCCGCGCTGACCGAACGACTCGCCAGTGTGGTGTCCCGCACGTTCGGTGAAGACGTACTGGATCCCATGCGTCCGTCCATGGGCGGCGAGGATTTTTCGGCCTACCAGCAGCGCGCACCCGGCGTGTTTGCGTTTGTGGGTGCGGGCAATGCTGACGCTGGCATCACCTTCCCGCACCATCATCCGCGCTTTGACATCGACGAGCGTTCGCTTGATCTCGGCTTGCGATATCTCACCGCGGCAGCACATGAGCTGCTTGTGGGTACCGCTGGCTGACGTTTATTCAGGCCGATTGCGGGCTGGCTGACGGTTCCCCACAAGCGCACAACCGTTCAGAAAATCCTTTCGGCCTCTTCGGTACGAAACAGCACGGCGTCACGCTCAAGCAACGCACGGCTGCCGTCGTCCAGTGGCTCACTACGATTGGACGACGCGCCCACGGCAATGAACAGCTGCTTGAGTGCCAGCCGTTGTTCGGCATTGAACGTGAGCGCCAGCGGCGTCACGGCAATCGCACGTAGCCACGCCCCAACGATGGGATGGGCCAACACGCTGCTCTTGCCCTCCGGACTGCCGTCCGACACGCTGGTTGCCAACTCCGCCAGACACTGACTGACCGCGACCAGCGCACGCCGTTCGGTTTCGTTGGCCGGCTCTCCGGCCAGAATCGCGCGAGCCGCCTGGGCTCTCGGTCGGAGCAGACTGACATCGTCAAAAAAGTTGAGCAGCTCTGTCACGCGCCGCGCGGACGCTTTTTTGTCGAGCGACTGTTTGATGCTGCGCGCCGCCAGCAGCGCTGCCGCCCCGAGAGAGACAAGCAACAGCGTGCGGATTGGGCCAGGCGGCAACGCCCCGTTGGACATGCCTTGCAGCAATGGCACGACAACAACGAGCGTCGCGCCCAGCAATACCATACGGTACATCAGGCGTGAACGCCGATCGTGAATGATCATATCAGAACCAGAGAGACGACGGAGCCTGGCGGAACGCCGAGCATCGCCAACGCGATAT
>JBBSPO010000476.1:0-1821 GCA_038258695.1 Gemmatimonadales bacterium | reverse complement strand
TCACGCGGCTGGTTGCTGCACGACGGATTGCAAGCGGTCGCTCGCCAGGTGGCGCGCGCCAATGAGTACACGCAGGCCATGTCGCCATGGAAACTGGCCAAAGAGGAAACGGCCAGCGTTGCGCTTGATCAGGTTCTGGCGTCCCTCATTCGGCGGCTGGCGCGTCATGCAGTACAGCTCGCGCCCTACATGCCGGAACGCAGTCAGGTGTTGTGGGAATCACTCGGCGGGCCCGGATCGGTGGCGGACGTGTCGTTTGCGGAGCTTACCGCACTTGACGCGGCCGGCTGGACGGTGAAGAAGGGTGAGCCGCTGTTTCCGCGTCCGGTATCTGACGCCACGGTGTGAAGTAGGGCCGCTGTCAGTCGGCCGCTATCAGTCGGCCGCTGTCGGCCGGCTGCGGTCGGCCGGCTGCGGTCGACCGGCTGCGGTCGGCCGGCTGCGGTCCGCGATGCGGGGACGTGTGGGTGCACGTTGCGCCGGTTGACCACCGTCCCATAGGGCGCCCGTTTCGCTGCTGGTGCACGCTGTTTCATTGTGCCGTGCCGTACCACGAGCGAGTGTGACGATCGCCCCCATCATGCGTTCCTTGTCCAGTGTGCATTCGCAGTGCCATCACACCGGAGAGACGCATGTCCAGCATTCCCGATCGTTCCAGTTCGTCACACCACACCACCACGCGGCCGCGCCGCGGCTTCGCACTTGAAGCCGTGCTGCTGCTGATGCTGCTGTTTGGCATCATCATCACCGCTGGCCTCACGGCCGTCAACACGCTTTCGCGAACGTCGGTGGTGGATTACCGCAGCAGTCAGACGTCGTACGCCGCTGAAGGTGGGGCCGACGACATCATGTCGCAGCTCGACGCGGCGATGCAGGATGGTGTCATCAGCAACCAGGATATTCTCGACCTCACCAATCCGACGTTGCCAGGATTCACCTACACCACCAACACCGCGACCACGGCGCAACCCGTGGCGAAAACGATTACGTCTGGCCCGTTTGCCGGTCTGATTTCGCTCAATCAGCCCATCGATATCCGGGTGACCGCGAAAGATGTCATCGATAACAGTGCTTCGGTGGTGCTGTCGGTGAACGCGCAGTCTATTCCGCTTTTCCAGTTTGGTGTGTTTTACGAGGAAGATCTTGAAATCCTTCCCGGAGCCCCGATGACGTTTGTGGGCTGGGTGCACTCGAACTCCAATATTTACCTCTCGACCAACAACGTCACCTTTCAGAGCCAGCTCACCACACCGGACAGTGTATTCTGGCAGCGAAAGGACAGGGACAACCGGCTCAATGGCGTCCGTATTCATAATGCGGCCGGATCGCCTGTGCAGCTGGATTTTGATTCACGCTCGCATCTTGGTGCGGCGTTTGTAAACCGCAGCACAATCAGGTTCAACAACCGCCTCATGACCGGCGCCAGCGGTGTGCGCCCGCTCAATCTGCCGCTGCCAACCGGCACTGACGCGTACACGCTCATTGAGGCGCGCCAGGCCGGCGACCCGGAGATGGTGCGCGATGTGAAGATGGCGTGGAAATCCGACTACTACATTGAGCTTGATGTTGCCAATCTGAATACGGCCTGCGCCAGCATGGTGGTCGTGCGCGACGCTGGCCGCGCGGCGCCCAACCCAGCACAGTGCGCGTCAATTTTCACGGGGCGCCCAAATCGCTTTTATGACGGCCGTGAAGACTTGAGCCCCGATCTGCTCGACATTGACGTGAGCGCGCTTCGCACATGGGTGAATGGTGATGCAGTCAATCGCCGAGTTGACATTCTCTACGTGCACCTCAGTGGCATGAACCAGGCCAACAATA
>JBBSPO010000475.1:0-1873 GCA_038258695.1 Gemmatimonadales bacterium | reverse complement strand
TGCTCAACGTGGAGTTGCAGGGGCTGAATCTTTTCAACAGCTCACGGCTGCTCTTTGGACTGAGCCGGTCGTTCAAAGCGAACGTACCAAGCGGGAATAAAATCTCAGATGTCCATGATCGGCGCCGACGTTATGGCGCCGATCAGCACATCTGCCCCCACCGTCACGTACACCGTCGTGTCGGTGACAGCCACCTCCAGCTTCATTCGACGGTCAAGACGCTCAACCAGCTCCGCGATCAGGTCTCGATCGAGAGCGTGCAGCATGATGTGTTCGGCCCGGTGAATGCGCTCCCCTGCGTACTGACGCCTCACCACACCTGGATCGCGGTGTGTGTAGATCGCCACTCGCGGCGAGGCCTTGGACGCTTTGTGCACGCGCGCCGAGTCGGGAGCGCCAATTTCAATCCACACCTTGATCTCACCAGTGAGGTCTCGCACACACAGCGTCGGCTCGTCAGCATCAGACACGCCACGGGAAAATGCAATGCCGTCGGTATACTCCAGGCAGTAGGCCAGAAGACGCGCCACGAAGTACTCGGCCGACTCCGACGGATGCATGGGTACGCGCAGTGACAAACTCTCATACACAGCGCGGTCCACGTGCGACAGCGTGATTTCGAGTGTGTACATGGTGGAGGTCAACGCCATGTCGCATCTCCGCTTCCTGCAGCGTTGACTGCAGCGTTGCCCGCGGCAGCACCTGCGGCGACGCCTGCGGCCCGTCCCGTCGCCCAGGCCCACAAAAAGTTGTAGCCGCCAATCGGGCCGAACGCATCAAGCACCTCGCCACACAGATACAATCCGGCGTGACGACGACTTTCCATGGTTTTGGGATGAATCTCACTCAACGCCACTCCGCCACCCATGACTTCGGCTTTCTTGTAGCCTTCATCGCCCGACCACGGCAACGGCCCACGCACCAGCATATCGATAAGTCGCAAACGTTCGTCCCGGCGCAACTCCGAGAGCGCGCGGCCTGGATCGACGTCGGCCATGTCCAGCAACACGCTCACCAGCCGGTCGGGCAGCTCCGCGCGCAGCGCCCCGGTAACGGTGCGCGCACCGTGCGGACGCAGCGCCAACTCCCACGCCGCATCATCTTTTTCCGTCCACTGCACACTGACCTGTGCATTGGCCGCGTGACCCAGCCGTGAGCGTACGGTCACGTGCGATACGTTGAGCACGCTGGGGCCACTATAACCGCGGTGCGTGAACAGAAACCCACCGCTGGCACTGGCCGAATGCACGCTGCTGCGTGCGTTGAGTGTGACCGACAGCGATACACCCGACAAATCGTTGAACGCCGAATCGGTGGTGGTCACAGGTGTGAGTGCTGCGTATGTGGGATGCATGGTGTGCCCCAGCTGAGACAGCATGGACAGCCCTGCCCCATCGCTGCCGGTATTGGGCACCGATAACCCGCCCGTCGCGATCATCACCGCATCGGCCGCAATACTCTCTCCGTGCTCAACATGCACCAGCCAGCCAGACGCGACCGGCTCGATACCGGTGACTCGCGTATCCATGCGCATGCGCACGCCGCATGTTCGGGCGTACGCCAGCAGGCCATCGCGAACGTCGCGTGCTTTATGAGACGCTGGAAACAGCTTGGCTGACTCGACTTCTTCTTCGAGCGGGATACCCAGCGTGCTCTCAAAGAACTCGCGTTGCTCAGCCAATGGCCAGGCGCGCACAATTTTGCGCAGCAAGTTGGGGGACGAGTCGGTCACAAAGCGCGATTCGTCCACCCGGGACGGCAACACATTACATCGTCCGCCACCGCTGATGAGAATCTTGCGACCACCGTCGCGCGTCCGCTCAAGCAACAGTGTTTGTGCACCGCTGCGGGCTGCGAAAATAGCGGCCATCGA
>JBBSPO010000474.1:0-1887 GCA_038258695.1 Gemmatimonadales bacterium | reverse complement strand
TGGGATTCGAGCATTGTGCAGCTCACCGCGTTGCGTGAGCGCGCCGGCGATGCGTTTGCGGTGCTCGCCGAAGTATTGCGCCGACCATCGTTTCCGGCCGAAGAGATGCAGCGTCTGGCCGAAGAGCGCTTGTCCGATCTCACACAGATTCGCGCCGATTCACGCGGCCTGGCCGATGTGGCGCTCAATCGCTTGTTGTATGCGTCAACGTCTCGCTTTGCGCGTTTGGCTGGTGGTGATGAGCGTAGCATTCCCAGCATCACGCGCGATGATGTGGTGCGCTTTCACGCCGAACATTTTGTACCCGACGCCACGGCGTTGCTGGTGGTGGGTGATTGTTCGGTAGACGAAGCGGTGCAAATGGCTTCCCAGCATCTGGGCGATTGGGGCGGTGTGGCTGAACCCGTGCCCGATCCTGATGCGTCGCGTCGCTTTACTGATTGTCGCATTCATCTCGTGGCCAAGCCCGATGCGCAGCAGGCCGAGCTGCGTTTCGGTCATGTGGCTGTGCCGCGCGCGCACCCCGATTATTTCCCGCTCGTGGTCATGAACGCGATTATGGGCGGACTGTTTTCGTCGCGCCTGAACATGAATTTGCGCGAGAAGCACGGTTATACGTACGGTGCGCACAGCACCTTCGACTGGCGACGTGCGGCCAGTCCGTTTGAGGTGTCGAGTGCCGTGCAGACCGACAAGTGCGCCGACGCCGTGCGCGAAGCGCTGGCCGAGATTCAGCGCATGCGTGAAGAGGCCGTGAGCGAAGAAGAGCTGTCGCTCGCGGTATCGTATTTGGACGGTGTGTTTCCGATCCGCTTTGAGACCACCGCCGCGATTGCCGGCGGATTGGCCAACGTGGAGATCTTCCAGTTACCGAGCAACTATTTCGATACGTATCGCGAACGGGTGCGCGCCGTGACGTCAGCCGATGTGCTGCGCGTAGCGCGTGCGCATCTGGATCCGGGCAAACTGCAGATTGTGGTGGTGGGTCCGGCGGATGTGTTGCGTGAGGGGTTGGAGGCGTTGGGTGTTGGTGAGGTGACGGTGCATGCGCCGGGGGATGAGTTGGGGGCGGATGGGTGAGTTCTCGTTTCCGCGCCGTGTCATAAGCCAGGTCAGCTATTGGGTGGGATCCCGATGAGCGGCCAGATGATCCCCGACAGGAAGGGCCGATGAAAGAGGATCGGGAGTGGCGCCAGCACCCAGAACACTACCCATGCTCGTCCGACCCATCCTGAGACGGGATGGCCGAAGCGCGTGAGCTCCCGCTCGACCAGAACCAGCGCGCCGTGCACCAAGAAGTAGAGCAGTGGCAGACCGAAGCCAGCCCGGACCGGCACACTGATTGCCATTTCGTGCAACAGCCCCGACAGCGCAAAACCTGCCATGACGGCCGGGCCGCGCCCGATGTGATCGGCGAGCGGCCGATAGATCGCGATTGTCGTCATCTCCGAGAAGGCAAGAGTCCAGCGCCGCGCCCAGAACTCACCGAGGCTCTGCGATCGCAGCGGCGCACGGAAGAGTGCCTCGCAGCCGACGCCGCGCCACCGCCAGGCACCGGCCAGCAGATTGCACAGGCCGAAGTGCACGAGGAGGCTGAGGCCAGGCAGCAGGAGGACGGTGGCGAGCAGCCGGGAGTCGGTACCGGTCCACGCCATCCTTGCGAGCACGACGAGCACGGCCCCCGTGACGGCGTGGATGGTGCCGCGACGCACCAGCGCGCCCGCGCCGCGCAGTGACTGACTCCCGGCCGAGGCGAAGAGGCGTGGCCTCATGCCGATCCAGGCGCCCGCGAAGCCGAACCACATGCCAGGCGAGAGCGGTTGCATGCCGCGGGCGCGCTCCTCGATGACCACGATGACCTTCATCCCGAGCAGCGCGAAGGTGATC
>JBBSPO010000473.1:0-1893 GCA_038258695.1 Gemmatimonadales bacterium | reverse complement strand
CGACCTGTCCACGTTCCAGATCTATCCCTGGGGTGACCCGGCGGCCCGCGTGGCTCGGTTGATCTGTGATGTGACGCTGCCTGACGGCACTCCATTTACCGGCGATCCGCGCTATGTCCTGCGCCGGCAGATTGCCGATGCGGCCGACCTCGGATTCAGCATGAAGGCCGGTATGGAAGCCGAGTTTTTTCTGTTCAAGGCCGGACCGGACGGCGCCCCCAGTACAGACACGCATGACGTGGGAGGCTACTTCGATCTGGCGCCGCTCGATCTTGGCGAAGAAGCACGCCGGGCCATTGTCGATACGCTCGAACAGCTCGGCTTTGAAGTGGAAGGCGCGCATCACGAAATCGCGCACGGTCAACACGAGATTGATTTTCGCTCTGCCGATGCGCTGCGCACCGCTGATAACATTGCCACCTTTCGCCTGGTTGTACGGCAGGTTGCCCGACAGTTCGGGCTGTTCGCGTCGTTCATGCCCAAGCCGTTGTTCGGGCAAAGTGGCAGTGGCATGCATACGCATCAGTCGCTCTACCGCCAGGGACAAAACGCATTCTGGGATCCGCAACGGGAGTGGGAGCTGTCACTCACGGCGCTGCACTACATTGGCGGACTGCTCAAACATGCGCGGGCGTTGAGCGCGATTACCAATCCGCTGGTGAACTCGTACAAGCGACTGGTGCCGGGATTTGAAGCACCGCTGCACGCCGCCTGGTCGCTGCGCAACCGCTCGCCCATGATTCGCGTGCCCGAGCGTCGCGGCGCGGGTACACGTCTGGAGTTGCGTACCCCCGATCCAAGCGCGAATCCATATCTCGCGCTGGCGATGATGCTGGCCGCAGGACTCGATGGTGTGCGAACAGAAGCGGACTGGCGTGAACCGGTGAACTCCAACATTGCGGAAATGTCTCATCGTGAGCGACGACGTTTGCGCGTTGATGATTTACCGCGCACGCTTGACGAGGCCTGCGATGAACTCGAACGCGATGTGGTGCTCACCCAAGCGCTTGGCGATTCCGTGACCGAACACTTTCTGATGGCGAAGCGCGCGGAGTGGCGCGACTATCACAGCCAGGTGTCGGCGTGGGAGCTGGACCGCTATCTCGCGCGGTATTGAATGCATACGCCACGCGCTTCGGCCCCGGGCCCCGAGGCATCGTCGCGGCAGCGTGCGAATGCCGACCGACGGCTACCGTCGGCGCTGGCCGGATTGCTGGGCCTCGTGCTCGTGACAACGGGTCTTGCGTGGACATTTCTTGGTCTGTCACTCAAGACACTGGAAAGCGTGTTGCTGGACCGTGTGGAGGCGCTCGCTCTCATACACACGGTCAATGACGAGATGCAACATCTGATGGCCGACATGGCGATCAAAGCCGATCGTGGCTCAGTATCGCTTGACAGCGCGTCGCGATCGGTGCGAGGCGCGCAGAGTCGGGCGCAAGGCGCGTGGAATGCATATCTCGATACATGGTTCACCGATGAGGAGGCCACGCTGGTAAGGCGCATCACGCCCGTCATTGCCACTGGGTTTGCGAGTGCCGGTGCGCTGGCCGACACGCTGGCGCTCGGTGATCGGCCAAAGCTGAGTGCGTTTCTCGATGGTGCGTTTTTCCCCGAGCTTGACGCGTTTTCTTCGTCGCTGCGTGAACTGGTCGCGCTGCAGGTCAAGGTGACGCGTGAGTCGCATGCGCTCGCGCAGGCGCGCTTCCGGATCGCCGGCGGCTCGTCCTGCAGCAAGCGGGCGTCGAGCGGTAGCGTCGCGAGCGGTGCCGCGACCGCGTCGATCACCTCGAGCCACTCGGAGGTCGCCACCGCGAGGCGCACGAGCGCCGCGTCGAGCTGCGGGTTCTCCGTGCGCAGCGCGGGCAACAGCTCGTGCCGAATCCGTGTTCG
>JBBSPO010000472.1:0-1905 GCA_038258695.1 Gemmatimonadales bacterium | reverse complement strand
ATCGTGCTCGAACAGCTCAGCGAAGTGGACGTGCTGCTCGAAGTGGCAGACGAACTTGGTGTACAGCCGGTGGCTGGTATCCGCATCAAGCTGGCCAGCGAAGGCGCTGGGCGTTGGGCGCAAAGCGGTGGTGAAAAGAGCAAGTTTGGTTTGTCCTCGTCGGAGCTGGTCAAGCTCATCGATCGACTCGAGGGCATGGGACGGCTGGACATCATCAAGCTCATTCATTTCCACCTCGGCAGCCAGATCACCGACATTCGTTTCATCAAGTCGGGGCTGGCCGAAGTCGCGCGTTTCTACGCCGAGCTGCGCGAGATGGGTGTGGACATCACACATGTCGATGTGGGCGGCGGGCTGGGTGTGGACTATGACGGTACCACGTCCACCAACAACGCCAGCGTGAACTACACGTTGCAGGAGTACGCCAACGATGTGGTGTACACCATGGCCGAGGCGTGCCGCGAGCACGAGTTGCCCATGCCGCATCTGATCAGCGAATCAGGGCGTGCGCTTACGGCGCACCACGCCATGCTGCTCGTGAAGGTGATCGACGTGGAGTCGCAGGCCGCGCGCGCGCTGCCCGCGCTTACCGACGACGACCATTCGTTGTTGCACGAAATGTATGAAGACTACCGCACCATTCTTGAACGTTCGCCGCGTCCGCGAAAGGTGCTTGAAGTATTTCACGACGCCTCGTTCGACAAGGATCGCGCGCGCAACTACTTCAACAGTGGCGTGCTCTCGCTGCGCCAGTTGGCGACCGCCGAGTTGATCTGGCTGGCCACCATGAACGCGATTTATCCCATCGCCCAAGCAGACCCTGAAACCTACGCAGACATTGTGCGGGAGCTGCAGTCGTCACTGTGCGACCGCTACTTCCTGAACTTTTCGCTCTTTCAGTCACTGCCGGATTCGTGGGCCATCGATCAGCTGTTTCCGATCATGCCCATCCATAGGCTTGACGAGCAGCCGCTGCGTCACGGTACGCTGCAGGACGTGACCTGCGACTCCGATGGCAAGATTGACAAGTTCGTGGGTGACAAAGCCGGTCGGCCCGCCCTGGAACTGCATGAGTTTCACGACGATGGCACCGACTACATACTCGGCATTTTCCTGACTGGTGCGTACCAGGAGATTCTGGGAGATCTGCACAACCTCTTTGGCGACACCAATGCGGTGCATGTGCTCATCACCCCCGAAGGGCGCTACGAAATCAATGATCTCGTAGAGGGCGACACGGTTACCGAAGTGCTCAACTATGTGCAGTTTGGTGCTTCGCAACTTCTCGCCACCTTTCGTCGTAAGGTGAACGCTGCTTCAGGACTGTCGCGCGAAGAAGCGAACGCGTTCATTGCCGATTACGTGGCGGGTCTTGAAGGCTACACCTATCTCGAAGGCGAAGCCGCGCGCTGATCACCCGACGTCCGGAACACTGGCAGCGTGTTGAGCAAGCGCAATCGCTGATTCCCATCCTCCGGAGTGTCCTGTGACCGAAAACGTTGCCAATGAAAAGAGTGGGTTGATGGATGACCTGCTCGAGATATTTATTGCGCCGGCCAAAGTGTTTGCGCGCCGTACTGAAGGCCAGTACGGGCTGTTGCTGCTGGTGCTGGTTGTTCTGGCGCTGGTGATCTCGCTGGCCACCAAGGGACTGGCCACTCCGTATTACGACGCAGAGTTCGACCGCCAGATGCGGTTGACGGCGGCCAGCGGCGGCAACGCCATGCCAAGTGAAGGAATGGCCGTAGCGCGAGCGGCGTCTTCGTGGTTCATGGTGGCCGGGCAATCGCTCGCGCTGCCGTTTGCTGTGTGGATTGGTGCGCTGTTCGTGATGCTAGCCGCAAAGGTTGCGGGCACGTCGCTGGGCTATCGACAAAGCGCGCTCATTGTCACGCTGGCCAGCTT
>JBBSPO010000471.1:0-1924 GCA_038258695.1 Gemmatimonadales bacterium | reverse complement strand
CGAACCATACCGCGCGACAGCGACGCATGCATGAGCGGCTGCCACGCCTGCTGCGCCGAACATAGCTCAACCACACGACGCCATGTAGACGTGATCATGGTGGGCATGTGCGACACCTGCGCGACCATCGCGTCTGATTGCTCCATGCGCTGCAGAAGATCAAACGGATTGTGGTCGACCTCGACCACATCACCAAACACGCCCAGAGAATGAACCTGCGACATCACCCGGTCGGCATTGCCACCCAATCGCACCAGTAAACAGGTGGAGTCGGGCAAGCCCAGCCGAACACTGAGCGCGCTGTTCACCAACTCCAACGCCAGCGGCGAGAGACGGATTGTTTCGAGCGGCGCCAGGAACGATTCCAGCGAAGCACGTGGATTGGCTGCGACAAAAAACGTGCGATCCATCTCAGGCAGCGCGCGCAATCGCAGCGTGATTTGTGTGATTACACCAAGTGTTCCCCACGCGCCGGTGTGCAAACGCACCATATCAAAGCCAGCCACGTTCTTGACTACACGTCCACCGGCACGAATCACTTCGCCGGTGCCGCTAATGCACTCAAGGCCGAGCACCAGGTCACGGACACGACCCATAGATGTGGCGAGTGGACCGTCGCTCGCTGTAGCTACCGTGGCGCCCAGTGTCGCGCCTGGCGCGGCAGCCGGATCGAGCCCAAGCCACTGACCGTGCTCGGCCAACCTCTCGTGCAGCTCACGCAACGTGGTGCCGGCACGCGCGGTGATGGTGAGGTCGCCGGGCGTGTATTCCACCACGCCACTGTGTGTGCCAACGTTGAGCACGTCTCCGTCGCAGGCACGCTGTGCGTTGAGCCACGTACCTCCACCCACGAGCCGGAGCGGCGTGGCATGATGGTGGGCGTGAGCCACCTGTTCGGAAAGAGCGGCGAGTTGGTCGGGCATTCAACTAATTAAACGACTGCGCTCAATGCCTGTGCTTGCCGGCCCATTCTCTGCACGCGTGCACCGGTACCACCTTGCCCGGATTCGCGCGGCGGTCCGGATCGAACACCTCGCGCACTGAACACATGGCGGCCAGCGACGCATCGTCAAAGAGTTGATCCATGTAGCCGAGTTTGTCGAGACCTACCCCGTGCTCGCCGGTGATCGTACCGCCGGCCTGTATGCACGCCTGCATGATTTCCTGCATGGCCGCGTGCACACGCGCCGACTCATCGGCGTTGTTGGCGTCGTATGAGATGTTGGGGTGCAGGTTGCCATCGCCGGCATGAAAAACATTGCAGACGTTGACGCCGTGTTGCTGACCGATCTCGTGAATGCGAGCGAGTACCGCGGGCAACTGCGTGCGCGGGACAACGGCGTCCTGCACAACCAGATGCGGCGCAATGCGTCCCAATGCGCCAAACGCTTTCTTGCGCCCCTGCCACAACCGCGCACGATCGGCGTCGGCGGTGGCCACGCGAATGTTGCGTGCACCCGCCTCACGACAACAATCAGTGAGCACTTGCACATCGGTCTCAAGTCCGGCCGACAAGCCGTCCACCTCGGCCAGCAACACCGCTGCCGCGTCAGTGGGATACCCCGCGGCGTAAATGCTCGCTTCCACGGCGCGGATGGTTGACTGGTCCATCATCTCAAGCGCGGCCGGTACCACACCGGTGGCGATAATCGCCGAGACTGCGCGCGCGGCGTCGTTTACTGACGCAAAGTCCGCCAGCAGGGTGTGCACCGCTTGCGGTACCGGCAGCAGTCGCACCCAGATATCAGTGGCAATACCAAAGCAGCCTTCACTGCCAATAAACAACCCCAGCAGGTCATAGCCATCGGGCTCACTCACCGGTGAGCCCAGCGTCACCAGGTCGCCATTCGGAAGACAGACGGTAAGCGCGGCAATGTGATTGAGCGTGACACCATACTTGAGGCAGTGCGGTCCGCCTGCATTT
>JBBSPO010000470.1:0-1947 GCA_038258695.1 Gemmatimonadales bacterium | reverse complement strand
TGATAGTCGATTTTTTTGTTTGTTTCCCAATGCCCGGCCACGTGCTGGGCATTGGCATTTCTGGCTGTGTCGTTTTTCCGGTTGACGGTCTACGTCAGGAAAGCAGACCTTTCGCGATCAGCGCCACGGTGCCGAGTGTGAAGACGGAACCAATCAGCACCATGAGGCCGTCACCAGCGATCAGCGCCAGACCAAAGATCAGTAACACCAGCCCGCCGGCGTTGCCGCTGAATGGTACGATCTCCATGAGCGGCATGATGGCGGCGAGCAGCAGGCAAATGCCAGCGACTACGCGGATGCCAACGCGTCCGGCCAGCGCGCCCAGTCGCTCTTGTGCAAGGCTGTCAGCCCACTGGGCGGGCTTGCGCAGCCAGCGCAGCGGTTTGTCGAGTTTGTCGCTCTGTATTGAGCGGGACAGCATCCACTGAGGCAGCCAGATGTGGTCGCGGCCAAATACGATCTGACCGGCCACGAGCGCGACGAAGATGCCCATCGCAGTGGCCATGCCTGGGATGTCTCCCACGATCGGCGCGAGTACGATCAGACCTGCGATAATCAGAAGCGGGCCAAACGAGCGCCGGCCGATTGCATCGAGTACCTCATCAAGGCTGATCGACGAACCGCTTTCGCGGGCTTCGTCAATCTGATCAATGAGTTCCTCGATACTGCTGGCCTTGCCACACATCGCTGGCTCCCTGAAAATGAAAATTGCACCGGTGCGCGCACTCGCCGTGTGCGACCGAGATTGTCTGTTACCCGGGTGGTGTCACGAGAGTTGCGGGCGTGGTGGTTTGCACGGTCGGCGGGTCCGACCAAACCGCATGTCCATGTCGACGTGAAACAATCCCCTCTGAAACGGGTTTTGAACAGTATGAGCCTTCCCAACCTGCAAGTCATCATTGCCAGCACCCGACCCACGCGCATTGGCGGCGCGGTGGGCGACTGGTTCATTCCCATCGCCAAAGCGCACGGTGGCTTTGCGGTGGAGCGCGTGGATTTACGCGAGATCGGATTGCCGCTGCTCGACGAGCCGCATCACCCAATGATGCAGAAGTATGAGCATGAGCGCACGAAGCGGTGGAGCGAGACGATTGCTCGTGGTGATGCGTATGTGTTCGTGACGCCCGAGTATGATTTTTCACCGCCGGCATCGCTGCTCAACGCCATTCAGTGTCTGGCCAAAGAGTGGATGTACAAACCGGCCGGCCTGCTCAGCTACGGTGGCGTGTCAGCGGGACTGCGTTCGGCCAACCAGCTGCGCATTATCTTCACCGCCAACAGCATGATGCCACTGCCAGGCGCCGTGTCTATTCCCTTTGCCGGCAAGCTGGTGGACAAGGACACCGGAGCGTTTGCGCCAGGTGAGGTGCAGAATAAAGCCGCTACCTCCATGCTCGATGAACTGGTGCGCTGGCAGGGTGCCATGCGTGCGTTGCGCGAGACATAAATACTTCCAGTTAGCCGTCCGACAGCGGCGCACGTGCCGCTGTGGTGAGCATGTAGTGCGACGCATCGAAGTGTTGCACTTGTCGCCGGAACCGGAACGTGAAGTCGGGCCAGAGTGATGAGTTGCGTCCGTTGCGGTCGAGATACCAGCTGCGACAGCCGCCGGCGACCCATACCATGCGTTGCATGCGTGTGTCGACGTCGTGCACCCAGGCCTGCTGCGCGCTGTCGCGCGGTTCGAGCGCAGTTACCCCGTGAGCACGCCGATAGATCGCGGCCTGTACCACATGCTGCAGCTGCGCTTCAATCATGTAAAGCTGCGATGTATGTCCGAGCCCCGTG
Source organism: Gemmatimonadales bacterium (assembly GCA_038258695.1). Classification (GTDB taxonomy): domain Bacteria; phylum Gemmatimonadota; class Gemmatimonadetes; order Gemmatimonadales; family Gemmatimonadaceae; genus JAABRT01. The sequence goes on along the minus strand of JBBSPO010000470.1, from coordinate 159 downwards.
TTGGGCCCAGGCACAAGAAACAGATTTGGAAAACCGTGCACGGTGGTGCCCGCATAGGCGCGCATACTGCCATTCCACGCGTTGGCCAGCGACCGTCCGTCGCGTCCTCGCACATGGGGCGCCAGCGGTGGATCTGTCGGGCGAAACCCGGTGCCGAAG
>JBBSPO010000469.1:0-1958 GCA_038258695.1 Gemmatimonadales bacterium | reverse complement strand
GAAGCCCGCCGTCGACGCCGTCAGTGTGCGGAAGGCGGTCGACGCGTACCTGGCCATGCTTACCACCGAGGGTCGCGCACCGAAAACGATGACCAAGTATCGGCACGTCCTGACTCGCATCGCCACGCAGCAGATAGTCATACACATCAAGCGTCGCCGCCGTGCTACCATTGCGTCGTACCTCAATAGCCCGCAGCGAACCTTGCTCGGTAGGTCCACCAGCGGCGTAGAGCGCGGTGAGTGCGGTACCAGCGCTGGAGATGCGAAACGCTCCCGGCGCCATCACGTCACCAACCACGAACACCTGATTCGAGCGCAACCTCGACACATTCACCGAGAACTGCGTGCTCGCACCGGCGCCCCGTTGCACGCCGCTGTACACTCGGCCAAGCCGTGCATACAAGAGATCTTCCAACTCGCCGAGCGTGAGGTTGGCGACGCCCAGCTGACCAACCTGCGGAATGACCACAAAACCACTACGCGTCACTTCAAGCGTGTGTGCGACTTCCACATCACCCGTCAGAATAAGCACGAGCTGATCGCCGGGCCCAATGCGATAGCCGGCGTCAACAGGACCGGCGAGATTCGGTTCGAAGCGGGTTGATGCGTCTTCAAAAATGTCATAGCCAAAGAGCTCGGCGCTGGCCGAGGATAACGCACCGGCAACCGCGCTATCCGGCTCGTCCCGTGCACGGTCAGTGCGGAACCGCAGACGATCCGCTGACATGCGTCGCATGGCGTCGAGATCTTCGTCGCTGGTTATGCCGAGCGCGCTCACCGCCTCCAGCACGCTGACAGACGGAGTCGACGTGCCCGCCGTCGTCCCCCCCGGCAAATAGTCGTCGAGCAGGTTCGCCGGGTACCCTTCTGCACGAAGTCGTGCGCGTACCTGATCAGGTGACAAGCCGCTACCGAGTAGGCGCGCTCTGAGTTGCGCCGCCAACTCCGGTCGCGCTTGCAACATCGCTTCTGCCTGCGCACTTGTGGGTCGCGTCTGCGCCCGCACGGTCGCATGTGCGACAGTTGTCAGCGACAACGCGGCCAGAAGGATTGCAACAGATCGAATGGGATACAGGCGCATCAGAAAATGTCAGCCGACTGAGGCGCCGCAACGCTGACACGTCGCGCTCCCAGGCTGAGCGGTGGCGCTGGATCGGCACGGTAGTCTTCGACCAGACCGTGGATGGCCGATCTGAGCACCGCATCAGGGGCGCCGAGACGCAGCTCAAGAAGCAGCGATTCGATGCGGGCCTGGGTGCATCCCGGAAGCTCTACATTTCGTGTTCGCAACACTTTGGGATGTTCAGTAGGCGCCGCCAACTCCGAACTGAAGAACATCTCTTCGTACAGCTTTTCGCCCGGTCGTGCACCCGTAAAGCGCACCTCAATGTCCTCATCAGGCTCAAGTCCGGAGAGCTGAATCAGATCCTTCGCGAGGTCAACAATTTTCACAGGCTCACCCATATCCAGACAAAACACATCGCCACCCTTGCCGAGGGCAAAGGCTTGCAGCACGAGCTGCACTGCCTCGGGAATCGTCATGAAAAACCGACGCATGTCCGGGTGCGTAACCAACACGGGACCGCCGCTTCTGATTTGACGCAGAAACGTGGGCACGACAGACCCTCGACTTCCCAGAACGTTACCAAATCTCACCGCGACAAACGTCCGCTCAGACCGTTGTGCCGCGAGCTGTACCACCTGTTCTGCAATTCGTTTTGACGCACCCATCACGCTCGTCGCACGTACCGCCTTGTCGGTGGAGACGAGCACGAAATGCGACACACCCGCCGCGATCGACGCGTCTACAACACTCTGCGTGCCCAACACATTGTTTCGAAGCGCCTCTGAAGGGTTGGCCTCCATAAGCGGAACATGTTTATGCGCTGCGGCATGAAAGACCACCGCCGGCCGGTACTTCATGAGCACCGCTTGTGTACGCGAACAATCCCGCACGT
>JBBSPO010000468.1:0-1981 GCA_038258695.1 Gemmatimonadales bacterium | reverse complement strand
GCCCACGTTTTCGTCGAGCAGGTACACTCCCTCACTTGTGGCCGCATACAGGGTGCGCACGTCGTTCGTAACCACGTGGAAATGCTCCACCGCGCGCACCGCCAAACCATCGGCTGGGCCAAACACTTTTCGCCATTGTCCGTCGCTCCACTGCGCCGCGACACCGTACGATGTGGCCAGCCACAACTCGTCACGCAGGCCCGCGCGCGCACGCGCTTGGATCACCAATCCTTCCAGTCGCAGATTGGGTGGGAGTAGCAGCTGTTCCCATTGTTCGTTGCGGAAGAACGCGACCCCGCGTGCTGTCGAGGCGATCAGACGCGGCGTGCCATCAATCGCGTCACTGACGCTCAGCGAATACACCGTTCCGGCTGACAAGCCCGCCAGCGTGTCGTACAGTTGCATGAGTCCACTGGCCGCACGCCGAACCACGCCCGTGCGTGTACCAAACCACACATCGCCGTCCCGCGTCTGTGCAATAGAGCGCACATGTTGCGAGGCCCCCGGAATGGTGATCCGCTCAAAACGCGATCCTTGGTAACGATGCGGACCGGCATCAGTGCCAATCCACAGCGTACCGTCAGGCAACGCCGCCACTGCGTACACGGCGAGCGAACGCAGCCCGTCCGGCGTCGCGAACAGGCGTTCCGAATAATCACGCCACGCAATGGGCGTCGATGGCGCGCCCGTCGAAAAGACGGCACCCGTCTGGGCCCCGAGCGGTGAAGCGACGCACAACAGCAGACAACCACAGAACCGGCGGAAGGAGCCGAGCACTTTTCGTGGACAGGGAATCACGAGGCGCCGCGGGCGACTCGACGGCTCGTCGCCGCAGCACCGACCGGGCTGCGCAACGAATGCGGACTGCCTGAAATATCGGCTAGTACGCACCCGAACGTGACAAGTCGCATCGCGCCCGCACCGTTCATTCAGGCGAAGCCTTTGGCTGCCTCGGCGACCGACGGGTCCATTGACGGGTACTGCGGGTTGAGCTGCTCCAGCGAGTCCACCAGCAGACGTGCAATCAGCAGGTTGCGCACGTCTTTGTTGTCGGAGGGCACCACGTACCATGGCGCGAAGGCGGTGCTGGTTCGCGCCAGCACGTCGCGATAGGCCTGGGTAAAGTCATCCCAGCGGGCGCGGTCGTCGAGGTCACCCAGACGAAACTTCCAGTTTTTGGCCGGATCATCGAGCCGAGACTGCAATCGCGCGCGCTGCTCATCGCGGCTGATATGAATGAAGCACTTCACAATCACCGTGCCGCTATCGGTGAGCATGCGTTCGAACTCTACAATGTGCCGGAATCGCTTTTCCCACACATCGGGCGGGGCCAGCTCACGGACACGCACCACCAGTACGTCTTCATAGTGGGAGCGGTTGAACACCCCCATCACGCCACGCGCTGGCAGCGCCTTGTGCACGCGCCAGAGGTAGTCGTGACCAAGCTCGCGCGTGTTCGGCGGACCAAAGGCCGCCACGCGGACACCCATCGGGTTGCAGGCGCCCATGACGGTGCGAATGGTCCCGTCCTTGCCCGCGGCGTCCCGGCCTTGCAGCACGAGGAGAAACGCCTTCCCGGAATCCGCGTGAAAGGCGGCCTGGAGCGTCTCGAGTGATTTCAGCACACGCTTGGTTTCGCGTTTGATGTCTTTGGGCGAGGCCGAGAAATCGGAGAGGCTGGCGGCATCGTCTCCGAGGCTCAGCAACTGCCCGTTCATGACGGGCTGCAGACGAAGCTCTGTGACAGGCATCAAGGCAGACTCTGCGTTCGGGGGGATGTGGGGGACACGGGGTGAGCACAGGAGCCACCGGTGCCTGACCCACGGTAAAGTAGCAAGCCCTGGCGTTCGGCGGGTTGTATCAGCGTAAGGATTAGATCGTCAAGAGATCGGTCATCATGTCCAGTTAGACGCATGCAAGCGCGCGCTGTGACGGCTGTCAGGGTGCGTGGTCCCGCGATTATGTTTAAGTTCGTGACCAG
>JBBSPO010000467.1:0-2117 GCA_038258695.1 Gemmatimonadales bacterium | reverse complement strand
CGGGAGGTTGAGATAGCGAGCATGTGGACTCGCTGGGCCATGACGGGGCCGGACGCGGGTCCTGCGCAGATCTCCTCAGGCGCGCCGCGCCCGGTGCGTGAGCGGCTGTCGGCGAAGCCGTTGAGCCGCGCAGGGGTCGGTGGGCTGCGACCCCTGCACCGTCTCTGCGACCCCTGCACCGTCCCTGCGACCCGCACGCCTTCCCCGCGACTCCAGCAATACGTCTGCAACGCTCGCCAGCCCGTACGGGTCGAAGAGTCGCAGCACAAAGCACACGTCAGTTCCGCATTTCGCCGTAACGTCTGCCTGTCATGTTACGTATGTTCTGTTAACACTCCACTCAACGCCGTGACCGACACGCTCGCCACCAGACTGCGCGAGGCCCTTGGGCCTGAATACTCCCTCGAGCGTGAGCTCGGAGGGGGCGGTATGTCGCGCGTGTTTGTGGCCACCGAGCAGGCGCTGGGACGACGCGTGGTGGTGAAGGTGCTGCCGCCTGACCTCGCGGCCGGCGTGAACAAGGACCGCTTCCGCCGAGAGATTCAGCTGGCGGCACAGTTGCAGCATCCGCATGTGGTACCACTGCTTTCGGCCGGTGAACGCGACGATTTGCTGTGGTTCACCATGCCGTTCATTGAGGGAGAATCGCTGCGCAAGACGCTCGACGAGCGCGAGCGACTACCCGTGGGTGAAGTGTTCCGGATTTTGCGCAATGTTGTTGATGCGTTGTCCTACGCCCACGGGCGAGGCGTGGTGCACCGTGACATCAAGCCCGGCAACATTCTCATGAGCGGGTCGCACGCCGTGGTCACCGACTTTGGCGTGGCCAAGGCGCTGAGCGCGGCCATCCCTGTAGCCGGTCACACCACCAGCGGCATGGCTATCGGGTCACCCGCATACATGGCGCCGGAACAGCTCGCGGCCGATCCGGCAGCGGATCATCGCGTAGACATTTACGCCGTGGGACTGTTGGCCTACGAGTTGCTCACGGGCATCGCTCCATTTTCCGGCAGTTCACCACAAGCGACCTTGGCCGCGCAGCTTACTGTGCGCCCCAAGGCGCCGCACCTCACGCAGCCTGATATTCCGCCCGCGTTGTCGGCGCTCATCATGCATTGCCTGGAAAAGGACGCCGCCAAACGTCCACAGACAGCCAGTGAACTGCTGCGCGAACTCGACTCGGCAGAAATCGCATCACGAGATGAAGCGGCCAGCGCTTCGTACGCGCAAAGTGCCAAATCCCGTCACGCGATGATGGTAGTGTTTGGCTTGCTCGTGGTGGCCGCGGGGGCGTTCGCGCTCACGCGCGATCGCACGTCGGCCGGCACCGTCGCTGTGTCGCCCAACGGCGACTCCGTGGAGCAATCTGCCGCACCGGAAACGGTCGTCGTGTTTCGAGACCTCTCCGAGCTGCGCGATGAGGCGCCAGGTGTGGAGTTGAGCCTTGGTCTCTCACGCGCGGAGTCACTGCAAATCGCACGTGAGATGCAGGGCGGCGTATCGTCAATCGTACAGCAGGCGCAGACCGGTGCGTCTATCATTGATCGTGACTCACTGATTGCTGCCGTGTCTCGCGTGTTTGCCGACTCATTGCAACTGGCGCTGAGCAGCATGCGTGAGGCCATGGCGGCCTTGCCCAGACAACAGCAGTTACAGTCCATGGTTGTGGAGCCGTCACGCGAAAGTGTTGGTGGCGTGACACCGGTTCTACCTCCGCCGCCACGCGGAACACAACGTCTGGCATTGTTGAGCTTCAGTGATCGCACCCGCGATTCTTCGCTGACTTCGCTGGGTTCGGCAATACTCGACACACTCACATCGGCCCTGCGCCGGTCACGTGGTGGCCGTCTGGATGTATTGCCAGCTGACGTGACGCGTAAACTGGTAGGCGACAAGTCGCCCAATCAATCGGCCGAGGTGGGCTTCGCGCTGCGCGCCAACTACGTGTTGAGCGGCGTGTACTTCGTGCGCAACGACAGCATTGTAGTAGTCACTGCTCTCACCGATGTGCAGAACGGTGCGGCTACTCGCCTGCACTCCGAAGCGTCTCCGCTGGCGCAAGCCAATGCAGCACTGGCCCCGTCGGCAACGTGGGCGCGCGCGCGACTGGATTCGCT
>JBBSPO010000466.1:0-2118 GCA_038258695.1 Gemmatimonadales bacterium | reverse complement strand
TACTATGGCTTTCGTCCGTGGGCGTGCGCTCCGTATCGCCCGCAGACGAAAGGCAAAGTCGAAGCGGGCGTCAAGTATGTCGCGCGGAATGCGCTCGCGGGCAAACGCTTTCACTCGTGGGACCACGTGAACGCGTGGCTCGTCGTGTAGTGGTTCAGCGGAAATGTGACTCTGTGGTTGTGGTACTTTAGACGGCGGCTTCCGGTCGTTCAGTTTCCTCGCGGTCTTGCTGGCGTCGTTCCCGCCGCCGGTCCCTCGCTGCTTCGAGCTGTTGATCTCGTGCGGCCCAGATCGCGGTTTCCCGGCCCGCCAGCTTGTCGGCCGGCGTGACGTAGCCGATGGCGCTGTGCAGTCGCTTTGTATTGTAATGCGCGACGAAGGTGGCGACGAGCCGCCGCGCTTCGTCGAGTGAGCCCGGTGCGTTGGGCCGAATCGTGGTGACTTTCACGGTTTGATTCCAGCGCTCCATTTTCCCGTTCGACTGCGGGTAGTAGGGGGACGTGCGGACGTGCGTCATCCCCGAGATCCGGACGAACTCCTTGAAGTCCTTGGCGATGAACTGTGGCCCGTTGTCCGAGATGATGCGGGGCGTGGCCTCCGGATACTGCTCCCGCGCCCGCTGCAGGATGGTCTCCACATCGGCCTCGGTCATGCGTTCCCGGATCTCCCAGTGCACCAACACGCGACTGTACCCATCGAGCACGGCACAGAGATAGTAAAACGTACCCGCGATGTTGAGGTACGTGATATCGACATGCCAATGCTCGTGCGGCTGCAGCGGTTGCTGAAACCCCGTGCCTTTTTTCGAGGGCGTCCCGCGGAAGCGATCCAGGCGCCCCGCCTTCGTGAGGACCCGGTACACGGTCGACGGGCTCACCGCCACCGTGCGCGCGTCCAGCATCATAAAGGACAAGCGCCGATACCCCTCGAGCGGATGCGTCTCGTGAAACGTGAGGATCGCGTCGCGCTCCCAGTCCTCCAGCCAATGATCCCGGGGGATCCGGCCGTTGTGGGCGTTTGCCGAGCCGTAGCGTTGCACCCAGCGATAGTACTGCGGTGGCTGGATCGCCAGTTTGAGCGCGACCCACCACGTCGGGAGTTCGGTCACGCGGGTGAAGCCCTGCACGAAATCGACCACCTCGTCTCGCACATCCGGTGGGACCCATTGCGACCTCAGCTCTCCCCAAGTTTTTTTTTCAGCGCCAAGTGTTCTTCCGAGACGAAGGCAATGACCGCGTCCTTCTGCTGGAGCTGGGCGTGGAGCGTGTCGATGGTCCGCTGCTGGGCCGTGGCCTGGCGGCTGTCCACTGCGCGGGTCCGACGGTCTTCCAAGGCAGCGGCCATATTCTCCATGAGTTGCTTCTGCCAGACGTAAAACAGGCTGGGCTGAATCTTGTATTCGTCACAGAGGTCGGAGACGGCGACCTTGTCGGCGAGGTGCCGACGGAGAATCGTGGCGCGCTCTTCGGCGGTAAAGCTGCGGCGTGTGGCTCGGGACATACACTCCTCCTTTGCTCCAAACATGGAGCGGGTGGGAGTCACATTTCAACTGAGGCAGGACAGTCGAGTGGTGCGTGACGGTCGCCGATGAACGCGTGCATGGGACCGTCCACGAACGCCCGATGGCCCGCTTCGCGACCGAAGCGCTCACGCCGCTCGATGGGCGTCCACGCTACGCATGGACACCCGTGCGGGAACGGCGGGTGGCGACGGACGCGCTCGTGAGTATCGCGGGCTCGCGCTACAGTGTACCCGCCCAATTCGTCGGTCAGCGCGTCACCGTGGTCGAACATGCGACGGCGTTTTCGATTCATCACGACCACGTCCAGATTGCGCAGCATGCGCGCCGCGGCCGCGCCCAGGTCGTGATGGATCCCGCGCACTATACGGGCTTGCTGCGCGTCGACCGCACGCCGCTCGCACTGCAACCGCCGCAACATGATCCGCGGTATGCCGGTCGAGGCGAGGTGATCACGCGCGATCTCACCGTGTACGAGCGCTTCGCGGAGCAACCGCGATGAGCCGCGAACTACACACCGACGCGATGTCACCAACGACGGAGTATGAGGCGCTGAGCGCGCAATGCCAACACCTGCGGCTCACCAGCATGGCGCAGAT
>JBBSPO010000465.1:0-2127 GCA_038258695.1 Gemmatimonadales bacterium | reverse complement strand
ATCGCGGCAATGGCAGTGTTGTAGGCCAACGCCGGAATGTCTTCGCCGACTTTGCGAATCACCTGGTGCAACTTGCGCAAAACATCGGGGTCTGCCTCGCCATCACGACGCGCGTCGCGCACCGACCCCCACAAGCGGTCGAGAAAACGACGCACACCACTGATACCCTGCGACCGGAAATCACCGCCTTCCTGATACGGACCAAGGAACATGAGGTACATGCGGAATGAGTCGGCACCCCACTCGTTCACGTATTCATCTGGATTGATGACGTTGCCCTTGGTTTTGGACATTTTCGCACCGTCACGGATAATCAGACCGTGCGCCCGGAACTGTGTAAACGGTTCTTCAAAGTTCAGATGTTTACCATCGCTGAGCGCCATGGTGACAAAGCGCGAATACAGCAAATGCAACACCGCATGTTCGTTGCCGCCAATGTACGAGTTCACCGGCAGCCAGCGTTTGGTAATGTCAGCGTCAAACGCGACATCGTCACGACGCGCACTTGGGTAGCGCAGAAAGTACCAGGCGCTATCCAGGAACGTGTCGGAGACATCTGTTTCGCGGCGCGCATCACCACCACAGGTGGGACAGGCCACGTTGTACCACTCCGCATGTCGCGCCAACGGAGAGATACCGGAATCGTCGGGCTTGAAGTCCGGGATAAACGGCAGCTCTACCGGCAACTGGTCTTCCGGTACGGGCACGGTTCCGCAGGAATCGCAATACACAATGGGAATGGGCGGTCCCCAGTAGCGCTGCCGCGACACACACCAGTCGTGCAACCTGTAGTTGACCACCGGCTTGGCGTGCCCCTTCTCTTCCAGCCACGACGTGACCGCCGCCTTGGCCTCGGCGACCGCCATGCCGTCGAACTGCGCCGAGTTGACGAGTCGGTCAGCACTGGTACTCGCGGTGTAGGCTTCAGCGAGTTCCGTGTCGGCATCATGCCCTTCGCCCGCCACTACGCGAACAATCACCTGCTCAATTTCCAGTTTGCAATGTTGCTGGAAGGTGTTCGACAGCTCTTTCGCGAACTCGTAGTCGCGCTCATCGTGTCCGGGCACAGCCATGATTGCGCCCGTGCCATATTCCATGAGTACGTAGTCAGCGATCCAGACAGGGACGTTGTTGCCGGTGGCGGGATTGGTGGCAAACGCACCCGTGAACACACCGGTTTTCTGCAGCACCGATTTGCGAGAGACCAGATCCTGCCGGTTGGTGCGCTCCTGGTATTCGCGCACCGCATTGGAATACGCGTCGGTGGTGATGCCCGCCACTAACGGATGCTCCGGTGCGAGCACCAGATACGTCGCGCCAAAGATGGTGTCAGGCCGAGTGGTAAACACGCGGATCTGATCCGACTGGCCATTGATATTGAACGTCAGTTCGGCGCCTTCCGACCGGCCAATCCAGTTGCGCTGCGCGCTCTTGGTCACCTCGCTCCAGTCGAGGATATCGAGATTGTTCAGCAGGCGTTCAGCGTAGTCACCAATGCGAAAAAACCACTGCTCGAGAAAACGCTGTTCCACCACTGTGCCGCAGCGTTCACAGGCGCCGCCCTCTACCTGCTCGTTGGCGAGCACCGTCTTGCAGCCCGGGCACCAGTTTACGGCGGCCGCTTTTTTGTAGGCCAGCCCCTGTTTGTGCAGCTGCAGGAAGACCCACTGCGTCCACTTGTAGTAGTCGCGCTGGCTGGTATCGACCTTTTGCTGCCAGTCCACCATGAGGCCGGCGCGTTCCAGCTGACGCTGGAAGTTGGCGACGTTTCGCGGGGTGAGCTCCATGGGATGCGCGCCAATTTTGAGCGCGTAGTTTTCCGAATGGATCCCGAAGGCGTCGTAGCCCAGCGGCTGAAACACCTGATGCCCGATCAGGCGATGGTATCGCGCTGAGATGTCGCTGCCGGTAAAGGCAAAGAGATTTCCCACGTGCAGCCCTTCGGCCGACGGATAGGGAAACATCATGAGCGAGTAGAAGGGGCGATCGGCGTTGGCCAGATCCACCTGATTGGTGCCGCGGTCGGCCCAGGCGCGTTGCCAGCGGGCTTCAACCTCGGTGGGGTTGTAAGCGATGGGTTCAGTCGTATCCATCCTCCAAGATAGACGATTGGGCAAGCACCGTGCT
>JBBSPO010000464.1:0-2141 GCA_038258695.1 Gemmatimonadales bacterium | reverse complement strand
GTCGGTGGTGTAAGCGGATCGTCAGATGCCAGCAACGATCTCGGTATTGGTGTCGGCGGTGGTGTTGAGTTCCGCCTGGCGGGCTTCTCCACCTTTGCCGAAGCACGATTTGTTAACGTGTTTGGCGATGGTGACAGTGCACGCTGGATTCCTGTGACGTTTGGTATCCGCTTCTAAGCAAGCGACCATGTGGTACCGATAGCCGAACGCGTTCGCGCGCCGGATATCCTCAGGTCGTTCAGCAGTTACTCGGCCCGCCTCTGTACTGTCAGAGGCGGGCCGTTGTGCTGTGCATGAAGTGCAAGACTGGGAGCCTCGCGCCCATCTGATATGTTGTATTGCTATGACAAGCAACACACACACCACGATCGTTATCGGCGCCGGCGTGGCTGGCCTCGTGGCCGCCATTGACCTGCACCGCGCGGGGCAACGCGTCCTGGTCCTTGAAGCGGCACCAGAGGTCGGTGGACGCGTTCGCACTACGGTGCAAGACGGCTTTCGCCTGGACCACGGCTTTCAGGTGCTGTTTACCGCCTATCCGGTGCTCAATCAGTACCTCGATCACGGTGCGCTCAAACTGCAGCCCTTTCAACCGGCGGCGCGCATTGTACGCGATGGCAACCGGACCGCGTTGGTTGGCGATGCACTCAATGATTTTTCGTTGCTTGTGCCGTCGCTGACTGGCGGCGCGGTGCCGATAGCAGACCTGCTGCGCATGCTGCGACTGCGACAGTTTGCACGGGGGCTCACGGTTGATGAATGTTTTGCCGCGGAACACGCCACTGTGAGCACGCGCGATTTTCTTTCGGCGCGCGGGTTCTCAAAACAAACGATCGACGGATTTTTTGCGCCGTTTTACGGTGGCATTCTGCTTGATCGTACACTCACGACTCGAGCGAGCGTGTTGCTGTTCACGTTCAAGATGTTGTCTGAGGGAAAAACAGCGGTGCCCGAAGCCGGCATGGGTGCAGTTCCCGCGCAAATGGCGCAGCTGTTGCCGGCGGATGCCATCCGTTGCAACGCGCGCGTGCGTGCGCTGCGCGTTGAGAACGGGCGTGCGTGTGGTGTCACGCTGGACGACGGTGCCGTAGTCGAAGCGAGTGATGTGGTGCTGGCCACCGATCTGATTACGGCGCACGCGCTCACCGAAAGCATTGGCGCGCAGCTCAACGAACCACGACAGGTGCTGGGTTGCAGCACTGTGTACTACAGTGCGCCAACGGCGCTGTTACCCGGGCGCGCGCTTTGGCTCAATGCACGCCGCGGTGCAACAGTGAGCCACGCGATCACACTGACTGAAGTGGCGGCACACTATGCACCGCGCGGACAACATCTCATTGCAGCAACAGTGCTTGGAGCAGCGGCCACACACGACGACCAAACGCTTGATGCCGCGGTACGGCACGATCTGGCGGCCATGGCACCAGCTGCTGCTATCGCTGCTGCTACTGCGGGCACTGCCGGCACCGTTGATCCCGTCAGCGCCGTGAATGCGCTCACCCGCATCGCCATCTGGCGCGTTCCGCTCTCACAGTATGCCCAGCCGGTTGTGAACACGTTTACAGCGACGCCGCACTCGGCGCGCACGTCCGTGCACGGGTTGTGGCGCGCGAGCGAGACAGCGCACTCCAGCTCGCTTGATGGTGCCGCGCGCGGCGGGCAACTCGCGGCGCGCGAGTTATTGCAGCAGCGCGCCTGAGACAGAAAACAAATCGGGCGCCCGGAGTGAACCGGGCGCCCGAGGCAATCTTCTGCTTGTGCAGTGAGCAAACTGCAGTGGGACAGGATCAGAGCTTGAAGGTGATACCGACAAAGATTTCCGGAATGTCACCAATGCCCAGCTGCGCTACACCAGCCAGTTTCTCGGTGAAGTAGAAACGGCCGCCGAGGTTCACACCCACTGCTGTGTCGCTGTTGGACACATCTACGCCAAGCACATCGGAGCTGGTGCGAATAATACCCACGGCTAAACCGGCGAACAGGTCAAGCTGCGGCACTTCGGCCAGTGCAAAATGCACATTGCCATTGGCCAGCAACGGAATGGACGAAAAATCTACACCAAAATTGGAGTCGCTGACGTAACCAACAGTTCCACCGATGCCCAGGCGCAAGTTCGGCGCCAGTTCCATGAGACTGTATTC
>JBBSPO010000463.1:0-2160 GCA_038258695.1 Gemmatimonadales bacterium | reverse complement strand
CGTGGGGCAGACACACCTCATCGGTCCCGGTGCGCCGCTGCGCGCGGCGATTGAACGCCGTGCGATTGACTCCATGATTTTGTGGGGGCCACCTGGTGTCGGAAAAACCACGCTTGCGCGTTTGTTGGCCCGGGCCACCGATGCGGAGTTTGTCTCCTTTTCCGCGGTGAGCGATGGCGTGGCGCGGGTGCGCGAGATTGTGGCCCAGGCAGAGAAGTTGCGGGCCTTGGGGCGCGGCACACTGCTGTTCGTTGACGAGATCCATCGCTTCAATCGGGCCCAGCAGGACGCCTTCTTGCCGCATGTGGAAGCGGGCACTGTGGTGCTCGTGGGTGCGACCACTGAGAATCCGTCCTTTGCATTGAATGGCGCGCTGCTTTCACGCGCCCGGGTGCTTGTTCTTGAGCCGCTCTCGCACAGCGATCTCTCGGCGTTGGCGCAGCGGGCGCTCAGCGACGTTGATCTGGGACTGGGCGCGCGAACGCTGTCAATCGAAGACGACGCCATGACGCAACTGGTGACCGTCTCCGACGGCGATGCACGACGCATGCTGGGCGTGCTCGAGGCCGCGGCGTCTATTTCCTCCGACGGCGATACGCTAACCGCCGACATCATTACCCAGGCAGCGCAGCGCCGTGTGCCGCGCTACGACAGCACCGGCGAAGAACACTACAACGTGATCTCCGCGCTGCACAAATCGTTGCGCGGCAGTGATCCGCAGGGCGCGCTGTATTGGCTGGCGCGCATGATCGAAGGCGGCGAAGACCCGCGATACATTGCCCGTCGATTGATTCGCATGGCCACCGAAGACATCGGCCTGGCCGATCCGCAGGCGCTCACCATTGCCATTGCAGCGGCTGAAACATGGGAGCGGTTGGGCTCGCCCGAGGGTGATCTCGCACTGGCCGAGGCCACGGTGTATCTCGCCACCGCACCCAAGTCCAACCGTGTGTACGTGGCGTGGAAGGCGGCGCTACAAGCGGCCCGGGAAACGCCCGCCGAGCCGGTGCCGCATCATTTGCGCAACGCACCGACCGGTCTCATGAAGGAACTCGGATATGGTGCCGGGTACCAGTACGCATTCGACGCACCTGACGCGTTTATCCCTCAAGACTACCTTCCGGAAGCCCTCGGCCAGCGTACGTTTTATGAGGCAGGCGGGTTTGGGTTCGAGCGGGATATCGCCAAGCGTATGGCGTGGTGGCAATCGCTGCGTCAGCGACTGAACGACTCCACTGCTGATACTCACCCTGATGGCCAAGGATGAACAGATGAAAAACCTCAAGCGTAGCGTCGGAGCTTTTGCAGCACTGGCATTGATTGCCGGCTGTGCAACGCTCGGCCGCGCCACGTTTTCGGAGCCAACGGTGCAGCTGCGCGATGTGCGCGTGGTTGGGTTGGGGCTCGAAGGAGGCAACGTGGATGTAGTGTTGTCGGTGTACAACCCCAACCGGTTTTCGCTCGACGCTACGCGCATGACGTATCGCGTTGATGTGGACTCGGTGCAGCTCGGCAACGGTGCACTCGATTCGCGGTTTGTAGTACCAAGCGGCGATACATCCATGGTGAGTCTGCCAATCCGGTTTACGTACCGTGGGTTGGGAGAAGCGGGCCGCCAGATTCTGTCTACCGGCTCGGTGAACTATCGCGTTCGTGGTGACTTTACTGTTGTCACGCCTATTGGCAACTTCACGCGTCCCTACGATCAGACGGGACGATTCAACACTGTATCCGGCGCCGGTCGCTAACCGCGACGCGCCAGGAGCTGCATCATTTCCAGAGATCTGATTTCGCTCGCACCGCCGCTTGAGAAAGCCATCCTTGTTGGTGCGCCGCGCAAGCGTGGACACGATCGGCACTTCATGGAAGAGCACCTCGCCGAGTTGGCGCGACTGGTGGATACGGCCGGTGCGGATGTCGTGGGCACGCTCACGCAAATCATTGACCGCCCGCATCCCGGTACGTACCTGGGCAGCGGAAAACTCGACGAACTCACGCTGAAAGTCAGTGAGCTGGGTGCCTCGCTGATTGTTTTTGACGATGAGTTGTCGCCGGCGCAGGCACGCAACATTGAAGTGGCCACCAATACCCGCGTGATGGACCGCGCGGAACTCATTCTGGACATTTTTGCGACTCGTGCACGTTCGGCCGAAGCCCGAT
>JBBSPO010000462.1:0-2168 GCA_038258695.1 Gemmatimonadales bacterium | reverse complement strand
CTTATGCGCAGTCCGGTTTTTTCGTCGTGACGCGAGCCGTACGTCAACCACTTCCCGTCCGGCGAAACCGCCGGACGAAACGCCGAGCCGTACCGACTGGTCATGGTGGTACGTGTACCCAGCTCACGGTCGTAGAGGGCTAACTGGTACGCCGGAAAAATGGTGTTGTATTGCGACGTGCCGGCACGTGTGGCAAACCACACGTGTCGACCGTCCGGCGCGAACGCGGCGCCCACGGTGAACTGCGCTGCGGGCTCGCGTATGAGCTGCACACCGGTGCCGCCGTCAATGTGATATAGAAACAACTTTGGCGGGCCGCCCGAGACCGTTCGCGTCACCGCGACGTACTTGCCATCTGGTGTCCATTCCGGCGAGACAAACAGATCGTCGGCCTCTTTGCTCAACTGCGTGGTGTCACGACCGTCAGCCGACATTACCCACAGGTTCTTTCCACCACTGCGATCGGACAGAAAAGCGATCTTCGTACCGTCAGGATTCCAGCGCGGCATGTGGTCGAACGCCAGTCCGCTCGTAATGCGCGTCGCCGCGCCACCTGCGATTGGCAGCGTGTACAAATCGCCGAGCAAATCGAACACGATGGTTTGCCCATCAGGACTCACGTCGAGTGACATCCACGAGCCTTGGCTCGCAGTAAGCGACAGCGAGCGGGTGGCTTCAAGTGGCAGGGGTTTGCGGGTGCTGCTCCGGCCGCCGGTGGTAGCTGCGGAGTCCTGCGCGCCAAGTGCGGGCGCATACGACACGCCGATAACGCTCACACTCAACAACGCACACACGACGGCGGTGCGAGCAGCCCCGAACCTCCGCGTGCGCCCGGTGGACACCGCCGTGGATTCTTTCCCTGCGTCAATGGTCAGGAAATCCACGGACACATCGTTTACGCGTTCACCACCCATCGGAAGCTCCTCTCGCGCCGCGCGCGAATGGCCAGACACAAATCCTGTGCGCCGCACACTCGTGCCACGCATCAGAGCGAATGTCGCGTCTGGGGTGCGTCAGCGATAGTCCGATGATGGGCCGTGAGGGAAAGTCCGAACGATTATCATTCGCGATCATCCAAACGTCGCGCGCTCGCAATCGTCAGCGCGCTGCCCCTCAGCCCTGCGCCGATCGCAACACACCCAGTGCCACAATCGCGGCGGTCTCAAAGCGCAGAATCGTATGCCCCAACGACACCGGCACAAAGCCCGCAGCCTGCAACGCCTCAAGCTCGTCAGCCTCAAACCCACCCTCGGGACCAATCGCAATCGTGGTAGGCGCTTCGCGCAGCGACACCGAACCACCAACCAACGCTGCACCGCCCGCATCAAGCACCAACCGCGATCCATCAGGTGCAGCACTGATCGCGCGATCAATCGTGGCCTCAGGAAACAGCTGCGGCATCCAGGCACCGTGCGACTGCGCCATGGCGCCTTGCATGCGGGCACGCACTTTGGCCTGGAACGTCACGCCTTCGCCACGGGGCGACACACTGCGTGAGCGTTTCCACAGCACCGGACGCCAGCTGGTGAGCCCAAGCTCCGTCACCTTCTCCGCCAACCATAACAAACGATCGCGATCGGCCACCGGCACGAGCAAATGCACCGCGCTTGGGGGGGGGACATGCTCCACCAACGATACCTCAACCATCGCGCCCTGCTTGGCGACCTTCACCAGTGTGCCCTCGGCGATCGCGCCCTCACCGTTGCGCAGGCCGATTACCGCGCCCAGATCAATGCGTCGCACTTTCAGATGACGCGCTTCGTCCTCGCCCAACGTGCACGTGGTGCCAGCCACAAGGGCTTCGTTGGTGACAAAGACTGCTAAGCCCGACTGATCGCGACGCTCCACCAGATGTCCTCCGCGTCTTCGGCTGTGATGCGCCATCCGTGAGCGGTCAGCACGCTGACCATGTGTTCGCGCTCTTCGGCCAGAATACCACTCAGGATGGCTGCACCACCCTGCTCCAGCGACGAGGCAATCACCGGTAACATCGACTCCAGCACGCTGGAAATAATATTGGCAAGCACCACACGCACCGGTGCCACAAGCGGCAGCAACGCCGTCGCATCACCCTGAAATACGTGCACCTGTTCGGCCACCGCGTTGCGGATCACGTTCTCCTGCGCATTCGAGATCGCCTCTTCATCGAGCTCAATCGCGTACACGCG
>JBBSPO010000461.1:0-2180 GCA_038258695.1 Gemmatimonadales bacterium | reverse complement strand
GCGTCGAGTTCGCATTGTACAAGAGATGCCCCGTTCCTCCACTGCGTGCCCGCGTGGCCAGTATTTGATTCGGAATTTCCGTAGACGAGAACGCACTCGACGATCCGTCGGAAACCCGATAGGCGGCGAGACCGGGCCACACGTGACGGCCCAGCGGATTTTGCGCCAGCCACCAATCCAACAGCGCCGGATAACTCTGCTGCGGAGCGGCAATGGACCAGTACAGCTGCGGCGCCAGATAGTCCACCCAGCCTTGCAGCAGCCATTTCCGGGAGTCGGCATAGATGCTCGCGTAGGCGTCCAACCCGTTCACGCCCGATGGAAAGCCGGGGCGCCAGATGCCAAATGGAGAAATGCCGACCTTGAGCGCGGGTTTGATGCGATGCACTTCGCCGTACAGTCGTTCGACAAAGCGGTCGACATTGTTGCGCCGCCAGTCGGCGCGCGATAGTGTGCTGCCGCTTCGGGCGTACGTGCCGCTGTCGGGAAAATCGATCAGCTTGCCGGTGGCGTCGTTTTCCTGATACGGGTAGAAGTAGTCGTCCGCATGCACACCGTCGACATCATATCGCTCGATGATATCCCGCACCACGTTGATCACGTGATCGTGAATTGCCGGTTCGCCGGGATCGAGCCAGAGCTGCGATCCGTACACGCGCAACAGATCGCGCCTGGTTTTGAAGAGATGCGAAGTGGCGAGTAGCGCGCTGTCTTTGGCGTTGCCCGCGCGAAACGGATTGATCCAGGCGTGCAGTTCAAGGCCGCGTGCGTGGGCTTCGCGAACCGCAAAGGTCAGGGGATCGTAGCCCGGGTCGTTCCCTTGCACCCCGGTGAGCATTGCCGCCCACGGCTCAATCGCTGATTGATAGACCGCATCGGCCGCGGGACGCACATGGAACATCACGGCATTGAAACCGGCGTTGCTGGCCCGATCGAGCAGGTCAACCAACTCGGCCTGCTGTTGCGACGCGGTAAGGCTCGTGCGCGTGGGCCAGTCGATGTTGGCAACAGTCGCAATCCACACGCCGCGCATTTCACGTCTGATAACCGGCGGTGTGGTGTCGCCGGAGGGCGTCGGCACAATGGGGCCGGTGAGATCGGTGTTACCGGCCGCGCAACCCGCCAACGTGGTCACGGCGCCCATCAACAGCGACACAACAAAGCGACGGGAATTCATGCGTATCAACATGTATTCCCGTCGCTTCGGCCGAAAGCGGTTAGCGGCCCAGTGTGCTTACAGCTACGGCCTTATGGTCAGAGCATTCACGACCGTGTATCCAGTCGCCTTCTCTTTCGCAATTGCCTCGGCAATGGTCCTCTGCGAGTCGGCCGGAACCGTCCCCTTGAGCGTCACTGTTTTCGCCGTTTCGTCGGTGTCGACGTTGATGTCGCTGGCATCCACACGAGAGTCGGTGGTGAGCGCCGTCTTGACCTGGCCAGTTTCCATCGCGCCGCTCATGGCCGAGCCGGCGCTGGCGGCGGCGTCGGCCGTCTTGTCGGCAGCGTTTTTGGCGTCTTCCTTCGCACCATCGGCGGTGTTGCCGCAGGCAGTGGCCAGTGCGAACAGTGTCGCTGCTACTGCGCTTGTGAGTGCTCTCATATGCAGGCTCCTGATATTTATAGTCACGAATGCGCTAGCCGAGCGCCGCGCTGAGTGCGCACCGTGAAATACTCCCGGCGTTCGCGTTTCGGTCCAATGTGCATTTGTCACAACAATTGTCCTGCGCGCTTTTGCGCGTATGATTGTGCATGCTCAGAAACCTATTTGGTGTATTCATCACACTGCTGGTTGCGGCGCTCCCGCTCACGGCCCAGACCGCCCGTGTGCGGGCGCGAGACCTGGGCGTTCAGCCGGGTGTTTTTCCACCGGGTGCTCTGAACGCGATTACCGATGTGGCGGGGGTGCGCGTTGGACAGGTGACCATTCGTGAGGGTGATCGGGTGCGCACGGGCGTCACGGCGATTCTCCCGCACGGCGATAACCCGTTTCGCTCGCGCGTGCCAGCCGCGCTGCACGTTGGTAACGGCTTCGGAAAGTTTGTCGGTGCTACGCAGCTCGGCGAACTGGGTGAATTGGAAACGCCAATATTGCTCACCTGTACGTTGTGCGTCTGGAAGGCTGCCGATGCGATGGTTGAATGGCTGTTGGCGCAACCGGGCATGGAGCAGGTGCGTTCCAT
>JBBSPO010000460.1:0-2202 GCA_038258695.1 Gemmatimonadales bacterium | reverse complement strand
GGTGTTCGGTGTGCCGGTTCCGGCCACGGCGCTGCAAGGGATGGATGCGCTGCTGGCGATCGTGCAAATGCCCGCCGGCATTCCTGTAGGCACTCTCGCCATCGGACGACCAGGCGCGACCAATGCGGCCTTGCTTGCGGCACAGGTACTCGCGCTGCACGATCCGGAACTGGCCGCACGCCTTACCGCGCGGCGCGAGAGCAAAGCACACGAGGCGCTCTCACGACCATTGAACGCGCCCGGCGCGATTGAACCCATTGCAGGATCAGGATCATGACTACGCCAACAACCGGTGCAGCATCTGGCACAACATCGGGCGCCGTCATTCTTCCCGGCGCGACGATCGGTATTCTGGGGGGGGGACAGCTCGGACGCATGACGGCCATGGCCGCACGCAACATGGGGTACGACGTACACCTTCTCGACCCCGACCCGTTGTGTGCAGCACGCACCATGGCGTCGCGCACCATCACGGCTCCGTTCAACGACGCCGCCGCTGCGGCCGACCTTGCACGACAGTGTGATGTAGTCACGCTTGAGATTGAACAGATTGGCCGCGAAGCCCTCGACGCGGCGGCCGCGCATGCACCAGTGCGACCCGGCGCTGATGCGGTATACATCATTCAGGATCGGCTGCGACAGAAACGTTGGCTCTCGGAGCAAGGCTTCCCAGTTGGCCCGTTTCGTGAAGCGGACTCCGAGCACGCCTTGGCCGAGACAGTAAAGGAGTTTGGTCCGTCTATCGCAAAAGCCTGCCACGGCGGATACGACGGACGCGGTCAGGTACGGCTCGCCGATGCCACCGGCGCGAGTGAAGGTTGGCGCGCGCTGGGCCAACGCAGCTGCATGGTTGAACAACGCATTGACATTGCCGTGGAGCTATCGGTGTTGGTGGCGCGTCGGCCCAATGGCGAACACGTGGTCTATCCGCCGTCGCGCAATCATCACAGCAACGGCATTCTCACGTGGAGCGTTACACCATCTGAGCTTCCCCTCAGTGTGATTGCCGCGGCGCAGGAGTTGGCACCGCGTATTGCCACGGCGCTCAACATTGTGGGATTGCTGGCAGTGGAACTGTTTCTTACCGCCGATGGCGTGCTGCTGGTAAACGAACTTGCTCCGCGCCCGCACAATACGTATCACCAGAGCGAACGCGCCAACGCTACCAGTCAGTTTGAACAGCTGGTGCGTGCCGTCTGTAACCTTCCACTGGGTGACGTAACCATCGGCGCTCCGGGCGCCATCGTCAACTTGCTGGGTGATGTATGGCTGCACGACACGCCGCCCGATATCTCCTTCGCATTGGGCGTTGCCGGTAGCCGCGTGCATCTGTACGGCAAAGGTGAAGCGCGACCCGGCCGCAAGATGGGACACGTATCGGCGGTGGGTGCTTCAGCACAGGAAGCGCTCAGTCGCGCGCTGGCGAGTTTTCGCCGGCTTTCACCCGAGAGCGCATTGGCCGCAGGACTCACCGGACCGCCGCCTGCACTACGTTCCGCCGATGGTGCATTAGTCGCCGAGTTGGACGCTGTCGGTCGCGGCGACGCGGCGCCGTGGCAAGGTCCTGCCGATTCAGATCCCGATCGTGAAGATGTAGGCTAAGCAACACGCGCACGTTCGTTCACAGCAGTACTTCATCAATCCCTGTCTGTTCTCCCGAATCCTCCGCTTCATGTTCTCACATAGTTTTTATCTCCTCCTGCACATTCTCGGCATTGCGCTCATGTTCGTCGCCATTGGCGGCGTGGCCATTCATGCGGCCAATGGTGGTACCAAGAGCGACAGCAGCACGCGAAAGCTGGTGTCCATTGGTCATGGCGTGGGCGCACTGATTGTACTGGTTGGTGGTTTCGGTATGCTGGCGCGACTGGGAATGCAGCACGGCGCCGGGTTTCCGGCGTGGCTGTGGGTCAAGATTTCGATCTGGCTGGTGCTGAGCGCTGTAGTCCTGCTCCCGTATCGCAAGCCGGCGCTGGCGCGACCGTTCTTTATTCTCATGCCACTGCTCGCAGGCTTGGCGGCGTATATGGCCGTCTACAAGCCAATCAACTGAGCAGGCGCGTTTGACTGTTGGGCGGCTGCCCGCGATGTGGCAGCCGTTTGTGGTTGGGGAAGCAGCGCGGGCGCTACCTCGGGCCAGCGGCGACGAGCGGCGACGAGCGGCGACGAGCGGCGACGAGCGGCGACGAGCGGCGACGGGCG
>JBBSPO010000459.1:0-2213 GCA_038258695.1 Gemmatimonadales bacterium | reverse complement strand
GGTGCCCGTAGTGCTCAACGTGGGCGTAATGAGATAGCGCCAGCCGGCGTCAATACCGGAGAGTGTGGCCTCACCCAGATTGTAGTACGTGAGCGCAATCTGATCGACACCAGAGGCGTTGGTGTACTTGGTGCCCGTACGCGCGTTGAAGGCGAACGTTGCGGCCGCCCCACCGAACGGATTAGCCACTACGACCAGCGGGCTCAGAAAGCTCTCGTATTGCGCGCGCCAACCGGCAACTTCCAGAAACAGGCGATCCTTCACAACACCTTTGTAGCCGAGCTCAAACGTATTGTTTACTTCCGGCTCCACCGCTGCAAGCGTTCGTGTCACATCGCCGGCTGCGTTGCGGACTTCAAATCCGTCACGGTTGCCAAAAACACCGATAAACGGTTGGAAGTCGCGGTAGAAGAAGCTGGTCTGCAGGATCGTGGGCGACTTGAAGGCGCGATTGAAGGTGGCGCGGAACGTATTGTTGGGTGTGGGTGAGAAGAGCACCGCCGCCTTGGGGGAGAACTGATTTTCGTAGAACTCGGGCGAGTCATAACGCGCGCCCAACACCAGCTTGACCTGCTCGGTAAGCGGTGTTTCGGTTTGCGCATAGACACCAACCTGATCAAGCGTGATGTCCTCACCGGTAATCGCATCCTCCAACCACACACGCTGCGATGACACCACATCACGCCGCACCTGGCCACCATATACGATCATCGTGTTGAACAATGAAGGCATGGTGAAGTTGTGCTGTGCCTCGGCAGCCATGAGGCGGCCGTCTGCGGGGAACGCCGATGCACGCCGGACGGAATCATCTGTCTGTCCTGCGAATCGCGCCGACAGGCGGTTGGTTGAAAAGCCGTTGAGTGCAAACGTGGAGCCAGACAGTGAACGTGTGGCGTACGCCTGCGCAAAAAAGCGCGGGCTGGTGAAACGGATCTGCTGGTTCCAGTATCCCCAGTCGGTGAGCTGGTTACGCCCGACACTCGTGATGCCAACTCCGTTGGACTTGCTGGCGCCACCCTGATATTCAAGTCGCGCGCCGCCATCGAAGTAGTACACCAGCGCACCGCTACCACGCAGGTAATCGGTATTCCAGTCAATACCCAGCTCCGGGGACGGCGCGCCACCGGCTACCGGAGGGGCATAGAAGTTGACGTTCTGCCAGTCGTAGGCATCAATGATTTCGCCGGTCACTTTGTATCCAAGACGGCCGTTGAACAACACACCCGCGTGACGCCCCTGCACATTGCGGAACGACACCACGCCCGGCGTTTGATCACCAAAGCTGCTGAACGAGTTACCGCCAACTGACATTTCGAGGATGGTGCCTTGATACTCCTTCGGATCTTTTGACAACAGTGTGACCACACCATTGGATGCATCGGGGCCATAGAGCGCTGCACCCGGTCCGATCAGCACTTCAACACCCGCGATATCCACCTTGGGAATGGTGGTAAACACACCTACCGGCAAGCCGTTTTCGGGCAACACAGCAATGCGATTGTCTTCCATTTGCAACATGCGGTTGTTGAACGCACTGTTGAAGCCGCGCGCGTTGATGCCGGCGGCCGCGATACCGGTCTGGAAAAAGTCTACGCCCTTGATGTTCTTGAGCGCCGCTGTAAACGAGTTGCCGACGGTGCTGCGGATTTCATCGGCGCTGATGCGCGTGATCGTGGCTGGTGCATCGGTGATTTTCTCTACCCGGCGTGACGCCGACACCACATAGCTGCTGAGCTGCAATGCACTGGCACCCAGCGTCACATCGAGCCGTGTTTCTTCTCCAGCGCGGATGACCGTGCCGGGGAAGGTTTGGACCGGCGACCCAATGCGCTGAGCGCGCACGTCGTACGTGCCAGCCGGAATTCCCAGCAAGCGGTAGCGACCGTCCGTACCGGTGGTAATGGCAAACCGGGTGCCGAGCACGCCAATCTGCGTACCGGGGAGTGGTGTTCCGGCACTGTCACGCACGATTCCGGTAAGCGTGCCGCTTTGCGCACGCATCTCTTGTGCACCAACCACGCTCAGCATCGCGGCGAGCAGCGCGATCACAGTGCCTCGCGCGTGACTCCGGGGGCGACGGCGCGCATCATCCTGCGCGGCGCGGGGACCAAACCATACATTGCACGGCATCAGGAATCTCCAGTGGTGGGAAGAGAAGAATCGGCGGGAACATCAAGAGGTGCGGGGGCGGTGGCAGTGGCAGGTGGGGGTTC
>JBBSPO010000458.1:0-2248 GCA_038258695.1 Gemmatimonadales bacterium | reverse complement strand
TATCGGACCGCACCAGGTCGATCGCGTCTGGTGCTGTTACCGTTTGCCGTGCCGGAGCAGGAGATGCTTGAACTGGCGCTCGAAGGCTCACAGGTTCGGGTCCCGCAGCGCGGGCCGCGACGCGCGCTGGTGGATCTGGCCGATCAGAACGCCCGCCACTTGCTCGAAGAGTTCAAGCTGGCCGCACTCGAAGCCGATGAGCGTGCCTCCGATCCGGTGTACGAGCTGCAGCGTGAACTCGGCTTGCCGCGCTTGCCGCGTTCACTCGCCTGTTTTGATATCTCGCATGCGCAAGGCACCGATACCGTTGCGTCAAGCGTGTGGTTTGAGAACGGTCGTCCCAAGCGCAGCGAGTATCGCAAGTTCATGATCAAGGACACGGCTGGCATTGATGATTTCAAATCGATGCACGAGGTGGTATCGCGTTTTCTGCGCCGACGGCTCGACGAGGAAAAGCCGTTGCCGGATCTGGTGGTCATTGATGGTGGCAAGGGGCAGCTGAGTTCCGCCGTTACGGCGCTGCACGATGTTGGTCTGCCCAATCAGCTGATTGTCAGTCTGGCCAAGCGCGACGAGGAGATATTCCTGCCGGGCCGCAGTGATGGCATTCGCCTGGCGCGCCGCTCTCCGGCGCTGCGTATGTTGCAGCAAGCGCGTGATGAAGCCCATCGCTTTGCAATCACGTTTCAGCGGACCAAGCGTGCGGCCCGTACGATTACATCGGAGCTGTTGCAGATTCCCGGCGTTGGTCCCTCACGGCGCCGCGCGTTGCTGCACCGTTTTGGGAGTGTGCAAGGCGTGCGCGACGCGTCGCTCGAAGACATCGCCGACGTGCCGGGCTTTGGCCTGGCGATCGCGCGCAAGGTGCACGTGGCGCTGGGCGTTCCGGTGGCTGCAACAACCGACGGAGCGCTAGCACCGGCACCTGACGCGGCGCTAGAACCGGCACCTGACGCAGCCCTTGATGCACCACTTGACCCAGCACCAGCTGACCCAGCACCCAGCACAGACAACCCACTCACTCCCCCAACAGAAAGCTTATGACCTGGATGCTCGCCTGTTCCGCGTGCGGAACCGCACCCGATACAATCGCCGGCGCGACCACATGCCCTGCCTGTGCGCAGCCGCTGTTTGCTTCATACACGCCCGTGCCCCGCGATCACTCGTTTCCCGCCCGATGGGATATGTGGCGCTACGCGGCATGGTTGCCGCTGCATGTCGGTGAGCAGCCCGTGACGCTTGGCGAGGGCCTCACTCCATTGATCGAGGCCCCCGAGTTGGCGAAGTCCATTGGTGTGCGGCGGCTGCGCATCAAGGACGAATCGCAAAACCCAACCGGCTCGTTCAAGGCGCGTGGCATGAGCGCGGCAGTGACCCGAGCCAAGGGAGACAAGGTGCCGGGGCTGGTGGTGCCAACGGCGGGCAACGCGGGTGCAGCACTGTCGGCCTACGCTGCCGCCGCCGGCATACCCGTGCGCGTTTTCGCACCACGTACTACGCCACGCCCAATCCTTGACACAATCGACGCCATGGGTGCGCAGCTTGTGCGCATTGACGGCCACATTGGTGATGCCGGACGCATGGCCGCCGAGTTTGCAAAGGAATCCGGTTGGTGGCCCGTGGCCACGTTGCGTGAGCCGTATCGTGTTGAAGGTATGAAAACGATGGGTTATGAGCTCGCCGAACAGTGCGATTGGTCGCTGCCCGATGTGGTGGTGTACCCAACCGGCGGCGGCGAAGGCACGGTGGGAATCTGGAAGGCCATCAAGGAGCTCATGGAGAGCGGTTGGTTGCCGGCCGACGCTCGTCAGCCGCAGTACGTTGTCGCCCAGTCGAGTGGCTGCGCGCCCATCGCCCGGGCGTTTGCCGCCGGTGCTGACCACGCCGATCCCTGGATTGATCCGGAGACGTACGCCAGCGGGCTGCGTGTCCCAACACCATTGGGCGATCGGGTGCTGCTGCGCATTCTTCACGAAACGGGCGGGCAGGCGGCCGCCGTCAGTGACGACATCATGCGTGTGGCTACGCGCGAACTCGCAGAGCACACCGGTATTGATGCCGCGCCCGAAGGTGGATGTGCAACCGCTGTACTCAAGCTGCTGGTAGAAGAAGGCAAAGTGTCGCGTAACGCCGACGTGGTGGTGTTCAACACTGGTGTCGGCGCGTCGTACCGTCCGTAGCGTTTCCCTTACTCAAGGAGCACTGATGTTTTCAGGTAAGCGCATTTGGCTGGTCGCGCCGCTGGTGT
>JBBSPO010000457.1:0-2280 GCA_038258695.1 Gemmatimonadales bacterium | reverse complement strand
TCACGCAGTACATCGGTGTGTTCACGATAGACCGCTGCATCATGGTACGGTGCGGCCAGCGCTTCGCACTCCGCCGCGACCAATGTTGATGCCGACATGCGCGACCGCAGCAGTCGGTGCCCGCCGCTGTGTGACAACGTGTGCACATTGCCCAGTACGGCCTGCATGGTTTTGGCCGCCGACTTGATGCCTTCATCGTTGCCACCAAACACCAGACAGCTGCCGCCTTCCTCAAGCAGCGATATCGCATCGCGCAGCAGCTGATGAAAAGCCAGTTTTTCAGTGGGCACCCGAATCACCACCGCTTGCGCGCGCACCGACTCCGGGAGTCCGAATTTGCCATGTGCGTGTGTAATGGTGACGCGCTCAGAGCCCAACACCGATGCATCGCGGGTGAGCGTGTGCACCACCGGGAGCCGACGGTGCGTCGCGTAGAGCGCCGTGGTTTGGGGACGACGCACAATGTCTGCAAACGCCGCTCGCGCGTCGGCATGAAAGAACACGACCTCTCCCTCGGGAACGTGTGCCGCGACATACCGCTCCACTGGTGACCCGGACCGATCGCGTGCCATCAGTCGCCCAAAGCCCGCAGTCGGCGGGCCAGCTCAGCTTTGGCTTCGCGCACCGCTTGTGGCACCGGTGCCTTCTTGGGGCGCAACAGCGTACTTCGACACAACGATGCGCCGCACGCGCAGGGAAAACGACGCTTGTTGGCCGGTGTGTGCGGCTCATCTAGTTCAATCGCGTAGTCGTAGCCCAGCTCCTCGCCCACACTGATGTCGCGCAGCGCGACCAGCCACATCTGGCTTCCGATTGCGATAGGCTCCAGATTGGGGAGGCAGGAGTGATTGATGAAGCGCGCATCATTACCACCAACGTTTGCGTCAATCACCAACTGCTCATTCAGCTCCAATACAAACGTGTGCTCCGGGTCATTTACACCATCGCGCGTCGGGTACCGACGTTCGGCCTCATGGTGCGAAATCAGTTCCCCGGTGTACTCGATCACCAACGTATGTCGTACAATCGGACCGGCGGCAAAGACGCCCCGCCCGTGACGTGGCGACGGGCGCTGCTCCAAGCGTACAGGCATCGCCCGTTCTACCATTTGCACCAGGACTGGAGGAAGTTGGTCATGACCATTGCGCTGCAAGCTACACATCAGGCAGTTCATTCAAACAGTAGTTGGAATGCTCGCATCCGGGCCAGACTGCGCCAGGCGGTGGCTGTGGCGCCGTTGGTCGCGCTCGCGTTTGTCTCCACGCCTGCTTCGGCACAGGTTGTGCAAGAGCTGCTGCCGCCCGTCGAACACCCGCGTGTGATTTCCGTCAATCCACTGCTGCTGATTTTTTCCGGTATCGTATCGCTCGACTATGAGCAGCGTGTGACATCCAACAGCACGCTGGGCGCTTCGATATCCAGCTTTGGCTATTCTGACGCTGACTATCTTTCGCTCGAAGCACGTGGCCGCTACTACGTGAACGGACGCGCGCTTGACGGCCTGTCGGTTGGTACCGTGCTTGGGCTGGTGCGCATGCAGGCGCAAGACAGCACCGATGTGCGCCAGTATGCCATGAACATCGGGTTTACCGTAGAGCAGCAGTGGTTGCTGGGCGTAGACGAGCGCGTGGCGCTGACCGCGGGTGGTGGTGCGTCGCGGTTGTTTTTCAGCGAAGACCGGGATCCGTTCCGTCGAGTGCTGCCGATTCTGCGCCTGTCGCTTGGTTGGGGATTCTAGCTTGCAGCGGCGCACTTCGCCCTCAATCCCGCATCACCCACAACCCGATGAACAATGACACATGACCTGCAGGGCAAAACCGCCGTGGTCACCGGCGGCAGTAAAGGTATTGGCTTCGCGATCGCCGACGCGCTCTCCGCGGCGGGATGCAACGTGATGATTTCGGCACGTAGCGAGCAGGAGGTGCAAGAGGCCGCACGCACCCTCTCCGAACGGAATCCAGGAACGGTGGCCGGCGTGGTGTGCGACGTGCGCCGACACGACGACGTGCGACGCATGATCGCCGGCACCATAGAGCGCTTCGGCGCACTGCACGTGCTGATCAACAACGCCGGCGTGGGCAAGTTCGCCCCCATGGGCGAGCTTGCACCAGAAGACTGGCAGCAGGTAATGCAAACCAACGTGGACGGCGTGTACTATTGCTGTCACGAGGCCATCCCGCACTTGAAAGCGCACGACGACAGCTGGATCATCAACATTGCATCGCTCGCCGGCAAGAACCCGTTTGCCGGCGGCGCCGCGTACAACGCGTCCAAGTTCGC
>JBBSPO010000456.1:0-2321 GCA_038258695.1 Gemmatimonadales bacterium | reverse complement strand
GATGTCCGATTCATCGACATCGAACCCAGGTCCAATGGTACGGTCGCTGCGCCGTGGCAAACCAACGGTGCCTACGCTCACCTCGTGTAACAGCTTGCCAGTTGAGTCCAGCACCAATGCTACTGGCGCAAACAGAAAGGAAAGCGCGATGCGCGACGTTTGCTCGTCGACGGAAAACTGGTGCCAGTTTGCATCAAACACAAACGCTTGGTCCACATCGGCTCTCCGGTTCGGACCTTCGAGCATGACACGCGGTTCATCACGCGCATCGGCCGGCACAAACAGTACGGTGGTGTCTCCAAACAGTCCGGTCACCAGCGTGCCGGCGTCTGACAACAACGCGCCCTCGGGAGGAAGCACGCCTGGCGCTCGCGCCACAGGCAAGTTGATGGACTGCGATTGCGTGGGCTGAAGCACATCTTTCACCAACATGACCCGCCGTCGGTTTGGCTCCAGGAGCACCAACTGCCCCGCACGTGTGCGCCACATGGCGGTTGGATGCCGCACCTCGCCCGGCCCATCGCCACTCCGCACGCCTTGTGCAATCACGCTGTCGCGCACGATATCCACGAGCGTGACAAACGGCTCGCCACGACCGTCCAACACGGCAAGGGTTGAATCCGACATCCACGAGAGCGCGCTGATTCCCGCAATCGCTGGCAGTGATATGAACTGCGCCGTCGGCTCGGCAACAGATGATGCAGCACGATCGGGCGTACAGGCCGACAGCGAAGCGATTGAAGCGAGAAGGACTGTGCAGCGAAGCAAGGCGGACCGTATTACGCGCAGATGTTGCATTGCTCCGCCCCACATTGAAGTAGAGGTTGATTCGACTTACACGCTGCAAGGATTGCAAAGGTTAGTCCAACGTATGCATTTTCCCGTGCGAAATGAACTCTACGTGGATAATGCGCGCGTGTGGACGCGCACCGGCGAGCAGCGCGGCGGTTAAAGCGTAAACTCCAAAGACGTAGGGTTCCGCGTGGCGCTCGCATAGCCGCGGGTCGAGCAATATGGTTCCTACGTGCAACGACGCGTCAACCTTCGACCGTTTCATTTCGAGTATATGCCATGCTCATGTCCGGAAATCTCCAACAGCTTGTTGATCGACTGAGCACCCGCCCGCGCCGACAATGGTGGGGCACTACCGGCGTACTCCTCCGGATCGTGCCCGCCATGTTGCTATCTGCGTGTGGAGATACATCTCCACGGCAAGAAGGCTGGAAACCAACGGTCGTAACCAGCGGAACAGTGACAACGCTGCAACTCCCCGGTGCGCCCACGGCAATGGCGGATTCGGCAAGCCGACAGGATGCCGCTCTGATCTTCAGCAAAGATCTTTCCAACGACGTGACCTATGCTGCTGACGCCGCGCTGGACGCCAACGGCGGTATCGCGGTGCTGGATCGCGTCGAGGCGCGGATTGCCACATACGACAGCCTGGGAAACTTTCAGCGTTTCGCCGGAAGACGCGGGCGCGGTCCGCATGAACTGCAATCACCGGTTGCCCTGGAATCGGTGGCCGGTGGACTGATTGTTCTCGAACCGTCGATTCAGCCCACTTTGCTTTTTGTTTCCAACCCCGTGGATAGTTCAAACCCCGGTCCCACGATCAATGACTTGCGGGTGAATGGGGACTTTCGCAGCCTGCAGGCACGAGGACCGCTCATCTTCATCACCACATCGGTGTCGGAGGGCTACGAAGATCCAACGCGCCGACTTCGATCGAGTGAGAACGGCAATATTTTTCTGGAGATGGAGCGTCAAGCTACCTCCAGTTCCCGGCCCTCGGCGTTCGTGCTTCGCTTTGAGAGTGCGGCGAGCTGGCACGCAATGGATACTGTCGTGTCCATACCAACTGCGGGTGAAGTGTTGAATGACGGCCGGGTGATCGACAGCATTCACGCGCGCAGGGCCTACTGGGCCGTTGGTCGCGATTGGGTAGCCAGCTACTCCGCCGATAGTCGATCGATTGACGTGCGCATGGCTGATTCTACGCTGGTCATCGAGTGGCCCGCTGTTTCGCCAAAGCCAATCACTCCACAGCATCGAACCGCAACAGCACGTTGGCTCGCATCATACACCACACTGTTCGACGCGGCAGCAAGGGAGTATGCTGAGCAGCTTTCAGCTGACCAGTTGGCCGAACAGGTTGAGACCTTTGCGAACAGCTTAACGTTTGCCCTCAATCAACCAGACGTCGGGGCTCTTGCGGGAAGTGACAACTGCCTGTTCGTCGCCGGCTGGAATCCTGAGGACAGTCGTGACGGAACCTCGCTGCATTGGCTCGTTGTACCGGTGCGAGCTCCATCGAATACTGT
>JBBSPO010000455.1:0-2331 GCA_038258695.1 Gemmatimonadales bacterium | reverse complement strand
TTTCAGGTAAGCGCATTTGGCTGGTCGCGCCGCTGGTGTTACTCGCCGTTGCATGCGGAGACAAAGCCACGTCGGATGGTGCGGTGTCGGGAGACAACGCTGCGAGCAGTGTGGCAGTGGAGTTTGAACGCTACGAGCTGGCCAATGGTCTGGATGTTGTTCTGCATGTTGATCGCTCCGACCCGATCGCGGCTGTGGCCATGACGTTCCACGTTGGGTCGGCGCGTGAAGTGACGGGTAAAACCGGATTCGCGCATCTGTTCGAACACCTGTTCTTCCTTGATTCGGAGAACCTTGGTCCGGGTGGTCTCGATCAGCTCATGACGCGGGTGGGCAGCTCTACCAATGGCTCCACCAGCACCGATCGCACCAACTATTACGAAGTGGTACCAACCGACGGCCTTGAGAAAGCACTGTGGGCGGAAGCGGACAAGCTTGGCTTTTTCATCAACACCGTCACCGAATCAGTAGTGGCGAAGGAAAAGCAGGTAGTCAAAAACGAAAAGCGCCAAAGCGTGGACAACCAGCCGTACGGCCACAACAGCTACGTGGTGGATCAGGCGCTTTACCCCGAAGGGCATCCGTACAAATGGCAGGTGATTGGTTCGCTGGATGATCTGGAAAGCGCCACGCTCCAGGATATCGTGGACTTTCACCGTAAGTGGTACGGTCCAAACAATGCCACGCTCGTTGTAGCCGGCGACATTGACGTAGCCCAGACCAAGGCCTGGATTGAGAAATACTTTGGTGAGATTCCGTCGGCCCCCATGCCCGACACACCAACGCCGCCGGCTGTGATGCTGACTGAGACACCGCGTCTCATGCACGAAGACAACCTCGCGCGTGTGCCATTGCTCACCGCCACGTGGCCCACGGTGCCGGTGTATCATCCCGACCAATACGCACTCGATGTACTCGCCGAACTGCTCACCGACGGCAAGTCGTCACCGTTTTACAAAGTGCTTGTTGAAGAGACCAAAGTCGCGCCTTCGGTGAGCGCTGGTCAGCAAAACGGGGAACTCGCTGGCAGCTGGAGCCTGAGCGTGCGCGCGTTTGGTGAGATGCCACTCGATAGCGTGGCCGCAGCGCAAACGCTGGCCTTCGCGCGTTTTGAAGCGGAAGGCGTTTCGACCTCGGAGCTTGCCCGTATCAAGGCCGGCTACGAGCGGTCGTTCTACGCCAGCCTCTCGTCGGTCATTGGCAAAGCGTTTCAGCTCGCTCAGTACAACATCTTTGCCAACGATCCGGGTTTTGCCGAAGAAGACCTGCGCCGTACACTTGCTGTTTCCGCAGACGATGTGATGCGCGTGTACAACGAGTACATCAAGGGCCGGAACCACATCATCACCAGCTTTGTGCCCAAAGGGCAGGCGCAGCTGGCCGTCTCAGGATCACGCAAGGCACAAGTGGTGGAAGAACCCATCGTGCTGGGCGCCGAGGCGGAGATTGGCGACATCGCGCGTGGTGAAACAAAAACGGCCTCAGCGTTCGATCGTACGGTGGAGCCACCCTTTGGTCCGTCGCCGTCGCTGAAGGCGCCTGAAGTGTGGCGCACGGAGCTGGCCAACGGACTGCCGGTGTTGGGAATCGCCGACCGCGAAGTGCCGCTGGTGCAGTTCGAACTGAGCCTTCGCGGCGGACAGCTTTTTGAGACGCCGGGTCGTGTTGGCGTGGCCAACTTGTTGGCCGAGAGCATGACCGCCGGCACCGCCAGGCGCACGCCCGCTGAGCTTGAGCAGGCCATCGATATGCTCGGTGCCAGCATCAATGTCTCCGCAAGCGGACAGCGGTTCACCGTGCGTGGAAGTACCCTCGCTCGCAACTTCGATTCCACCATGGCGCTGGTGCAGGAAGTTCTGCTTGAGCCCCGCTTTGATTCAACGGAGTTTGTGCTGGCCAGGCAGCGCGTGGCCAATGCGTTGCGTCAACGGGCGGCCAGTCCCACCGCTGTGGCCGGTGATGCGTTTCAGCGACTCATGTACGACGGACATGTGCTCGCGCAGAACTCGCTCGGCGATGTCGAGTCAGTAGACGCGATCACGCTCGCCGACTTGCGCGCCTTCTATGCGTCCACCATCAAGCCGTCAGTCGCGGCGTTTCACGTTGCTGGCGATGTCAGTCAGGAACGGGTGGTGGCGTCGCTCGGTGGCATAGCTGAGCTGTGGACAGGAGACGCGCCCGCGCTTCCCGCCGCTCCGCAGTGGGCGCCCGAGCGGGCAGGGCTGTACTTCGTGGATGTGCCCAACGCCAGCCAGTCGGTGTTGAGCATTGGGTACCCAGCGCTGTCGGCCGCGGATCCGGAGTTCTATCCGGCGGCGGTCATGAACTTCC
>JBBSPO010000454.1:0-2332 GCA_038258695.1 Gemmatimonadales bacterium | reverse complement strand
TACGCAGCGGGCAACTGCTCGACCCGGCCTTTGAGCGGCATGCAGGTCCGCTCGACGCGCGTGATCGCCGCTGGGTGCAGGAGCTCGTGTGGGGCACGCTGCGCAAACGCGGCTGGTTTGACGCGGTGCTTGGGTTGCGTGTGCGCGGTGGACTGGCGCGCCTCGATGGCGACGTCGCCGATTTGCTGCGCCTCGGTGCGTATCAGCTGCTCTACATGGGCAGCGTACCGCCGTATGCCGCCATTGCGCAAACTGTTGAACTGGCCAAGCAGCGCCACGGCATTGGGGCCAGCAAGCTGGTGAATGCTGTGCTGCGCCGACTTGACCGTGAACGTGATGCACTCGAGCCGGTGCTGCCCAAAGATCCAATCGATGCGCTCTCGCTGCGCATGTCACATCCGCGCTGGATGGTGGCACGCTGGGTGGCGCGATTTGGTATTGAAGACACGGAACGGTTGCTGCACGCCAACAATCAGGAAGCGCCAATAATTCTGCGTCCGTTCGGCGTGGTGCGTGAACAGCTCGAAGCCATGCTCGAAGGCGCCGGTGTGACCGTGTTTGATGCACCGCTTGTATCAGACTCGTTGGTGCTTGGCCCGGGCGTACAACTCACCGAGCTCGGTGCGTTCAAGCAGGGATTGCTGTTTGTGCAGGATCCAGCGGCCACGCTGGTTACACGGTACGCTGCGATCGCGCCTGGCTCGGTCGTCGCCGATCTGTGTTCGGCACCGGGCGGCAAGTCGCTGGAGCTTTCACGCACGGCGCGCATTGTTGTGGCGGCCGATCGTGTGCCGGGTCGTCTTGAGCGTTTGCTGGTGGGACTTGGCCGACTCGATGCAGAAAACATTGTGGCGTACGTGGGCGACGCCCGCGAACCGGCGTTGCACAACCTCGATGCGCTGTTGCTCGATGTGCCGTGCACCGGCACTGGCACCTTCCGTCGTCATCCCGACGCACGTTGGCGTCTCAAGGCCTCTGACCTCGCGGTCATGAGCACCGTACAGCGCGAGATTTTGCGCACTGCCGCCGCCTCTGTGCGGCCGGGTGGATTGCTCATCTATTCCACCTGTTCGATTGAGCCCGAAGAGAACGACGTGCAGGTGGACGCCTTTCTGGCCGAACATCCGGAGTTTGTGCTCGAGCCGCCGCCAGCCGGTGCGGTGCCCGATACGGTGCTCGATAACGGCCGCTTGCGTGTACTACCGCAACTACACGCGGTTGACGGAGCGTTCGCGGCGCGATTGCGCAGGAGGGCGTAGTGGCGAGCAAGAAAGGATCGTTGTTTGGCGGGCTGCGTGGAAACACGGGCGGCACGTGGGCGCTGCGCGCCGGTGTTGCACTCTTCGCCGGACTGGTGGTTGGTGTGGGGGGGGGATTTCTTGGACTGCGCGTGCTCATGGGCGATACACCGCCGGCACCGATTGAGGAAGTGAATCCGGAACCGGTAGTGCCCGCGCCACGTCGCACATACAGTGGGCCGCGCGCCGACGGCATGCGCGCGTCCGATGGCGATCAGGCACGGGTGGGCGAGGGTGACGCTGCTGCGCGAGACAGTGTGGCCGTGGTTCCGGATCTCGTTGGCCGCGCCGAAGGCGACGCGCGACGCTTGCTCGAACGCTCGGGCTTCAGTCTCGGTGAAATACTGTTCCGTGAGTCAGACAAACGCCTGGGCACTGTGTTGGAGACGTTTCCCGTGCCCGGCGAACGTGTACCGCTGCCGGCCACGGTGAATCTCATTCTCGCCGATCGTCGTCGTCAGATCGAGCCACCACTCCCGTTTGGTTATTCGTCAGACACCATCGGTGCTGGCGTTGATACGGGTGTCATGTTGCCGGATACGCTGGTAGCGCCGCCCAGTACGCTGTTCATTCCACCCGACACACTTTCTCTGTAATGACTGTACGCATTGCCCCGTCCGTTCTCTCAGCTGACTTTGCGCGCCTCGCCGACGAACTCGCCATGTGTGAAGCCGGTGGCGCCGACTGGATTCATGTTGATGTCATGGACGGCCGCTTTGTACCCAATCTGACGTTCGGGGCCAAGGTCATTGAAACGGTGCGGCGCTGCACGTCGCTGCCCATCGATGTGCACCTCATGGTGGTGGAACCCGAACAGTACTTTGACGACTACGTCAAAGCCGGCGCCAACGTGCTCACCATTCACGCCGAAGCCGCACCACATCTGGATCGGCAGCTGGCGCGCATTCGTGAACTGGGTTGCAAGGCGGGTGTCGCGCTCAATCCGGCCACACCGTTGGAACAGGTACGCGAAATCGTAGCCGAACTGGACCTGCTGCTGATCATGACCGTGAATCCGGGGTATGGTGGACAAC
>JBBSPO010000453.1:0-2393 GCA_038258695.1 Gemmatimonadales bacterium | reverse complement strand
GACCACCCGTCGCGAGCGACGACGCTCAGTAAACTTTCCCACACGGTGTCTCAAAATCATTGACAGGTTCCGCACCGCCGATCGTATGTAACCCGGCACCAAGGTGCCACGTCAAGGCTTTCCCCATTTGTACCGGCAAGCGCCACGCTACTTGACTTGGCACCATAGTACCGGGTTTTAACTGCGTCTCTGAGATCACAGCGACGGTGCGATCTGACCACCACGGTGTGAACCGCTTCGACAAACCACGTTGCCCAGGCAAGCACAATGCTCACGACCATGACCAGCTACTTCACCGCAGAAAAGCAGGAAAGCAGGAAAGCGTCATCTTTATCGCGGTTGGCCTGCTGGCGATTGGCCTCAGCGTCTGGCTTTGGATGAACGGGCATCGCCTGCGGTCAATGGCCTTTCCACTGGTGATCATTGCGTTGATGCAAATCGTCGTGGGTAGCACGGTATACTTTCGTACCGACTCGCAGCTCTCCGCGGTGAGCGCACAACTGCAGGAAAACCCCGTCGCAGTCAAAGCGGCAGAGACCTCCCGCATGCAGACGGTTATGAAAAACTTCTCCCTGTATAAGACCGTCGAAATGGTGCTGCTCATTATCGGCGTGGGAATGATTGCCCTCTGGCAACGCTACGACATGGTCGCTGGCATCGGTGTTGGGCTGGTGCTGCAGGCGGCGTTCACACTCACGCTGGATGTGTTCGCCGAGGCGCGAGGCGCAGACTATATGTCGGCTGTGCGAGGCATTGCGACCTAGCGTTGCAGAGTTGCGATGCCTGATGTGGTCGTGACGCTTGGTACTTATGGCGACGGATCGTCAGCGCCGCTGATGAACGCCCGTTGCATCGCCGGTGCACGCTCACCACACCCTCACCGCACGCTCACCGCACGCTCACCGCACGCTCACCGCACGCTCACCCCGCGCTCACCCCGCGCCCGCTCCGCCGCCGACCACGAATCGGCACGCACCCTCGCTCCGGGGAGGGACTACTGCGCTACGGCGCAACGGTCAACCGGAACGTGACCTGCGTAGCCGCCGACGCCGGCCCGGAGCCGGTCCATCCGGAAACGGGCTTCGAAAACGTCACGTTATGTGTGCCCGTCGGCACCGAGACATCGGCGCGTATGGTGTACACCTCGGTAATGCTTGCGCCCGACCCACTGCCACCGGTCTGGTCCACCGAAATACCCGCGTACTGTTTGTTGATCGATCCTCCGCCGCCGAGGGTCAGACCGCCGGTGGTTGAATAGACGATGCTCGTACTCGTGGAGCCGCCACGCGCGATCGTCGCGGTCGCCGGCGTCGCGACGGTTGTTGCGGACTGATTGGCGCCTTCACGCGGTCCGAAGCCACCGTCGTCGGACGACGACCCGCCGCAGGCCGTGAGCGCCAGAATCGTGAGGGCGAGCGCCATACCCCGCGCAGAACGGTGTTGTGTCATGAGATGATCCAGAGAAACGGGACCCGACGTTGCGGCCGGACGTGCGAGTGAACCGATGCGCCCACATGAGCACACGCGCAAAACGCTGGCGCGGCGGCTCACCCCCCGCCGCTCGCCAGGCACGCAACCACAGCGCATAATCAACGAATGCCGACTGAGTGTCCGATCCCGGTCGCGCACGCGCTGTGGCACTGCACCCTCCAGCTTCCAGGAACCACGATGTCCCTCGTCATCCATGGCCTGTCCAAAACGTATGCAAACGGCGTGCGCGCCCTCGCCAATGTCACGCTCTCCATCCCTGCCGGGATGTTCGGCCTGCTCGGCCCCAACGGCGCCGGCAAGTCCACACTCATGCGCACCATTGCCACACTGCAGCCACCAGACAGCGGCTCCATCATGTTCCGCGAACTCGACGTGCTGCAACATCCCGAACAGCTGCGTGAGGTGCTGGGATACCTGCCGCAAGAGTTCGGACTCTACCCGAACATGCCGGCCGAAGCCATTCTCGATCACTTTGCCACGCTCAAAGGCGTGACGGCGGCTGGTGAACGTCGCGAGCTCGTGGCAGCGCTGCTGCAGCAAGTCAATCTGTACGACGTGCGAAAGAAGACGGTGGGCGGCTATTCCGGCGGCATGAAGCAACGACTCGGCATTGCGATCGCGCTCGCGGGAAGCCCAAAGCTTTTGATCGTCGATGAACCAACGGCTGGCCTCGATCCCACCGAGCGCAACCGGTTTCTGAATTTGCTGGCCGACATTGGCGAGGATGTGGTGGTGATTCTCTCCACACACATCGTGGAGGATGTGCGCGAACTGTGCTCGCAGATGGCCATCATCAACAAAGGGGAAGTGGTGTTGCAGGGTGCACCGGCGCGCATTCTCGATGAAGTCCGCGGGCGCATCTGGCGTCGCACCGTACCGCGCTCGCAGGCCGAAGAAATTCG
>JBBSPO010000452.1:0-2437 GCA_038258695.1 Gemmatimonadales bacterium | reverse complement strand
TACCCGTCGCTTTGCTTGACGATACCGTACACCGTGGCCAGCCCCAACCCGGTTCCCTGGCCTACCGCCTTGGTCGTAAAAAACGGCTCGAATGCGCGTGCGCGCGTGGCATCATCCATGCCGGCACCGGAGTCGGTGACCGACAGGTAGATGTAGCGCCCTGGCCGGATGGGCACATCGGGCGGCGCCACTGGCCCCCCGGTATGCCATCCGCGCTGTGCTCGACCCACACCAAACTCACCCGTGCGCAACTCCAGCACGCCGCCCTCCGACATCGCATCCCGTGCGTTGATGACCAGGTTCAGAATCACCTGCTCCACCTGACCACGGTCGGCACGCACCAGTCCCACGTCAGCCGCCGGAGTAAGCCGCACCGTGATCGTTTTGGGAATCAGTCGGTCGAGCATGCGCGTGAGCTGCGCAACAACCGCATTGATATCCAGATCCTGCGGCTGCAATACCTGCTTGCGACCAAACGCGAGCAACTGTCGTGTGAGATCACTGGCCCGGGATGCGGCCCGTTCAATTTCCTGCAACTCGCCGCGCAGTTCACTCTCCGCCGGCAGCTGCTCAAGCAGCAGTGACGCGTTACCGCGAATGACTGTCAGCAGGTTGTTGAAATCGTGCGCCACGCCGCCGGCCAGACGCCCCACCGCATCCATTTTTTGCGCCTGACGCAACTGTTCTTCCAGTGCGTGCCGATCGGTGGCATCGAGCATGACACCCAGCACACGCTCCGGGCCACCCTGTTCGTCGCGCACCACGTGGAAGTGATCGTGCACCATGGCCCAGCTGTTGTCGGCGCGGCGAAACCGGTAGGAGTGCGTGGCGTTGCCAATGCGGCTTTCGTGCACTTCTTCGGCCGTCGCCAGCAGCGCTCCGACATCATCGGGATGAATGCGCTCATGCCACCAACTCAGGGGCATCGGGCGTCCCGCCACATCCCATCCAAAGCGATCGGCAACGCCATCGAGGAAAGTGATCTCGTCCCGCACCAGATCCCATTCCCAGATCGCGCCGCCAGCGGCACGGGTGACCAATCGGTAGCGCTCTTCAGAGGTGCGAAGCGCAGCTTCAGTGGATTTTTGCGTGCGCAGATCGAGCGCAAAACACCACCCCACGCCTCGCTCCCGGTCAAGCGTCGTCACCACTACCAGCACCGGCACCAGGGTGCCGTCGGCGTGACGCAACAGTGTTTCGTACGGGGGCGCCATGCCGGCCTCGGCCACCAACGTGCGCATGACGCGAGTCGAAACCGCCGCCACCGAATCTTCCAGGGTGTCCCAGGTCAGCGACCCATTCAGCAGCACGTCGTGCGACGCGCCCACCAGCGCCAGGAAAGCGTCGTTGGCGTCGAGAATGACACCGTCCTGGCTCCAGGCAGCTACCGCCACGGAGCGGCCGTCAGACATCGGCGACGCTCCATTGGTGGTGGGGTTCAGCATGGAGCGGGACCAGGGAGTAGTAGGATGGGCGCTAAGCAATCGATGTTTTTTCGAGGCATATCGTCCGGCAGGAAGATAGTTTAACAAACGTGGCGGATCAGCACGCTTCCCGCCACTGCCCACCTCGTATTCCCTCTCACCCCCGCACGATGCGCGTTCTTGCCTTATCAGCGCTGACAGCGGCGGTCCTTGTGACCGCGTGCCGCCAGCCAGCGCCCAGTTCCTCTCCTCGTCCGACAGCCGGTGCCCGGCCGTCGGCGGCCAACACCCCAGGCGACTCCGGCGCCCGCCCTGCTACCGGCGCCCCCGGCGGTGGTGGACCAGGCGCCGACCCGGTGCCCAGACCCTATAACTCCGTCATTACATCGGCCGCGGTCTCCAAGCAGGGGCTGTTCGGTGTGCATGAAGTGCGTGGACGCTGGTTCTTCGAGATTCCGGCTTCAGAGCTCGGAAAAGACATGATTGTTGTGCGCACCATTCGCGCCACGCCCAATGGTGTGAGTGGCGGTACCGGAGCTGGTCAGGCGCTCGTGCGTTTCGAGCGTGCCGGCACGCGGATTCTCATGCGGCAGTCCAATCTGCGCAACGTTTCCAGTGACACCGGCTCTATCAACAAGTCGGTGGACATGATCCGCTACGCGACGATCATTGCGGCGTACAACGTCGAAGCCTTCGGCAAGGACTCCAGCACCGTTATCGATGTGTCGCGCATGTTCACCGGCGCGGTCGACGAGTTCTCTCAGGGCTGCTCGCGACAGCAGCGCGACGCGTCACGCAGCTTTGTGGAGCGCATGGCGCCGTATTCCATCAACGTCGAAGTCGACGCCTCGCTGACGTGCAACGCACCGCCCACAGGACCCGGTGCCGGCAGCGGTGGCACCACGCTCTATCATTACTCGCTCACCAAGCTGCCCGAGCAGCCGATGATGGCGCGGTTGCATGATTCACGCGTCGGATTTTTCTCCACAACCCAGACCGACTTCGGCTCGGCC
>JBBSPO010000451.1:0-2440 GCA_038258695.1 Gemmatimonadales bacterium | reverse complement strand
CACGCGCAGCTCACCGGCACACTTGCGGCAGGAGCGACGCAGGCGGTGCCGTCGCAGAGCGGGCGCGCGATCTGGAACAATCGCGCTGCCGAATCCGCAGCGGTATATAATCAAACGGGCGATCTGGTGACCGTGTGGAAGGAAACGCCATAAGTGATGATTATGCACCCCCATCGAAAACAACGGTCGTCATTGACCGCTTTGCAGGCGACATCGCCGTGCTGCTCGTCGGCGTAGATCAGCAGGTCGTGAATGTACCGCGTGATCAGCTGCCAGCAGGCGCGCAGCCGGGCCAGTGGTTGCGGGTGCGGTGGGATGGGGCCGTGATCACGCAGCTGGTCATCGACGACGACGCGACCGCCGCCGCCCGGCAACGGAGTGCCGCGACGCTGGCGCGGCTCCGGCGTGGCGACCATCTGCACGAGTCATGAGCACTCCGACATAACCGGCATCCGTGGAGGACACCAGCGGCGGCGCGGTCTATCGGCTTTCACACGACACCCTGCTCTACTATCAGCAGAATGATAGATCACTCAGCGGATATGAAGACCGGAAATGGACGGCGAGAATGTATTATGCTCCGTGAAAAATTGCCCTCCCCGACACGGCTATTACGCGCTGCCTCGAACATACCTATGGGTTGACCATTGCTGCTCGTACGTTTTTGCCCATTGGCTATGATCCTAATGCAGCTGTTTATCGCATTCATACGCGCGATGGCGCATCCTACTTCCTGAAACGTACGCGCAATTCTATTGTACCTGCCAACCTCCGTCTTCCCCACGCACGCATTGACCACGGGATCACCAACATCCTTGCGCCACTCCCAACGCTGCGGCATGATCTCTGGTGTAGACTTGATGGGTACAGCCTTACTCTGTACCCATTCATTGCGGGGGAGAACGCGATGCAGCGCGGCATGTCTGACCACCAATGGATGATCTTTGGGACCACGCTCAACGCTATTCATTGCAGTGGAATCGAGTCCACTTTTCTGGTGCGATAGCGGTCGAAGATTTTGCAAGTCCCATGATTGATGTTGTCCGCGCACTCCAGAAACATGTCCAAACCAGGCACTTTACGCTTCCCGTGCAACAGGAATTTGCCGCATTTTGGCAGCAACACACGATGGTGATACAGCATCTCACCGATCGTACAGAACGCCTTGGAAGCATGCTCCAAACGGAGCAGTTTGATACGGTCGTATGCCACGGCGATGTGCATGCAGCACATAGTATGCTTGATGCGGACGGCAATCTCTTTCTTGTTGATTGGGATACTCCGCGGATTGCACCACGCGAACGTGATCTGTTGTTTATTATTGGATCGACGATTGAACGTCGTGTCACACCCCATGAAGAAAGACACTTCTTTCAGGGATATGGGGCGACGCGCATTCATTGGCGAGCGATGACCTATTACCGCTATGAACGTGTGCTTGAAGAACGGTATGCCGGTGGGCAACGTGTGTTCTGCAATCCCGTGTCGAGCGTCGCGGTACAGGAAGCGGATGCCCAGTTTACGATGCGTTTATTTCAATCAGGGGATCTTGTGCAGTCGGCGTTAGCGGCAGACAAGCGCGGTGATGACAACCAGTGGCGGCCGCGTGCGTAGTGTCAACACACGCTTTACCAGTAACTGTTCACGTTTGGGGTAAAAGAGTTTGGGCAAACTCCTGAATGTGGGGAAACGATGCGAGCTTGAACGCCTTGGCCAGCTCCAAGTGGGACAAAGTGTGTGAACAGGTGTGGTTCCTCGTGCGAGTGGAGTTGTAAAAAGTAAAACCAGGGTAAATCTGAACAGCCACCTTTACCACAGCCATGTCATTGTGTGGTTGTCGTTTTGGTGCAGCGGCGCGATGAGGAGCGTGCGCATAGAGTCGTTGTGATCAGCGCACCAAAGCGCGTGTTGATGCTCTGTGCTGGTGAGGAATAGAGCATCACACGACTACGTATTCCATCGTCGTTCAGCGCCGGCGCACATGAGTCACACACTACGAACTGACCGTCGATTCCACGCACTATCGATACCATGCATGGTACCTCCAACAGCGATACATTCATGCTTGACAGAGAGACTGGAATCGTTTACAATAGAAATGTAATCGATTCCAAAAATTCTCTTTCTCCAAACGAGTGACACATTCCTATGTCACCAGTGAATCCAAACATGAAGGATGTTGCACAACGGGCCGGCGTCTCGGTGGCGACTGCGAGCCGCGCGCTTACTGGCCATCCCCATGTCAGTGCGCGCGCGCGTGAGTTGGTTCTGGAGGCCGCCGCCGCACTCGGATATCAGCCCGATCCGGTCGCACAGTCACTCCGCCGCCGCCGCACTAATCTGCTTGGCCTTGTGGTGTCGACGATTGAAAACGTCTTTTTTACGGAAGTTGCGCGCGCTGCTGAACAGGCAGAACATCGCCATGGCTATAATTTGATTG
>JBBSPO010000450.1:0-2465 GCA_038258695.1 Gemmatimonadales bacterium | reverse complement strand
GGCCTGTTGCAGCACACGGGCGAGATTGACGGAGGGACCATTGAACGCTACGCCAGCGGCGCACCAACGGGCGTGTTCAAGGACAACGCCATGCCGCTGGTTTCGCGTGCCATCCCGCAAATGTCAGACGCACAGCTGGACGGTGCGCTCAATGCTGCCATGTCGCACGTGGCGTCAAAGGGCGTGACGGCGGTGCATCACATGGGCTTCTGGGAAGATCTGCCGGTGTTTCAGCGCGCGCGCGACAGCAACAACATGCTCACGCGCATTTACGCGGCCGTTCCGCTGTCCACGCACGCTCGGCTCGCCGAACATATCGCCACGCACGGTGCTGGCGATGCGCTCTTTCGCATTGGACTGCTCAAGGCCTTTGTAGACGGTTCACTTGGCTCGCTCACGGCCGCCATGCTCGAACCGTTCTGCGGCACGCCCGACAACGCTGGATTGTTTGTCACAGACCCCGATGCAATGCTTCAGTGGATGCTGGCCGCCGACGCCCATGGGCTGCAGCTAGCCATTCACGCGATTGGTGATCGGGCCATTCGTTCGCAACTTGATTTGTTTGCGCGGGTTGCAGCCAAACACGGTGTCCGTGACCGACGCTGGCGCATTGAACACGCGCAGCATCTGCATCCCGACGAGCTGCCACGTTTTCGCGAGTTGGGTGTTGTGGCGAGCATGCAGCCGTACCACGCCATTGATGACGGTCGCTGGGCGGAAAATGTCGTCGGTGCCGAACGGGCCCGTTACACCTACGCGTTTCGGTCAATGCTCGACCACGGCGCAACACTGGCGTTTGGCAGCGACTGGTTCGTTGCGCCCCCCACGCCGCTGGAGGGCATTTACGCGGCGGTCACCCGGCGCACGCTCGACAACGCGCATCCAGACGGATGGATTCCTGAGCAGAAGATCACCGTTGAGCAAGCGATGCAGGCGTACACGCAGGGTGCGGCATACGCGGGTTTTGCTGACACACAAACGGGCGTGTTGTCGCGCGGCAAACTGGCGGACGTAGTGCTGCTTGACTGTGACCTCACGCGCATATCACCGCACGAAATACGTGATGCAAAGGTTCGTTTGACGGTGATGAATGGTCGCGTGGTGTACGACGCCGACCAGGACAGTACTCAGCGTGAGAGTCCGTAAATCACATAGTTGGTGGCGAACTTGTACGCGTCGTTTGACAGGTTGACGGGATAGAAGCTCTCACCCGACCACTCCATGTAATCGCCGATATCGTTGTTGTAGTTGATAACCACGAGCAATCGCTGCGTTGGATCATTGTTTTCAAAGATGCCGAGGTACTGGGCCCGTGCGTTACTGTTGGACGGATGCGTCATGCCGTCAAGCGTTTCAATCTGGAAGAACGAGTTGAACACCGGGTGTGATATGTCGAGCGGGAAGATGCGCGCATCGGGCAGTACATCCCGCATGCCTTGCTCAAACACCTGCCACTGTTGTTCAAAGTAAAAATCGTCCACGATCAGAAATCCGCCCTTGGCCAGCCACGTGCGCAGTCCTGTGGCTTCCGCCTCGGTGGGATACCAGTATCCCGGTTCGGTGAGATAGGCCACCGAATAGTTGAACAACTCCGGGTCGTCGAGCGTGTAGATGTTGCTGCCGTCCTTGTGCAGCTTCATGGACGAGAGCTCGGTGAGAATGGTCATGAAGTTACGCTCCATGGCCGGATAGTCTGCGCTCCAGGCCATGCGATAGCCCTGCGTGTACCGCACGCGCACGAACGTGAACTTGCCGTCGTATGGCACGTTGGGCTCAATGACCGTGCGTCCGCGCTGTGACCACGCGTCTGGTGCGTCGACAAACAGCAACGCCAACAGGCCAACGAGCAGCAGCCAGCGGTGATTGCGGGGCCGCTCAGAAAGACTGCGAAGTTTGCGAACGCTGAAAGCAGGCATGGCGAACTGATCGGTGGGAGACGAAAGGTCGTGCCTTCTCCACGACATGCCGATAACGCGCCAACTAGGCAAGGCGTTCGGGATATGCTAGGCTACAGGAGTCGCTTAGTGTCGCGCTGCCGCGCCGCTGCGACCGAAGTCTGATCACTCTGCCAAGGAGTTTGACGATGATTGACGTGCGTTTCAGCAGGCCGTTTTTGGCCGCGGGTTTGTTCGTAATCCGGACTGCGTGCGGAGGTGGCGACGGCTCAGGCAGCGCAGATACTGCGTCCGATGCACCGCCTCCTCCAACTGACGCCGGCACCCCGGCGACCGTAGCCAGCGCAGAGGGGGAACAGCTCTACGCAACGTGCGTGGCGTGCCACCAGGTAGACGGTAAGGGCTTGACGGGAGCAGTTCCGCCGTTGGCCGGCTCCGAGTGGGTGACTGGATCACCCGATCGGCTGATTGCCATCCTGTTGCATGGCATGCAGGGGCCCGTCACGGTCGCTGGTGTGGAGTACAACGGCGTGATGCTGCCGTACGGCGTGGGCGTTCCAATTGGC
Source organism: Gemmatimonadales bacterium (assembly GCA_038258695.1). Classification (GTDB taxonomy): domain Bacteria; phylum Gemmatimonadota; class Gemmatimonadetes; order Gemmatimonadales; family Gemmatimonadaceae; genus JAABRT01. The sequence goes on along the minus strand of JBBSPO010000450.1, from coordinate 4 downwards.
GACG
>JBBSPO010000449.1:0-2486 GCA_038258695.1 Gemmatimonadales bacterium | reverse complement strand
GTGGTTGTACTTGCGATTGTCGAGTATGGCCTGCGTACGCCCGAGCAAGCCACGCTCCGTGGGAGGCTGACGCAGCTTTTCAATCACGTTCCAGTGGCCTTCATACTCTGACAGATACAGGAAGCCGTGGTACGGATTAAAGCACACGTACTCAGTCCATGAATAGTCACTACCTTCGACTGTGATCGTGACACGCTGGCAGCCAATCATCTCGTACGCCACACCGCGAACTTTGCCGCGTGTGCCCAACGGAATGCTCGGCGTAAACGGCATGCGTCGCGCGTGCTCCTGCAACACCGTGAGGTTGGGATCGAGTGCGTCAAGCACTGATCCGCAGGTGCCACACGCAACCGTCACCGCCCAGCCTTGTGCGTGCAGCGCGATACCGGCACCGCAGCTCGGACAGGAGAGTGAAGCCGTGGTTACCATCCGGCCAACTCCCGGAACCCGGACGGCGCCATCTCACGCCACGTGAGATATTCACCTTCAAACAACAGGGACGGTGACTCACTCCCGTCGAGTGTTGCAAAGCCCTGATCACCCGACGAAAGATCGGCAAACCAGCAGAGTTCGCGCTCGCCGGTGGTGAACGGCAGCTCACCCTCGGTGCCCACGTACTCCGCCTGCGTGAGACCGGTGACTACGTAGCTTCCGGACGGCGTGTCCAACCTGTCACCCACCTTGAGTGTCGCCGGATGTGGAAGCGACCTGCCCGGTGCCACCTCACGCGTCATCGCATATTCCAGTTGCGCATCGGATAACCACGCGCTGGTACCGTCGTTCAGACGACAATACCACTCGTTCCAGCGACCACGCGCCCACGCATATGTAAGGCGACCGACAACAAGAAACGTTTTGTCGCGCCAGCGTCCTTCCATGCCCAGCTGAATTGGCGAACCAGTCACCGGAAACTCCGCCTGCTGACCAATCTTCTCGAGATCAAGGTCGCGGCGCACCAGCACCGACCGACAGAAGTCACACGTTGTCTGCACCGCCTGCGCCCAGCGAAAGCGAATAGGCGCGCCGCAGTTCGGACAGGCGGCGCTACCCGGAGGCGGCGCCGTCATGACTTGTGCAACGGCGCGTTGAACGCCGACGCAATCGCAATGGCGTCGTACGGCTCGTTGTCTACTGCGGGCCCGGGCTGCGCGTAGGGACGCGATGTGGCACGCACCGTGACGTGCGATGCGCCGAGCAGCTGTTCAAGTTTGCTGGCCCACGGCCAGTCGGCGCGAGGCGTGCAGCAGAACAGGTTGACACACACCGACCCGTGCTCGGGGAACGTGTGCACGGTGAGGTGCGATTCGGCCAGCATACACATGCCTGTGATGCCGCCCGGATGCGGAAACTGATGCCACTGCGCTTCACCCACCGGATGAAGCGAGAGCTCTTGCACGATGGTCGCGAAGAGACGTTGCAGATGCACAATGTTGGTGAGGCGTTCGGCATTGCAGCCGTACGCCTCCACCATGATTTCGCGTCCCATCATGACACGTGCAGCGTCAAGACTGCCCACCACCGCAAATGTTGCAGAACTTGGACACTGACGGAATCGACTTGCCGCAGTGAATGCAGAACTTGGTTTCGCCCGTCACCGCCGACGGAGCGCCCGCGGAGCTGTCGGTTGGTGCGGCCGGCGCTGCAGGCTGCGCCGGTTGTGCCGGGGCTGCGGCGCCCCGAAATGCGTCGGCCATCATGCCACCAATACCGACGCCGGCACCGAGACCCACACCCATGCCGGCCAGCCCACCTTCGTTGGCTGCCGCAATGGGGATCGACTGTGCGGCCTGATACTGCGCATACTGCCGCAAGTCGCCCACCATGTTCATGGAGATGCGCTCGTCGAGACGCTTCTGCAGCTCGTCGGGCAGCGAAAGATTTTCGACCGTAAAGGTGGACAGCTCCAAACCGTACGTTGCAAACTGCGGTGCCAACTCGGCGGCAATCAAAATGGCCAACGCCGCCTGATTCGCCGCCATATCGAGGAATGGCACGTCGGCTTTGGCAAACGCTGTTGTGAATGACGAGATGACCGCGTTGCGCAGCTGCGGTTCGAGCTCGCTCGCTTCGTACTGCGCCTGCGTTCCTGCGACATTGGTGTGAAACGCCAGCGGATTCACCAATCGGTAGCTGTACACGCCAAAGCCGCGCAGTCGAACCGCGCCAAACTCCTTGTCGCGAATGGTGATGGGTTGCTGCGTGCCCCAGCGCTGGTTGGTTTGCAGCCGCGTGGAGAAGAAATACAGATCACTCTTGAACGGCGACTGAAACAGCTTGTCCCAGTTCTTGAGGTTGGTGAGCAACGGCAGCGTGTTGGTGGTGAGCTTGTGCAAGCCCGGCGCGAACGCATCGGCGGCCTTACCCTCATTCACAAACAACGCCATTTGCGATTCGCGCACGGTGAGCGCGGCGCCGTTCTGGATTTCCATGTCGCGCATGGGAAAGCGCTCCATCAGCACGCCTGGACCGTCCTCCGTCCATTGAAT
>JBBSPO010000448.1:0-2490 GCA_038258695.1 Gemmatimonadales bacterium | reverse complement strand
GCAGCCGCTGTTCGCGAGCCAGCAACTTGCCGTCGCGTATGCGCATGACCACGGCACACGCGTCTTCGCCATCGCGCGCGTAGCCAATCACATCGCGATCTCCGCCTTCGACATCTACAACGACGGTTGGCTCTTCCATTTTTTCGAGATGCCGCAGCGCGTCGCGCATATCAGCGGCGGTCTCATAGTCAAGATTATCCGAGGCCAGTCGCATACGGTCGCGCACCCGTCCAACCACATCGCTGGTTCGGCCATCAAGAAACGCCACGACGTCATCAATCATACCGCGATAGGCTGCCTGCTCCTGCCATCCGACACACGGTGCGTGACACCGTTTGATGAAATAATCGAGACACGGTCTATCCACACGCTCACGCGGCAGATCATAGTGACATGATCGCACGGTGAAGGTGCGCTTGACCACGTTCAACGCACGCCGCATGGCCGCTACATCGGTATATGGTCCGAAGTAACGTGCGCCGTCATCGACCAGCCGTCGTGTGACCATTACCCGTGGAAACGGCTCCTGCACCGTGACCTTGATGTACGGATACGACTTGTCATCGCGCAGCGCGACATTAAAACGCGGGCGATACTCCTTGATGAGATTGGCTTCGAGAATGAGCGCGTGTGCTTCGCTCGGCACAACCAGCGTGTCAACGTCAGCAATGCGGCGTACCATCGCAATGGTGCGTGGGCTGACATGGTCGAGCGCAAAATAGCTGCGCACACGCGAACGCAGTCGTTTGGCTTTGCCCACATACAGAATCGTGCCGGTGGCGTCTTTCCACAGGTAAACGCCCGGTGATTCGGGCAGGTGCGGGACCTTGGCCGCTACCGTTGGTGGCATACGCTCAGTGGTGCTCATGAACCCTCGTCCGCCGCACTCCGTGGCACACGCGCCCGCAGCCTGAGCCAACGTGCTGCTTCCGCTGAACCGCCCCACCACGACGCCACCAAATACACCAGCGAAAACGCACCCAGGACAACGGGCCCTTCAATCCAGCGGTGCAGCGGTGGCAGCACGACGCGCAATCCAAGCGCCACTGCAAGGGCAAGCAGCGTGACCACCACTACTCGCACAAAAACCCACTTTGCCGACGGGTCGAGCAGCGGGCCTGCCACTTTGCGTGCTGCCGTAGAAAGCAGTGCAAAGTTGACCCATGATCCAATCGCTGCACCAAGCGCAATGGCCGCCGTGGCCAGCGGATGCGCGCGAAACGTATACGCCAAACCGGCGGCCACAGATATCGACACCGCCACGCTCACCATGGAAAATCGAAGTGGTGTTTTGTAGTCCTGCGCCGCATGGAATACGGTTGCAAACAGTCGGTTGGACGCAAACGCAACCAACCCCACGCTGTACGCGGCCAGCGTGGCGTGAACGAGTGTCTGTTCGCGATCACCAAAGAGCCCTGAGCGCAATAACATGCCAATTACCAGATCGCCAAACGTTATAAACACCACCGCGCTGGGCAACACGTAAAACACAATGCGAAGCCAGCCCTGACTGACGCGCGTGCGCGCCAGTTCGCGGCGTTGCGCCACATCGTCATCAGCGGTGCCCAATGACTGCGCGCGCGCCAACTCGGGCAGCGACGACGCCGAAACCGCAATCCCGAACAAACTCACGGGCAACAACATGATCAGATTCGCGTAGTTGAGCGCGCTGACTGCACCATCACGGGGCAACAATGATGCGATAAAGCCATCTGCAAAGCCCGAAAGTTGCACCACTCCAAGTGCGCCCACCACCGGAAACACATTGCGCACCACAGCGCGAACATGCGAGTTGGGGCGCACAAAAGTTGGCCGCAGTGGTCCCGTGAGTTTCCACACTTCGGGCAGTTGTACCGCCACCTGAAGCAACGCACCCGCCAGCGTTGCCCACGCCAGCCACCACGCCAGCTGCTGCAATGACTCAGCGCGGGAGCCCCAGCCAGCCAGCAACACGATTTGCGCCAGCGACCACATAGCCGCACTGGCGTACGAAATGAAAAACCGGCGATGTGAGTTTTGTACACCCAAACACCATCCGGAGATCACCATCAGCGCGGACATCGGAAACAGTACGCGCATGAGACGGGTGGTGAGTTCCGCCTTCTCACCCTCAAACCCTGGAGCCAGCACCTGTGTCAGCAGCGGTGCGGCCACAATACCGATCAGTGTGAGTACCGAAGCGCTAACGAGAAGTACGCCCAGCAAACCGTTGGCCAGAGCACGCGCAGCCTGATCATTGTCGACCGCAGCCTGAGCATCATCCGGTCGGGAAAGCTCCGTGCGCCCAAGCAGCGCGCTGTACACCGGCACAAACGCGGCTGACAGCGTGCCCTCCCCCAACAAGTTGCGTAGCGCATTGGGAATGCGTTGCGCCATGGTATAGACATCTGCTTCGGCGCTGGTGCCGAGGTAGCGCGCGAGAAACAACGTGCGAACAAACACTACCAGTCTGCTCACCAATATTCACGCGCCAACCAGACCGGCGTTCCG
>JBBSPO010000447.1:0-2493 GCA_038258695.1 Gemmatimonadales bacterium | reverse complement strand
CACCCGTTCCCATACCGAACACGGTCGTTAAGCCTGACAGCGCCGATGGTACTCCGGTCGAGAGATCGCGGGAGAGTAGGCCGTTGCCGGCACCCTTTGCGGAGCCCCCGTCACTTCACTGTGGCGGGGGTTTCGTGTTTCCACCCCCCCCCCCCCACCGACCCCCTGCACACCGCGCACCAGACAACGCGACAACCATCACACTCCCGGCGAATCTCTCGCTCACCACCCGTTGCGCTTACCGCGCGCTACACCCATTCTCCCTTCCATGTCTCGCGCCGGCATTGTAACCGTCGCCGGTAAACCAAACGCCGGCAAATCCACGCTGCTTAACCGACTCGTCGGTGAAAAGCTCGCGATCACAAGTCCCAAAGCACAGTCCACCCGCCATCGCGTCGTTGGACTGCGTACGCAGGACGACACACAAATGGTCGTCCTCGATACACCTGGCTTGCTTGATCCCAAGGACCTGCTGCATCAGGCCATGCGAGGTGCTGCACTGGCCGCCGTGCGCGACGCGGATGTCATCGTGTATATGGTCGATGTCGCTGCGCTCAAACCACACGCGGTACGTGATTGGGCATTGAGCCCGCTCGATTCCGCGTTACCCTGGCCAACCTTTATTGAAGCGGCCTCCCTCGAACGGGAGCCGAAAGCGCAGGTAATCACCGTTCTGAATAAGACGGATCAGATTGATGCAGAACTGCGTGACGCGTTGACCGTGACTGCGGCGTCTGCACAGCCGCCTGTCCTGACGATGTCCGCGTTGACTGGTTCGGGCCTCGATCCACTCGTGAGCGCGATAACAGCTGCGCTTCCGGAAAGCCCGTACCTTTATCCAGCCGATGAGATCAGTACGCTCCCCATGCGTTTTTTTTGCGCCGAGTTTGTACGCGAAACGGCCATGGAGCAGCTGGGTGATGAACTTCCCCATGCACTTGCCTGCGCAATTGATGAGTACCGAGAAGGGTCGACACCGTTGTACATTCGTGCGGTCCTCTATGTCGAACGTGAAAGCCAGAAGGCGATTGTGATTGGAGCCGGCGGGCAGCAAATCAAGAAACTCGGTCGTGCCTCGCGATTGAAGATTGAAAAGTTCGTCGGTGAACCGGTGTACCTCGACCTGTGGGTCAAGGTGCTACCGAACTGGCGGAAAAAACGTGGTGCCGTGAACTCACTCGGCTACGGAGATCCCGCTCCCTCACGTTCAGCGTGAGCCCGCGCTGTTTCATCACGCTTCTTTGCGGAATCGTGGTTGCATTGGCCGGATCACCGCTTCTTGCATCGATGCAGCTTGGTGCGCAGGACGCCGGTGCAACCTTTCTCCTGCTGCCGATCGGTGCACGAAGCGTAGCCGGTGGCGAAGCCGCCGTCGCCGATACTCTTGGCGCCGAGAGCGCTTGGTGGAATCCCGCGGCACTTGCCGCCATGAAGCGCTCCGAAATGTCGCTGAATGGATCGCAGACCTTTGAGGGCACAAGCGCCGCGATCAGCGTTGCGCGACCATCACGTGTGCTGGGTACGATCGGCGCGTCAGCGACCATTCTTGACTACGGCACCCAGGGGCTGACCGATCCGATCACGGGTGGTGAGATCGGCCGGATTACCATTCGAAGTTCGGTGGCGATGGTCTCATACGCTACGGCAATCGGCAGCAGGTTGCGCTTTGGACTCAACTACAAATACGCGCGTCAGGCGTTCACTTGTTCGGGGCTATGCGGCGACACGCCGCAGCTTTCCGGTTCAAGCAGCGCACTCGACATCGGTGCACAGTACGTGGTGCCGACGAAGCTGCCGATAACCGTCGCTGCCGCCGTGCGGCACATCGGTCCGCGCTTTCAGGTGCAGGACGCCGAGCAGGCCGATCCGCTTCCGCGCACGTGGCAGGTTGGAGCGAGTGGGCGTGTTCCAATCCCTGCGCTCGACTCTGCAGAAACGACAGTTGATGTCATGGCCGATCTGTTCAAAAGTACCGCAGACATTTCTGTGGGCGCGAGATTGGGTGCGGTTGTCACATACCGTGGCCGCTACAGCCTGCGCGGCGGCTATGCGCTGGACGAGGGGGAGCGCGGTGGACCCGCCATTGGCGTGGGCGCGTATTTGTCCGACGGAATGATTCTCGACATTGCCCGCAGGTTTGACAGTTTTTCAGCACAGGCCGGTGCCACGCCCACGTATGTCTCGCTTCGCTTCCTTTTCTAGTCAAACCGCGTCTGTGGCGCGGTGCCTCCGGATGGCCGGGCGATTGCTCGGTCGTGCGGGTGTCATCGCCACGCATGCCGGATTTCTGGTCGCAATCGCAACGATCACGGCGCCCCGCGCACACGCACAGCCGATGGCGCACACCAGTTCGCTTACGCCAGCTGTCCAGGCGGCGGGGCGCGCTGAGCTGGCTGCCAGCCAACCCACGCGCGTGCCCATGCCAGGAGGCGTCTCCCCGTGGCTTGCTCCGCTGGTGTCGGCTGTTGTGCCAGGAGCCGGGCAAGGGCTGCT
>JBBSPO010000446.1:0-2524 GCA_038258695.1 Gemmatimonadales bacterium | reverse complement strand
GGCAGGCCGACCTCCAGGTGCGCAACGCCTACGGTGCGTTCTTGCCCAATGTGAGCTCGAGCTTTTCCGGTGGCTGGCGTGAAGGACGACAGGAGTTCTTTGGTGGTCAGGGCTTTGGTTCCACCAATGACCAGCTCAATACCAACGGTAACCTCAACGCGAACATGCAGTTTTCCATGGCCGCGCTCAACCAGCTACGGTCGCAAAAGGCCAACGCCAACGCCGTCGAGGCTGATATCGTGGCGGCCGACGTCGCGCTGCGCCAGCAGGTCACCTCGCAGTTCATTGCTGCCCGTCAGGCCACTGCCCGCGCCACGCTGCAGGACACCTTGCTGGCCACCACGCAGGCGCAGCTCGATCTGGCAAGCGCGCGACTCACGGTTGGCATTGGTACCCAGCTCGATGTGCAGCGCGCCCAGGTGGCCAACGGCCAACAGCGCGTGGCCTCCATCAACGCACAGAACACCGCGCAGGTAGAACTGCTGCGCCTCTTTCAGCTCATGGGCGTCGCCCCGTCAGCTGGTACGCAGCTCACCGGCGCGCTCGATGTGGTGTTGCCCGACATCGCTGTCGACGACCTGCTTGAACAGGCGCGCCGCGCCAACCCTACTGTAGAGGCGGCCCGTTTACGACGGGTGCAGGCCGGCCGCGGCGTGTCCGTCGCGCGTAGTGCGTATTTCCCCACTGTAAGTTTGGGCACCGGCGTGTCCGGCTTCTCGCAGCGCTTTACCAATACCAACGCGCTCATTGCGCAGGGGCAGGCGGGTGCCATCGCGTCGCGGGCCGGCTGTATTCGCAGCGAAGAAGTGCGCGCCGCCGTGGGGCTTCCCAACAATCTCGCCAACTGCGCGAACATCGCATTTACCCCGGAAGCGGAACAGGCCATCCGGGATCAGCAGGCCACCTTTCCGTTTGGCCTCACTCGGACGCCGTACAGCCTCAACGCCTCCGTTTCGCTGCCCATCTTCAACGGCTTCCAGCGCGAGAGCAACGTAGAAAACGCCATCGTGCAGCGTCGCAACGCCGACAACAGCCTGCGCGCCGAAGAGCTGCGCATCCAGACCGAAGTCACGTCGGCGTACCTTACGCTCACCGCCAACAAGCAGGCGGTCGATTTGCAGGAAGAAAACTCCCGCACCGCGCGCAGTGCGCTGTTGCTGGCCGAAGAGCGGTATCGGGCAGGTGCCATCAACCTGGTAGAGTTGATTCAGGCGCGCACCGACTTTGAACGAGCAGAGAACGACCGTATCAACTCGATTTATGACTTTCAGCGCGCGTTTGCGCAGCTCGAAGCGGCCGTTGGACGTCCACTTCGTTAACCCGGGATTCGTGTAATGACCAAAGGCGTCAAAATAGGTATTGGTGTTGTCGTGGTAGCCGGCCTCGCGGGGCTGGCGTACGTCGGCGCCAAACGCAGTGGCCCGCAAACCACAGAAGTGCGCATAGAAGAAGTCGAAAACCGCGATCTCGTGGCCTCCGTCACCGCCAGCGGGAAGATTGAGCCGCGCATCAGGGTAGATGTCAGCGCCGACGTGACCGGTCGCATTGTCACACTGTCCGTTAAGGAAGGTGACATGGTGACGCGCGGACAGTTCCTGCTGCAGATTGACCCGGAGCAGCCAGCCGCCGCCGTGCAACGTGCTGAAGCGGGACTCGCGTCGGCCCGGGCGCAGGAAGCTCAGGCGCGCGCCAACAGCATCCAGGCCACGCGCAACTACGACCGTCTCAAGGAAATCCAGACGGGCACGCCCGATCTCATCTCCATTGAACAGGTGGAGCAGGCCAAAACACAGCAGGAAGTCACGGAGGCGCAGCTTGAGTCAGCGCGCTTTTCCGTAGAGCAATCACAAGCCAACCTGCGCGACGCCCGGCAATCGCTCACCCGCACACGCATTGTGGCACCCATGAGCGGCAAAATCACCCGGTTGCGTGTGCAGGAAGGCGAAACGGCCATCATGGGTACCCTCAACAGAGCCGAAGCCACGCTGCTCACCATTGCCGACATGAGCGTGCTCGAAACCAAAGTGCGCGTTGACGAAACAGACGTGTCGCGCGTGAAAGTCGGCGACTCGGCCGTCGTGCAAATCGATGCCTTCATGGACACCACCTTCTATGGCCGCGTGGTGGAAATCTCCAACAGCTCGGTCTCAGCATCGGCCGGTGGTGCGGCCTCGGCCGATCAGGCGGTCGACTTTGAAGTGCGCATCGAACTCATCAATCCGCCCGTCGATACGCGCCCGGACTTTTCGGCCACGGCCAAGATCATCACCGATACGCGCCGTGCGGTGCTGTCCATCCCGATTATTGCGCTTACGGTGCGTGAAAACGAAGCCCTCAAAACTGAGGATTCAGCGGTCACAATGGGACGTGGGTCGTCCACGCCCAAGATAGGCCGTACGGACGTCGAGGGCGTCTTCGTGGTTGGTACTGACAACAAAGTGACCTTCCGCCCCGTAAAAGTAGGGATCGCGGGCGAGCGGCACTTTGAGGTGATGTCCGGGCTTTCGGCCGGCGAAAAAATCGT
>JBBSPO010000445.1:0-2531 GCA_038258695.1 Gemmatimonadales bacterium | reverse complement strand
TCATGTGTCAGGCCGTTCATCGTTCGAACGCCCACCGCACACCGGCAAATACGGTGCGTGGCATACCTGGTGTCAGCTGCTGTCCCTGGAAGAGGTCAAACGACGCAACTTCGGCGTCCGTCTTGTCGGCTACATTGACGACGCGGCCAAAGAGCTCCATGCCGCCCGCCAGATAGGCATTGACGTGCAGCGTAAGCAGATCATGTCCACCGTAGTCCACCGTGCCTCCAGGATCCATGGGGTAGCCGCCCGTGTGCGACCACTCGGCTGCCACTCTGCCCCCGCGCAGTACACGCGGTGTGACCGTGAGCAACGCGTTGGCCAGCAGGCGTGGTGCCTGTTCAATGCGCTGTCCGTTAAACGACACCTCAGACACTGCGGCGGCACTTCCATTGGCCGGTCGTGCGGCCTGCGGCGTCCACTCACGATAGCGATGATCGGCGTACGCACCGGACAAATCCAACCGCACCGCGCGAAGCAGGCGTGTACTCAACGCGCCCTCAACGCCGCGATGGCTCGTGCTGCCAGCGTTGGTTGCAATGCGCGAGTTTGATTCAGTGACAAACGTGATGATATCGTTTTGCAAACGCATATCGTACGTGGTGAGCGACCACGACAGTCGCGACGCAAGCTCACCGCGCACTCCAAACTCGGCGCTTGTTACGGTGACCGGACGCAGATCAACCGTGTTGTTGGCATCGTTCTGCTGAAACAGCTGCGTGTGAGACGGCGCGCGGAAGCCGGTGCGCCAGGAACCGTACACATTCAGCCACGGCGCTATGTCTGCTGTCACACCGAACTTGGGGCTGGTGCGCTGATACGAACGTGTCTGTGACGATGGTACCCGGTAGCGCCCCGTGTCGCGCGGCGCGAGTGTGGTGGTGTAGTCGTATTCTACGGCGTCAAACCGAATGCCCGCGTCAACACGCACCTTGGGCAGCGGCGAAAACTCGCTGTGCAGATACGGCGATGCCTGACGGAATGTCACGTCGTAATCGTACTGTCGCACACCAAGCGTGTAGCGTTCGAATATCCGATCCGCGCCGGCACCGGTGGTCTGCAGGACCGCCTGATCAGCGGTGAATGACCCCGGACTGACATCGACATCGGCTCCTACAATAATACGACTTGCCAGTGGCGCGAAGTCGCGTCGCGCACGCGCCAGGACGCCGTACGATGTATTGCGCGTATCCCAGATCTGCGGATTGAACGTGAGCTGCCACGACGGCAACAGCGATAACACGTTGCGGCGAGCAAACGGGGTGATGCTCCAACCGCTCAGCTCGGTGCGGTGCTCCAGCGCGGAGCTCCAGCGCAGCGCTTCAACCGATCGGAACGCGAGCGGCGAGCGATTGATGGGATCGCGATTGGTAAACTGCGTTTCGCTCTGCGCCAGCACGTCGTTCTGTTCAATGCGGGATGCAGTGACAACCGTACGCATGGACAGCGACTCGCTCCAGCGGGCGTCCCAGCGCAACGTGCCACTCTGCCGCTCGTAGGGAGCGTTGTCCCGCCAGCCCGTCATACGCGTGAGATTGAGGTCGGCCCGCACACCGTGGTTGCCGATGGTATTGCCACCGGAAGCCAGCAGACGCTGGAAATCGTAGCGTCCGCCTTCTACGCTGAGCTCACCGGAGGGTGCCAGCGGTGCTTCACGAGTAAGGGCATTCACGACACCACCAATTGCATCGCTTCCGTATAGCGCCGTACCCGGACCCTTGAGCACCTCCACGCCACCGGCCTGCGGCAGATTGACTTCGTACATGGCGTTGTGATTGAAAAACCCGGTCGCGCGTGTTGGTACGCCGTCCTCAAGGTAGAGATACATGGGTTTGGTGGTAATCGGCTGCCGGATGGCCATCGAATGGCCTTCGCCGGAGAGCTGCGATACGTACACACCCGGAATGCGCTTCATCACCTGCGCCGGATGCGAGGCGCGAGCGAGGCGCAGCTCGCTGCCCGAAATCACGTCAATGGTCGCTGAGTTTTCGGCGCGCCGCTGCACCTCACGTGTGGCGCTGACAACGAGCGGCGCAACAATGGCCGCGGCATCGGTGAGGCGCATGATCACGGTGTCAGACACTACGGTGGTGACCACATGCAGCACTGACGCCGTGTCGTAGCCAAACCTTCTCGCCCGCAACCGAACGGTACCTGTCGGGACATCATCAATGCGCCAGAGCCCATTGGCGCTGGACATTGCGCCCAGACCAGTGCCGGGAATATCCACGGTCACTCCTGCAATCGGCTGCCCATCGGTTGCTGCGATGACGCGTCCCACGACACTTCCTGTCGTCGCTGGCGCGCTTTGCGTATTCGCATTTGGTACCGCGAAGAGAAAAACTGCTGCGGCAAAAACGCCGCAGGCAAATGAAAAACGGGCTGTCATGTGAAGTCACTCGCTCCGGCTGCGCCGCGTAAACGCGTGCGCAGCACATCAGTTCGCGCACGGGCGAATCGAACGTGTCACCCGATTGGTGAACGCTCCGCGCGTGCAGATCTGTGGCTAATGGCGCAGCGCGCGAACAGCG
>JBBSPO010000444.1:0-2548 GCA_038258695.1 Gemmatimonadales bacterium | reverse complement strand
AGGAACTCAAGCACTCCTTTACGTGCTTCACGTGCCTTCTCGCTGTGCACGTGCACCACCTGCCCGTCCATCACGGAGGTGGCGCAGGCGGGTGTGAGCTTGGGAAACTTTTCGACATCGACCAGGCACATGCGACACACACCCGCAACCGGAAGCCCCGGGTGATAGCAGTAGTGTGGAATCAGCACGCCAACAGTCTTGGCGGCCTCAATCAGGTTGGTGCCTTCGGGTACCACGGTTGTGCGTCCTTCAATAGTCACGCTGACCATTTTCACTTCGCGCGGTTCACTCATGCGGCCACCGTGCGGTTGGAGGTCAGCAGCACCGGCACCACACCGCGGCTGTGATCCGGGCCGAGCTTGGCTTCAAACTCTGCGCGGAACTTCTTGAGTCCCGACACCACTGGCGTTGCGCAGGAATCGCTCAACACGCAAATCGTTTTGCCGGTCATGTTGTCGGCAATGGACAACAACGTATCGAAGTCGCGCGCGTTGCCCTGCCCGTCCGCAATGCGGTCGAGAATGCGCGTGGTCCACGCCGTTCCTTCGCGACACTGTGAACACTGCGCACAGCTTTCGTGCGCGTAAAAACGCGTGAGGCGTGCGATCTGTCGCACCATATCCTGACGGTCATCAAACACAATGACGCCGCCGGAACCAAGCATGGTACCCGCATCCACCATGCCTTCGTAATCCATGAATGCGCCTTCGGCTTCCTCGCGCGTGAGAATAGGTACGGACGAGCCACCCGGAATCACCGCTTTGATTTCGCGGCCTGGCAGCGCGCCGCCGCAGAGCTCATTGAGGAACTCGCCGAACGGAAAGCCCATGGCTACTTCGTAGTTGCCGGGGCGCGATATATTGCCGCACACCGAAAACAGTTTGGTACCACGACTGCGCGGGTTCTCTTCGCGGCCCATCGTCTGATACCACGAGGCACCCTCACGCAGAATGTGCGGAATAGCCGCCAGCGTTTCCACGTTGTTGATCGTGGTGGGCTTGCCAAACAATCCCGATACGGCGGGAAACGGCGGCTTGATGCGCGGATTACCGCGTCGTCCCTCGAGCGAGTTCATGAGCGCGGTTTCTTCGCCGCAAATGTAGGCGCCGGCACCACGATGTATGTGCACGTCCACACGCTTGCCGCTGCCCATGGCGTTGGCGCCAAGAATGCCAGCCGCGTACGCCTCAGCCACCGCTTCCTGCATAATGCGAATGGGTTCGGAATACTCGCCACGGATGTAGATGTACGCCGTATCGGCGTAGATCGCGTGCGCGCCAATGGCCACACCTTCGACCAAGGCGTGCGGCGTCCAGCGCATGATCTCGCGGTCTTTGAACGTGCCCGGCTCCGATTCGTCGGCGTTGCAACACAGGTAGTGCTGTTTGCCATCGGGTTTCATGAACGACCATTTGATGCCGGTTGGGAAACCGGCACCACCGCGACCACGTAGCCCTGAATCCTTGACAACGGTTTGGATCTCGGCTGGATCCATGGCCAGTGCGCGTTCAAGCGATGCGTACCCGCCGCGCTCACGCCAGCCTGCCAGCGAACGCGCGCCCGGATCGCCAAAATACTTCGACAGTACCGGCGTCTCACGTTCGTGCGAAGGATGCGGAAAGCCCATTACTCGTGCTCCGCCACGATCCGTGCTACGCGCTCAGGCGTCACGGATTCGATGCATTCATTGTTGATCATTACCGGCGTGGCAAATCCGCACGCGCCGAGACATTCCACTTCAATCACCGTAAAGCGCCCGTCGGCCGACGTAAGGCCAAGCTCGCCGCAACCGGTGTGCTCCAGAAACGCTTTGACGACATCTTCGGCGCCGCACACGTTGCACGGCGTGGTGGTGCACACCTGGACAAAATGTTTACCCACCGGATGCTGGTGGTACATGGTATAAAACGACAGCACGCCTTTCACGTACGCCGGCGTGAGTTCGAGCACATGAGCAACTTCTACTACGCCCTGCTCGCTCACCCATCCGTGCACGTCCTGCACCATCCACAACGCCGGCAACAGCGCGGCCATTTTGGTGGGATAGCGCGACAAGATGGTGTCGAGTTCTTCGCGCCGCGCGCCGGTAAAGACTGCGACATACGGCTCGTCGTGATGATGCTCTGGCGGACGCACCAACTGTCCGCTGCTCGGTCCGTAGGTCATCGGTCAATCTCTCCCATCACGATATCAATGCTCGCATTGATGGCGATTACGTCAGACAGCAAATGCCCTTCGACCATGCGAGGAATCGCTGACAGGTTCACAAATGCGGGTGGGCGAATGCGCCAGCGCACCGGCTTGCTTGTACCGTCAGACACCATGTAATAGCCCTTCTCTCCCTTGGGACTTTCCACCGGCACATACACTTCACCAATCGGTGGACGCGGCCCTTCCATCACCAGTTTGAAATGATGGATCATGCTTTCCATCTGACTGGTGGCGTTGGTCTTGGGCGGCAGAATGATTCGCGGGTCATCAACGTTGACCGGGCCGTCGGGCAAACGCTGCACGGCCTGTTCCAGAATGCGAATGCTCTGTCGCATTT
>JBBSPO010000443.1:0-2587 GCA_038258695.1 Gemmatimonadales bacterium | reverse complement strand
TAAGGCATTCGCAAAGATTTGGGTTGACCGATTCACTTTTGCGACGTACTGTGAAAATCCTTCCAGTACCGGAGCCGACGCATCTGCGACGGTCCCACCTACCCGGTCACATTCGGCGCGAGGGCGTGTATGCAAGTTGCGGCCGCCAGCAGGACCACTACTCCCCGGTCCAAAGGTTTTTTTCGCTCTGCTCCATCGTCTGCTTTCGACCAGTACCTGCATGACATCCAGAAGCTGCCTCTGATCAAAGATGTTCAGGAGGAGCGGCGCTTGGCGCGCCTGGCTCAGCAGGGCGACGAAACAGCAGCAGAACGGTTGGTCACGGCGAATCTCCGATTCGTCATCTCCTACGTCAAGAAGTATCAGGGACACGGACTCGACCTGAGCGAACTCGTTGCCATTGGCAATGAAGGGCTGCTCAAGGCCGTCAAAAAGTTCGATCCCGATCAGGGCGTCAAGTTCATCTCCTACGCCGTGTGGTGGGTGAGACAGGCGGTGCTCAAGGCTCTGGCCGAACAGACGCGCTCCGTGCGCATTCCGCTCAACCAGAACTCGCAGCTCATCCGGCTCTCGCGCGCCGAAACAGTGCTCAGTCAGGTGCTGCGTCGCGAACCCACCGATCTCGAGCTGTCCAAAATGCTCGAAGAGTCGGTCGATTCGGTGCGGCAGTCGCGCCAGATGACCGGCACCGAAGTCTCACTCGACGCGCCCATCGATCGGCAGGACCGCGAAGCCAGCACCATGGGCGAGCGCTTTGCCGGCGAGACCAACGTCGAAATCGAAGAGGGCACCGATTCACGCCTCATGCGTGAGTTCATTGACCGTGTCTTCCGACGCTACCTCACCCCGCGTGAGCGCAAAATCCTGTACCTGTACTACGGACTCGATGAAGGGTCCGAAGCCATGACGCTCGAGCGCATTGGTGCGCTCATGGGCGTCACGCGCGAACGTATCCGGCAAATCCGTGAGCGCGCCTTCGAGAAGCTGCGCGAATCACCCGACGGCAACGCACTCTCCGGTTTCTGGGGCACCGCCTGACCACACCACCACCCATGCAGCTGCTGCACCAGTTGGTGTGAGCGGTCTCGCGCGCCTGGCGCGCTCTCGCACGACCCAAACGCCTCGGCTTGCCGGGGCGTTTGGTTTTTGGTGATCACAGACACACTACTTGTGGCGAACTGTACTATGCGTCACCTTTTCCGCATGACAATCACCCGAGTGCTTCTGGTGGACGACGAACCCGGTATTCGCCTCGCCCTGCGCAAATGGTTTGAGCGCAAAGGCTGGCAGGTAGACGAGGCGGACAACGGCACCACTGCGTGCGAATGTCTTGGTGATGTGCACACTGGTTATGCACTCGTGATTTGCGACGTGCATTTGCCAGGCGTCAATGGCATGGATATCGCGCATCTGGTGCAACGTCAGTGGCCGGAGTTGCTACCCCGCTTCGTTTTCACAACAGGTGACGATCTCCAGTTCAGCGCCGAGCAGCAACAGTTGCGTGACAGAACGCACGTATTGCTCAAGCCATTCGACTTTTCGGTCTTGCCGACTTTGCTGACTGACGTAGAGCGGGCGACGGCTGCACTCATCCATGGAACAGCACCACGCGCTCTGGCGTCTTAAACGATGTGAACATATCGCTGGCACTCGCCGACATCGTTGGCCCGCGCTGGGTTAAGACAAGACCGGCCGAGCTTCTCGCCTACGATTCCGACGGACTGCCGGGCTACCGCGCCATGCCGTCGATTGTTGTGTTGCCGGGATCGCGCGATGAGGTGTGTGCCATTGTGAAACTGCTGGCCGCCCACGGTGTGCCCTTCGTACCGCGCGGAGCGGGCACAGGACTCTCTGGTGGTTCGCTCGCCGATGGCTGCGTGGTGATTGGTCTCAACCGACTCACAAAGATCCATCGCATTGATGCCGGCAACCGGATTGCACATGTCGAGCCGGGTGTGGTGAACTCCACACTCATGAAAGCGCTCGCTCCATACGGCCTGTTTTTCGCACCCGATCCATCAAGCCAGGCGGCCTGCACGATCGGTGGCAACGTGGCCGAAAATGCAGGTGGACCACACTGCCTCAAGTATGGTGTCACGCTCAACCACATTGCCGCGCTCACCGTCTGTCTACCGAGTGGCGATCTGGTGACGCTGGGCTCACCGGTGAGTGAGCCCGATGGCTATGACCTGCTGGGGTTGTTTATAGGCAGCGAAGGCTGCTTTGGTATTGCCACTGATATCTGGGTGCGACTGCTACCGGTGCCACAGGCGGTGCACACCTTGCTCGCTGACTTCGGCTCGGTGAACGATGCGGCGCGTGCCGTTTCGGCGATTATCGCCACGGGCGTGGTGCCCGCTGCGCTTGAGATGATGGACCAGTCAACCATCCGCGCTGTGGAAGCGAGCATTTACGCCGCGGGGTATCCCACTGACGCGGCAGCGGTGTTGCTGGCCGAGGTGGACGGCTTGTCGGCCGGACTTGAGATCGATGTGCAAGTGCTCACTGATTGTTGTCGTGAGGCGGGTGCACGCAACATTCGCGTGGCCACCGCCGACGCCGATCGTGCGCGGTTGTGGCAGGGGCG
>JBBSPO010000442.1:0-2601 GCA_038258695.1 Gemmatimonadales bacterium | reverse complement strand
GGTTACGGATGTCGAGCGCGAGCGCACGCGCGACGGTGGGCACCATGCCCGGGAGTTCGCGCGAGTTTCTGCCGGGATCAGGTTCACGCCATTGTACACTCACACTATCACGTTGCGCATCGGCGAGTCTCAGTGCTGCAGCGATATTCCGCAAGCCGCTGCCGTCACGCCGTACAATGCGAAAGCTCTACGTCAATTGTATCGCCGACCGCAAAACCATAGCTCTCCCAATAGAGCGCCAGTGGCACGTCACGCGGTAACACGGTAGAGCCCCACAGCTGCGCGATGGCCGACTCGGGATTGTCGGGCGGGCGTGCCCCCGCTTCGCGCAGCCGAACCAGCGCGAGGTCGGAGAGGGCGAGCGACGTATCGCTCATTTGCGACAGGGGGGGGGGGGGACGGAAACCCTCGCGCCGGCGACGCGCGGCCTCGAATGGTGATCGGTTGGGGATTTCGAGGCTCAGCACAACAGGTTGTGGGGCAAATGTACCGGCCAGGCGAAGCGGTCGGCCGCGATCGAGTACCGTGTCCACAATCGTTTGCGTAGTAGCCGCACTTTCGCCGGCCAGCAGCAGGGCGCGCTGGGTTGTGGTGTCGCTCAGGTCAAACTGCACGACTGCCTCGTCAATCACCCAACCGAACTGCAGGGCGGAGTCACGTCGCAGCACCACACGCTGCCCTTCGGGCAATCGCGCCAGCTGCACTGGCGGCACCATGTGCTCCGAAGGGAAGTAGCGCTCGCGCACGGCGTCTTCGGGCATGTTCCATTGCCAGTGTGCATCAACAGCGTCAAAGGGCGACTCAATGGCCACGAACTCCGGCACCAGCGCTACCCGGTCTGGCGCGTATTCTTTTACCGTGTACGGATATTCGGTTTGCAGGCGCAGTCGTTCACTGGTGTACTCCGCAATCTTATTGTCAACGTCCCAGCCGCCCCACCATGTGTGACTTGGCCAGCCATAGCGCATGATCGTCTCTTCAAGCCCGTCACCAGCGGCTGATTTCCGCCAGTTGTAGCGCTCGTCTTCATCAAACACTGTGCGCAGCGTGAGCATGGTGCGCCGAGCGTAGTGTTCGGCGCGACGCGGGTTGCCGGGCACGCTCCACAATGGATCGGAGAGCCACCAGGTGGTTTGCGTGATCGCTTGCCATTGATCACACGTGGCATTGCGCTGTTACAGCCGAGCATTGAGTTCAAACAGTGGTCGCGCGGTGGTGTCGGCACAGACGGCTTCGGGCGCGGCGATGCCCGGGCTGTACGCGTGGTCAAACGCCGAGTCGGCGCGCACGAAGTCGCCGGATTGTGTGAACACCAGCCCAGCCAGCGCGGAGCACCATTCGCGTGAGGTCGTGCACGCACGGGCAACAGACAGCGCTTGTTCGAACTCAAGGTTGTCAATCAGAAACCGAACGCGCTGGCCGGCAATCCAGCCGTCGTGGGGCGCCTTGTCGGCGGCCTCGTTGAGCTCCGCGAGCAGCGCGGTTCGTCGTTTGATGATGTCGTTGCGGCGCTTGATGGCCATTGCCAGATCAAGCCGTTCCCCTTCGTCGGGCGGTATGCCTTCGTCCGCCGGAATCCAGCGCGGACAGACGGCCAGATCGTTGCCACGTGCGTTGACGCGAGTGGGCAGCAGCAGGTTGAGTTCTGGCGAGGCACCGGGCTGAATCGATGAGTAGGCGGTTGGAGTGTTGATGAGCCGAGCGGCTTTTTCAAAGGCGTCCAACTGTCTCGGGAACATCTGGTTAAGTGGTGCGTATTCGGCGTAACACGACAGGGCAAACATTCGCAGAATATTTGGCGTGAAGTTTCCGTATTGCACGTCGCGTATCGCAACGCTGTCCACGGTGAACACGCCCGCCCCGCGCTCAATCATGCTTTCCTGCCACTCATCCTGCCAGTGATTCTGAAATCGCTTGATGTCGCGCTGTAAACGTTCCTGCGTCTTCACCGAATCACGGTTCTGTGCGGTAAGCGCTGTCGCTGGCGCAGCACTGGTCAACATGATTAGCACAATGCACAACACGCCGAACACAAAAGTACGGCGTATCTTCGCGAACAGCGGCATCACGTAACCTCAGGTAACGATGAGCGATTTTGCGGCACGCCAGCCCGGCGCCTCCACGCGTTTTCACACTCGGACACAATGTCCGCCACCGACGTAATCGCCGTAATCGTGGCCACACTCTTGCCCGCCTGCCAGTAGTCTGCATCACCACCATCTTCCGACGATTTCTTGAGTTGTCGCAAAGATTTCAGCGCATAAAACGTGCGAATCCAGTGCTTGGTTTTGCGCCCGCGAAACAGGGCGCGCGATAACGGGCCAACCGTGGTCCCGAGTTTCTCGACATACGGCGTCCGCAACACCGACAGCGGCACCCCGGTGAGTCGTTCGGTGAGCACAATATCGGTTTCACTGGCCTGCACAATCGCCTGCTTGTAACGATTGTCCGCGGTGCATTCGTGCGTGGCGATAAGACGCGTGCCCACTTGCACGCCGGCGTAGCCGAGCCCCATGAGATCGGCAAAGGGTTCGGCACTGCCCGCGCCGCCAGCGGCGACGAGCGGCAGCCCCAGATCCTGCACGCTCTCCAGCAGTGCGT
>JBBSPO010000441.1:0-2606 GCA_038258695.1 Gemmatimonadales bacterium | reverse complement strand
CATCCGTCCGGTGGCGCTCGTCGAACCGTTGGCGCCTATGGTGGCTGCCCGTCGCGCTGGCGTGAACATTGATCTCGCCCTGCTCGATACGGCCTTTCGCACAATGTGCACCAACCGCGATATCACGCTCATTGAAGGTGCGGGTGGGTTACTGGTTCCTATCACATCCACGCTATCATTTGCCCAGCTGTTTGCGCGCTGGCAGTGTGAACTGGTGGTTGTTTCCGGTAACCGATTGGGCGTGCTCAATCACACGCTGCTCACGGTGCGCATGGCGCGGGAAGAAGGACTTCCGGTACGCGCCGTCGTGCTCACGTCGCTCTCGGGCCGAGATGCGTCGATTGCCGAAGCCACGAACTTTGATGCGTTGGTTGAGCTGCTGCCAGATACACCAGTGTTGCGCTTTCCGTGGGTTGACCGATGGGAAGACCCCGACGCACTGTGCGCTGTTGCCGAAGCCAGCGGGCTGGCGCAACTGCTGCTGCCACCGAACGCCGTTTCCACCAAGTGACGTCACCCGCCGCTTCATGTGGCTGACCGCACCCTTCGCCGAGAGTTTTGCATGACACCGTCAGTTCCCGCTACGCCAATACATCCGCAGGCCGCTGCGCCGCAGCAGTCGCGCGCACATGCGCAATCATATGCGAACGCTGGTGAGCAATCACTTTCGCACGCCGACTGGCAGCGCATGGCCGACACCGCCCTCGCGGGTGAGATGATCAGCCGCGAAGACGCACACGCGGTGCTCAACGCGCCCGACGAGCAGCTGCTCGACCAGCTGGCCGCTGCGTATCGCGTACGACGGCAGTACTGGGGCAATCGGGTACGGTTGCATTTTCTGCTCAACGCGCAGAGCGGTTTGTGTCCCGAAGACTGTGGCTATTGTTCGCAGTCGTCCATTTCGTCGGCGGAAATTGAGAAGTATCCCATGATGGCGCAGGAACGCATCATGGAAGCGGCCGACCGTGCGGCACAGCTCAAGGCGGGCACGTTGTGCATGGTGATTTCAGGTCGTGCACCGGGTGAACGTGTGTTCGGCAAGGTGCTCGAGGCCGTACGTGCCGTGCGCGACAAGCATGATCTCAAAATCTGTGCGTGTCTTGGTTTGCTCAACGCGGAACAGGTAGGACGACTGAAAGACGCCGGTGTGGAAACCATCAATCACAATCTCAATGCGTCGGCACGCTTTACGAGTGAAGTCGTGTCCACACACACGTACGATGATCGCGTTGCAACGGTGGAAGCGGTGAAGGCAGCTGGTGTGAAAACCTGCTCTGGCGGCATTCTCGGCATGGGTGAAACTGACGATGACATCATTGATCTGGCCATGTCGCTGCGCGCCATCGATGTGAAGTCGGTACCGGTGAACTTTCTGATTCCGGTCGAAGGCACACCAATGGCTGAGGTACGTCAGCTTGATCCGCGTCGCTGCCTGCGTATTCTGGTGCTGTATCGTTTGCTGCTGCCCTCGCAGGAAATCCGCGTGTCCGGCGGACGCGAAGTGCATTTGCGCAGCTTGCAGCCGCTTGGGTTGTACGCCGCCAACTCCATTTTCATTGGCGACTATCTCACCACACAGGGTCAGACCGCGCAGGATGATTTGCGCATGATTGCAGACGCCGGTTTTGTGCTGGAGACGCCCGATGGTGAGGCGTTCACTGGCGACGCAATGGAAGGGGTACCCTCTGAATATCCGCGCGCGAAGTTGCCGCTGGTAGAGGTGTAGTTGTTCACTCTAACGCAGGAGCTGCTGTGAGCTACAAGATCACTGAAATTGAAGGCATTGGCGAAGCACGTGCGAGCACGTTGGCTGTCGCCGGTATTACCACCACCGATCACCTGCTCGAGCACTGCGCCGACAGCAATGGACGCAGTGCCGTGGCCGAAGAAACCGGCGTCAGCACTTCCGTCCTGCTCAAGTGGGCCAACATGGCTGATCTCATGCGCATTTCCGGAGTCGGCAAGGAATACTCCGAGCTGCTGGAGCTGAGCGGCGTGGATACGGTCAAGGAACTGGCCACGCGTCGGGCTGACAATCTCACGGCGAAAATGGCGGAGGTGAACACGGCGAAAAACGCCGTTCGTTCGGTACCGGCCGAAGCGGTGGTGACCAAGTGGATTGAGCAGGCCAAAACCATGGATCCGCGCATTACGCATTGATCATCGCGGCGGCGCCAACTGCTCGTTGGCGCCGCAATCGAGCAATGTGACCAACCGGCAACTGTTGCGGTTGTTGTGCGTGTCAGATGTCGCGCGTATTGTTTCGTGCTGCTTCGTGCTGCTTCGTGCCGTAGCCCGCTGCAACCCGCCGTAGACCGCTGTACCCCGCCCACCGCAGTACCCCGCCCACCCGACACGGGAGTTACCGTGCCCATGCGTCTGTCCGCGTCCCTCATCGCGCTCACCGTTTGTCTGGGCGCGCTGCCCGCTCAGCTGTGGGCGCAGGTCGATGTCATTCGAGGTCGCGTCACCAGTACCGAAGGTCAGCCGATTGCCAGAGTTCGCGTGACCGCGACGTCCGTGCCGGGCAACGTGCAGCGCAACACCTTTACCGATGGTCGCGGACAGTTCCAGTTTGCCTTCCCCGGCGGGCAGGGTGACTACAT
>JBBSPO010000440.1:0-2623 GCA_038258695.1 Gemmatimonadales bacterium | reverse complement strand
AGCCTGTCGGTGTTCTCTACATCCGCCTCCTCCGCCATTTCCCAAAGCGGAAACGGATCACGATACGAGACCCATTCGCTCATGCCTTCGGCCATCTCGCTGGCGGTCAGCAAGCAGTCGTCGAGCAGGTCCGTAATACTCGCAACGTCCAGATGCTGGCCAATAATCGCGAGTTCGCTCCGGCGATCGCCCAGCTCCGGGTGCCACCGATCCTGCAGCTCGGCGCGTTCCTCGTCATCGAGCATCCAGTTGTCCTCTGGCACGGCGGCATACCACATACCTGCAGGCAACACCTCCAGCATCTGTCCGGCCTGCGACCAGGACGCCATGAACTGAGGACGCGAGGCCAGCCAGAAGAACCCCTTCGCTCGCAGCACGCCTGGCAAACCCAGCATGACACGTGCCCAGAGTCGCTCGGGATGAAACGGACGACGGGCGCGATATACAAAGCTTGAAATACCGTATTCTTCCGTCTCTGGTACATGAATACCAGCCAGCTCTTTTTGCCAGCCCGGCGCCGCTTCAGCCTTCTCAAAATCAAAGCGACCCGTACCAAGCACACGGGTGATATCAATTTGTCCGCGTGTGGTGGCAATGCGCTCCGCGTCGGGATTCAGATGCGCCAGGATCGCGTGCAGTTCGCCCAGCTGGTCAGCGCTCACACAATCGATCTTGTTGATCACGATGACATCCGCAAACTCTACCTGATCGATGAGCAAATCAGGGATCGTACGTTCGTCTTCATCACCAAGCGCCAGCTGACGCGCCCGCAAATCATCGAGCGAACCCAGGTCATTCACAAACCGTGCTGCATCCACCACGGTGACCATCGTATCAAGGCGCGCGATCTGTGAAAGCGATTCACCCTGCTCCGTTTCGAAGGTGAACGTGGCGGCGACGGGCAGCGGTTCACCGATACCAGTAGACTCGATGAGTAGATAGTCAAACCGTCCTTCACGCGCCAGCGCAGCAACCTCAATCAGCAGGTCTTCGCGCAGCGTGCAGCAAATGCAGCCGTTGGTCATCTCCACCAGGCGCTCATCGGTGCGAGACAGTGCCGCTTCGCCACCGCGCACCAGCTGTGCATCCACGTTGACTTCGCTCATATCGTTCACAATCACAGCCACACGCAGGCCGTCGCGGTTGCTGAGAATCTGATTGAGCAGCGTGGTCTTGCCGGCTCCGAGAAACCCGGAGAGTACTGTGACAGGTAGGCGCATACGGTTACGGCCTCACTGTGCCTTGATCGTTCACCACTGTGAGTCCTACCTGTGCGGTGTCGGACAACATCTGGATTTTGACCGAACGCACCCCGGCAAATGCCTTCGAAAACCCGAACGCGATCGGCTTGCCAGCCGTTGCGGCTTTGCACGCCAAGTCATAGCGGGCGCGCACGTCGCCGTGTCCACCTTTCTCCTCAATCACACCAACGGCAGTTGGCCTCATGGTGCAGCCGAGCGACGGATCAAAGCGCACGAGCGTGAGTGCTTGCGTACGCAGCACGGAAAACACCGAGTCTTGCTTGGCACGTTCAGCGGCCGTGCGTGGTGCCCGTTCAAAACCGTAGAGATCTTCGGCCGGCGCCCGGAACTCGATTACGCCCGTGCGCCCTTCGAGTCCAAGATCGAGTGTGGCTTCGCCGTGCGTGTGACCGCGCGCCTGCGATTGCATGGCAGCAACCGGAAGCAGTGTGAACGAGACTGCAGCGAAGACGATCAAACGTGAAGGCAGGCGCATCAACAACTCCAGTTATCTGTAAGGGCTGACGCGTTCGCCAGAGATCTGAAAACCAACGGCTCCGTAAATGCTTTCGTACTGCTTGATGCTGAGCACACCTTCAATCCACACGGGCTCAAAGAGCGACACTTTTTGCTTGCCGCTTTTCATGCGAACCAGCACGATCTGGTTGGGTGGTGGAGGTGGTGTGTGTACGCACGCGCCGAAATACGGTACGAGCAAAAACTCTTTGACCACATCCTGAAAATCATCGAGCGGCACAATGAATCCGGGTACGCGCACACGCTTGCCATTAAGCGCGCGCAGCTGCGCACTCATGTCTCCGTTTCGGTAGTTGAGCGTTCGCAGCATGTCCCAGTTCACACTGACCGCGCGTTCGGGTTGCGCTTGACTCAGTGAGTCGGAGCCGAGTCGCGTGGTGGCTTGCGATGCTGGTGCGCTCCACGACTGATCCGTGTTCTCACGGTTGTCTGAGCTATTCGCACTGTCGCGGTTTTCCGCGTCGCCTGCGTAGTCCGCTGTCGCAGCATGGCTCGACGGCACATCACCATACAGATCCGACGACGCCAACGAACGCGGCCTGACAGACCAGCCGATGGCCATGACGCTCACCGTCAGCAACAAGAGCACCGTGCGAGGGCCCAGGGACCGCCTCATGCTGAACTCATCTGTAGGCGCGTCTTCAGACGCGTCTCCGAACCTGTGGCCAAGCCCGTGTCCGCAGCTTCGAGCGCGACATCAGGCACAACATCAACGTGCGTCGCCAGCTGACGCCATGCGCTGTCCAGAAACTCTGGTTGCGCATACCGGCGACGAATCACGCGCGGCCGTCTTTGGTGCGCCTCTGTTCTGTGTGCGGTGCCAAGGTGACGTTGCGCCCATTGCT
>JBBSPO010000439.1:0-2634 GCA_038258695.1 Gemmatimonadales bacterium | reverse complement strand
GTTGATGGCAACCTGCGCCTGTGCACTATTCACCGCGACCGCCGCCAGCACTGCAACCGACAAAGTTCTGATGTACCGCATAATGTTTCCTCTCGGGGGAGTGTCTATCCAACGTGCAGGGTGCACACAGGCGTCAATACCCGCGAAAACGCCTCTATAGTAAAAGGTTGCAAGAGCTGTGCCTAAGCCACGTAGACGCCCGCCTGCAAAATGAACGACACAGTGATTTCTTGCTTCATTGTATTGTGATCCGTAACACATTGTTCTTGTTGCTCTTCCGTTTTCCCGTAAACAGAACAATCGCTTCGCACCCGAGATCTTGTGATTCGATGCCACGCTGCCGTTGCTGATCTCACATGTGGCTTTGGCGCCATAGTGTTGCAGCCTCGCGACGGTGCGCTGAGCGGGCAAGGCAACCTCCATAACTATCTTCGACCGCTCGAAGGCGGTCACGTCAACAGAGCCGCCGTATGCCGGCCGGACGCTCGCCTGACAAATCATCAGCAAGTAGGCGATCTTGCCTGTCCATGAATGCCGCCACCAAAGCCTCCCGCAACCCATTCGCGATACTGCGCAAACACCGCGAGTACCGCATTTTCTGGACGGGACAAACGGCCTCGCTGGTGGGCACCTGGATGCAGTCCATGGCCCAGGGCTGGCTGGCCCTGCAGCTCTCCGACAGCGCGCTCGTGGTAGGCATTGTGGCCAGCATGAACGCCCTGCCCATGCTGCTCTTTTCGTTTCACGCCGGCGCCATGGCCGATCGCGGCGACCGGCTGCGAATTGTGCGATTCGCGCAAACGGTGTTTCTGCTCGAAGCCACCACGCTCTGGCTGCTCACCTGGAGCGGGCTCATTACCGTGCCGCTGCTCATGATGCTGGCCGCCGTGCACGGCGCCTGCTCCACTATTGAAATACCGGCCAGACAAGCACTGGTGTTTGAACTCGTGGGACGCGATGACCTGCAGCCGGCGATCGCCCTCAACTCCAGTGGCTTCAACCTCGCCCGCATCGTTGGCCCGGCTATCGGCGGCGTGGTCATTGCCCAACTCGGCATTGCCTGGTGCTTTGGACTCAACGCCGCCAGCTACGGCTTTGTATTGTGGGGACTGTATCGCATTACATCCTTGCGCCCACCCATTGATCCCAAAGATACCGTGGAGTGGAGCATCGCACTGGTACAGGACACCGTGCGCTCCAGCAATCAACGCGCACTCGATGGCCTCAAGTACCTGCTCCAGCCGGGCATCACGCGCGAACTGCTGGCCATGGTAGCCGTAGGAGCCGTGTTTGCCGGACCAATCATCACGCTCATGCCCGTCTTCGCACGCGAACGACTGCTGCAAGGCGCCGGTGGTTACGGCTCACTGCTGTCGGCACTGGGACTGGGCGGCGTGATTGGTGCCCTCACACTGGCCGGGCCACTCGCCAACGCGCCGCGTGAACGACTGCTGGCCGGAGCGAGCGTTGGCTATCCGATACTGCTGATCGCGCTCGCATTCACACGCGATATGTGGGTAGCGCTCACACTGCTGCCGCTCATTGGCGCCGCGCTCATCACCTTCAACTCCCTGGCCAACGGACTGCTGCAAACACGAGTGGCCGACGAGTACCGCGGCCGCCTCATGGCACTCTACAGCCTGATTGTGATTGGGCTCTCGCAGAGTGTTGGTGCGCTTACTGCGGGTGCGCTTGCGAGAAGCTTTGGTGTGCATTGGGCCGTTGGCAGCGGGGCCGTGATCACGCTGGTGTACGCCACGGTCACGCTGCGGCGGCGGGCTCAAGTGACGGTGGTGCAAGGGTAGTCGCACATAGCCAGTGGTACATGAAAAAGAGGCCCCACATCTGCGAAGATGCGTGGCCTCCTGATCCCCTTAGCTGCGCACGTTGAACCGGCGACGGCGAGCCGTCATGCCCAATCCGGCCAAACCGAAAGCAACCAATGCGAGTGAAGCGGGTTCCGGCACCACGCTGCCTTGGGGCACGCGCGCGACGCTGTAGAGGAACTCCTGGTTCTGCACATTCTCGCCGTTGCTCATGTTGTCGCTGAGCACAAACCAGTCGCGCGAGAGATCGCCGGCGTTGAACGCTGCCAGATCAGCCGAAAGATTGGTGTAGCCAGTGCCGTTGAAGCTGGTCGGGCTGAACAGCTCCCAAATGGTGCCCTGCACATTTTTGGCCGAATAGTTGGCCACGTTCGCATCATAACGCTCAATCAACCACGCAGCCTGCTGGTAAAGCGTGACGTTGTTCTTGACGGTGTAGCTGCTGTTGAACGGACTCAACACCGAAGTGGCCCAGTAGTTGTCGGTGGCGTTTTTGTTGGGCGCAAAGTGGTCAAAATCCACGCACCAGAGCACCGCGTTCACATTGTCGTCAAACAGAGGCGAGAAGCCGGTGAGTGCGCCGTTGTACGGGCCTACCGCGGCCGAACCAAAAGCGCCGTTTGACGATGCATCGCCCAAAAACTTGAGGTTGCCCGACACGGGAGCCTGGGCCAGCAGAGGCGCAGAAATGAGCGCCGACAGTGCAACCGCAAAAAGAGTCTTTTTCATGTTCAGCCCGGGTATGTGAAGTGGAGCGTCCTGCAGTTGCCAACAGGTAGAGCAGCTTCCGTGCCATGGATGAGGCCGC
>JBBSPO010000438.1:0-2651 GCA_038258695.1 Gemmatimonadales bacterium | reverse complement strand
GGCCTGCTGATCACCGTCGCCATTGCCACCACGTGGATGATTCCGCGCGCGCTCGATCTTTCAGTCACCAGCGTGGCCGTTGATGCATTCAAGTTTGGGTCACTGCTGCTGGCCGGCGTTGCGCTGCACGGCTCGTGGAGCCGAGCGGGCGCAATGGGTCAGGCGTTTTTTGTTGGCAACGTGACGTGGATGATGGCGGTGGCTGGCCTGCTGCTGCGCGACGCGCCCGTGCGTGTGTGCACCAGCTACCTCACGCAGGACCAGCAATACGCCGGCACCGGCTTGCTGCTGCTTGGTACCGCCATTGGAGTGCGCTGGTTTGTGGTGTTTCTGGGCGCGCCTACGGACGCAGCATCCGTTCAAAGAACTCCGCCGTTGCAGCATTCACACGCAACTGGTTCGCATGCCGCATCCAGTGATGCGTATCGTCAGCAATAATGAGCGACTCAAACGGTACGTTCTGCGCGCGCAGTCGCTGAATCAGGTCGACTGTCTGACTGAAACGCACGTTGCGATCATCGTCGCCGTGAATCAGCAGCACTGGCGACTTCCACTTTGATACCGCCGAGACTGGTGATGATCGCCACGCGACATCCGCGAGCTGTTGGATGTCTGACGCGGCGCGTTCATACATCCATGTTCCCGCGCCAAAGCGCGTGCCTCCGTCGGAGGTGAAGTCGTGGACGCCATGAATGTCTACGCCGGCCGCGAACAGATCCGAATCGCGACCCAGCCCCAGAGCCGTGAGATAGCCGCCGTAACTCCCGCCGTAAATACCGATGCGGGCATCATCAACGTCGGCGCGTGAACGTAAATATTCTCCCGCTGCCTTCACGTCCAGATACTCCGACGCTCCCTGCGCGCCAGCGCCAAGCGGCCGGTAAAAGTCGTAACCGTACCCAATGCCCAGCCGGTAGTTGACTGACAACACAACAAATCCGCGGCTGGCCAGATACTGATTCATGGCGTACGCGTTCGCGTAGTAGTCGCCGTAGTGCCAGCCCAGCAGCATCTGTCGCGACGGACCACCGTGCACGTACACAACCGCGGGACGTTGCGCTGTGTTGCCC
Source organism: Gemmatimonadales bacterium (assembly GCA_038258695.1). Lineage (GTDB taxonomy): Bacteria > Gemmatimonadota > Gemmatimonadetes > Gemmatimonadales > Gemmatimonadaceae > JAABRT01. The sequence goes on along the minus strand of JBBSPO010000438.1, from coordinate 1,581 downwards.
GACGGCGGCAAGAACAGCTGTGCATGCACACGCACGCCATCTGACGAGGTGTAGGTGATTGATTGTGGCGTCACCAGTTGCGACGCCGGGAAATCGGCCGGTACACGATCGGTGGCCAGTCGCCGCGAGTCATTGCCTGAGATCAACGCGGGCAGTGGGGGCTGTTGCGCTGAGGCCGTCAACGCCACCACCTCACCATTCATGAGTGCTCGCGGACTCCACTCGTTACCCGTTCCCGACGAGAGCAGCTCCAGCTGCGCGCGATCGACCGGTACGCGCGCAACATGACGTCGGTCAATGTCATTCTCCGACGGACCGGTGTTGGCGGCAAATAGCACGTGTTGGCCGGAGTGCGAGAGCGATACATGCTCAACCATGTAATTGCCGTCCGTGAGACGCAGTGCGTCACCGCCTGCACTCGACACTGAGTAAAGATGCGGCCATCCGTCAGCGTACGACACAAACACAATGCGATCGCGCGCCGCCCAGTGCAGGTTTATTCCACCCTCCGTGCTCGGCACCGATCCGCGCATGGTGCTGTCACTGTGCCAGACAGTTGTCACGTCGCCCGTTGATACGGTGGCCACTTGCAGCGACCACGGAGACGGCTTCAGCGCAAATGGCTGGTTTGGTGCGCCCCCGCTTCCATCACGCCGCGCGAACACCAGACGCGTGCCGTCGGGTGACCAGCGCGGTGACCAATCACGATCGGCGGAGGGTGCCAACCAGACAATCGGTGTGCTGTCGTTGGCGTACACGCCTATAAACGCGTGATCTCCGCGCGACGAGACAAACGCAATGCGCGAACCATCGGGAGAGAACTGCGGGTCCGTGTTGCTGCCGCGCAGCGCCGTGAGTCGTTTCGGCGCTGCGCCGGCAGCCTGCGACGCGTTTTGCGACGCGTTTTGCGACGCGCCCTGTGACGCACGTTGTGTACTTGGTGTACTTGGTGCACTTGCGCGTAACGCACTCAGCGCCACACGCCACAGCTGCCGGTCGCGCGTGAAGACTATCGCATCCGACGTCGGTGAAAACACCGGACTTTCACCCTCACCGAGCGATTGCGGCAAACCACCGTCAAAGGGTACCACGAAGAGCTCGGTACGTGGCGGTATCGGCATGCCGGATGGGTTGACCGGCAGCGCGTCGTCAACGTTGCTGCCGAAGTCACCGCCTCTGATGTACACCAGCCATTGTCCGTCGGGAGAGATGCGAACCGACGACAGTTCCTGTCCGTCGTCCCGCGTGTAGCGTGTGAGCTGACGGGCGTTGAAGGTTGGTGCCTCAGCCACCCAGAGATTTCGCACACCCTGTTCATTGAAGGCCCAGACAATACGATTGGTAGAGTGCGCCGCCTGCAACTCCGTGGGGAACGGGTAGCTACGCACCTGCGCCAGCGTAAACGGCGAACGCTGCTGCGCATGTGAGGCGTGAGGCGTGCTGAGACCAGCCACCAGCAGGCTCGCCATCAGTGAGTTGGTGAACAGTCGCATAAGAGAGTCTCGCGGGTACGGTTACGCCATGACGTGAGTGCAGACTATCGTAGCACACGGATGCGTATTCGTCACGCGGGATATCCGG
>JBBSPO010000437.1:0-2676 GCA_038258695.1 Gemmatimonadales bacterium | reverse complement strand
TGTCCCGCGTTTGCCACAGCAAATATCCCACGCCACACATGCGGCCACCGAGTTGTGCTGCCAGCGCTGCGGTTACTCCCATGACACCAAACCCCCAGGCGAGTACCGGGAAAATGAGCGCGATGCCGCTCACCTCAATCGCGCTCGCAATCGTGATCGGTCGGGTATTGCGAGCCTGAACAAGCAAGGCGCGCTGCATGGCCTGCAGCACAGAAAGCAACGGCAGCAGCACTGCCACACGTGCGGGCGTGCGAGCGAGTTCCACCAGCTCCGGTGGCAATCCGGACACCGTCCCAAACCAGGCGCCGGCTAATGGAGTGAAGGCAATCGCGGCCAGCACGCACGATGCAGACAGCGCCAGTCCGGTAGCAAAACGGCTCAGCTCCCGGGCGTACTCCAGTTTGCGACCCACCAACGCAATAGCCGCCTCCTGAAACGACAGGCCAAGCGAGCCAAACAAAAACACCAGCGCCACGACGACGGGAAACAGCGCCAACGATTCTACAGGCGCCGGCGAGCGTCCCATGAAAAATGTGAGCAACGGTTTTGTCGTCAGCCCGATAAACGACGTCAGCGCCAGCGGATAGTAAAAGCGCGCAATGCTGCTGTAGCGCAGCGTCACCGACGCATTGTTCGGAACACGCGCTTTGAGTTCGCGCACCGCCGCCGACGCCATCAGCCGTGCACTCAGCGCTTCCACAACCACACCAGCCGACAGCGACGCCGCTGCCACCCAGACACCCGGAATATCGAGAAGCGAAAGTGCCAGCGCCGTGCTGCCCATTGTGACCAGTCGCGTGCCCGTGCCGTACGCGACGCGACGTGTACGTCCGGCCTGAATGAGCACCCCGTGGAGGAAACGGCGATAACCAATTGCGGCCGGCCACGGGAGCAGTAACCACAGCGCTCCATAGGTGAGGTCGGCCACCGCGTCGGGCAGCGCCATGCCGGCGCGAATGAGCACGTCGTATACGGGGGGTACAAGCACCACCAGTAAGAGCGCAGTGCAGCCGAGATTCAGGGCCCACGTAAATCGGTGCAGCTTTCGATAGTTCTCGGCGTCGCTCACCAACGCCGTGGCCGCACTCATGATCATGATCACCGGCGACTCCACCAGAATGGCGAACGCATACGCGACGCCAAAAGCCGCCAAATTGAACGCCGGATCAGGCAGCCGCCCCACGATGGCTGCAAGGAACGGCACCTCGAGCGCCATCATGACCCACTGCAGCGCCAGCGGAATCCAGAAAATCAGAATGGCGCGTGGGGATCGGTCAGGGGTCATGCGGGTGCAAATCGGTGGAAACCGGACTGCGCAACGCCCAGGGTATTGCGGTCAGCATCACAAACCGTACGGAACAGATGGGCGCATGGGTGGTCCTTGGTGTGCGATGGCAGGTCCGGTTGCCGCAGGAACAATCACGCTGCAACGTAACGCTGCCTATCGATCCCGACTACGTTTCCGCATGCGAACTATCGGAATCATTGCAGACACGCATGGACTCGTGCGCGCCGAGGTAGCGAGCGCGTTGCGCGGCGTTGACCTGATACTTCACGCGGGCGATGTCGGTGGCGCCGAGGTACTGCAGGCGTTGGCCCGCATTGCACCCGTGCGTGCCGTACGAGGCGACAATGATCCCGCCGGCGACGCTGGCACTGAAACGCGCATTGACGAGATGTTTGAACAGGTGCGCGTGGTGGTGACGCACGGACACGAACTGCCGCGCGCCGATCCACCGCGCATGGTGTCCGCGTACATGCACGCCGACGTGATTATTTACGGACATACGCGCGAACCACTCGTGACCCGTGCGGCGCGTCGACTGATCATCAATCCGGGCGCCGCCGGTGCCGCGTTCCTTGGAGCGTCACCAACAGTAGCGCGTCTCTACATTGACGGCCGACAATCGGACGCGCAGCTGATGCGTCTCTTTCCCATGGACCCGGACGAACTGCTGGTGGAGCAGGAAGAACGGTGAGCGACACTCCCTCCGTGCTCGAACTCGATACGCTGGGCGCATTTTGCACGCACACCCACGTTGCGCGCGCCGGAGCGAGCAACGGCGCATTGCACGGACTTCGATTTGCACTCAAGGACATTTACGACGTCGCGGGATATCACACCGGCTTTGGCAGCCCCGCTTGGCATCGCACACATGCGGCCGCTCACGCTGATGCATGGGTACTCACGACACTGCTCGCGGCCGGGGCCGACCTCGTTGGCAAGTCGCACACTGAAGAGATGGCGTTCAGTCTCACCGGTGAAAACTTTCATTACGGAACGCCCATCAATCCCGCCGCGCCGGGACGCGTTCCGGGCGGCTCGTCGAGCGGTTCTGCGGTAGCTGTTGCCGGTGGACTCGTAGACTTTTCCATCGGCAGCGATACCGGCGGCTCGGTGCGCGCGCCGGCAAGCTTTTGCGGCGTGTACGGCATGCGACCTACACATGGTCGCATCCCGCTGAGCGGCGCACTGCCGCTGGCACCAATGTTTGATACTTGCGGCTGGTTTGCGCGTGATGCCACACTGCTGGCATTGGTTGGAGACGTGCTGCTGAGCGCTGGCAGTGAAGCAACAGCCAGTCTACACGCGGGGACTGATGCGGCCGACGCGCTCGGTGGCGCTCAGGCCTCGCGATCCGCACCGAAGTTGCTGCCTTCAGACACGAAGTTGCT
>JBBSPO010000436.1:0-2694 GCA_038258695.1 Gemmatimonadales bacterium | reverse complement strand
GAGCAGGATCTGGTCATGGCCGTGGAGCCCGACGCGGATCGTGCCCGCGCGCTCGCCACACTGAGCAATATGTATTTCATGCGCAGTGAAGTGGAGCGGGCAGAAGCGATGGGACGACGCGCACTGGAGGCTGACGCATATCTCGAAGAGGCGCCCCAGATCTACCGCTCTTTGTTCGCGGCGTCATTGTTTCGCAGTGCGCCTGACAGCGCCGCTGCATGGTGTGCGCGAGGGCGCCGCGAATATCCCGACGACTGGTGGTTTTACGAGTGTCAGCTCACCGTCATGAAATACGATGAGCGACGGGGGCGTGATGCTGACGAAGCGTGGCGCATTGTGGCCAAGCTTGATTCACTGGATCCACCGGCGCTGGCCGCAGAGGCTGGCCATCGCTACGCGCCCGTGTACCGGCGTTTGGTCGCCGCAACGGTGAGCGCGCGTGCGGGTGATGTGACACGTGCGCGGGCTGTGCTTGCGCGGCAGCGCACCGCGGCAGCCGATGATTCGTCGTTGACATTGGACATGGCGCCCGAAGAGATCACGCTCTTGTTGCAGTTTGGTGACGAATCACAAGCACTGGAGCGATTGCGCTGGGCGATCAAGCGGCGTCCGCTGTTGGCTGGGATCGTGTCGCGCGATCCGATTCTTCGCATTTTTGCCGACGAGATTGGGGCGGACAATGCCCCTGCGAACGGTGAGCGCGCAGGGACAGTGGTACCGATCCGGAAATAGTCAGCTGCCCCGGGCAGGGTGACCGGTTATTCGTCGCCCACAATCATGTCGTACAGTGATGGTGGGTAGTGTACCAAGGCGAACGCGATCTCATCCTCGGAGTAATATCGCTTGAGCAGCGTATCGTATTCGTCGCGCTGCAGCGTGCGTGCGTAGTACGGTAGCACAAACTTTTCCACTGCGGCTTCGGTGAGGAACAGGGCGTCTACTTCGCTGGCCGTGTACGTACGCGGCTTGGCGCCTGGCACCTTGACGGTGACCACGGTTTCGCGCTCACGCTCGGCACGCGCCTTGTTTTTGTAGGTAGCAGCAATGGCAATCAGTTCTTCGATTTTTTGACCTTTGGCACGCCGCGCGTCGATTTCGGCAGCGGTGAGTACATCGTACTCGGCTTTGGCGCCTTCGCCCACGCGTACAATGCTCTGGGCAATGCCGCGGCGTCCATCGGCTTTTTCGGCCAGCAGGCGCAACACGTTCGCCGGGATCGGCGGTTGATCGTTTGTCATGGCAGGTTGTTGAGGTGTGGGAGGGATGCGGTGGTGTGGGTGCCGCACGTGCGCAGGCAGTACAGCGCCTCGACCATACAACGGTGACGCTCTCACGTCTATAGGGCATTTATCCTATATACGAAATCATCCGGAATCGCCATCATGTCTGGCGTACCCTTTATTACGGAATCGCGCATGATATGGTCGATTTTCAGTAAACTCACGTGGTTGCTGTTGCTGGTGGTGGCCAGCTGCGGATCTACCGAGGCACCGTCCAACGAGTCGGCGGAGCGCTGGCGGCAGTGGTTCGAGCGCCGACAGTTCGGCGAAGATCCGTACTTTTTCTTCCCGTCCGAGTCCACTGGCCCTACAGGCTGTCCCGAGAACCGGCGTTTGTCGTACGCGGGCTCGGACAGCTCGGGCGTTCAGCTGTCGGTGATTGACGAGCGCGGGTCGGCGCCTGAGGTACGTGCGCGTTGTTCGGTCCGTTTTACAGAACTGCAGGGTTCGCCACAGGTTCGTGCGCTGCCCGACGGACGGGTGATGTGGGCGTTGCGGGCCGTGCGGGATGAAGCGCTACCGGCTGGTCAGCGATAGTTGTGTCCCTTTACAAACCCCTCGCCGCTGTTGGCTTTGAGCGCGCGGAATGATCGGGCCCGTACGTTCACCACACGTCCTTCCACCTGCAGTACACCGCGCACCAGCAGCAGCGGTGAACCGGAAATGACCTTGGCGTCACGTTCAAAACGTTTGGGCGTGACCACCACATTGATCATGCCGGTTTCGTCTTCGAGGGTGAGAAAAACAAAGCCCTTGGCCGTACCCGGACGCTGACGGCAGATCACGAGTCCTGCGGTCCCCACCGGTTCACCATCGCGACCATCGCGCAGTAACTGCGACGCGGTGCGCACATTGTTCATGGCCAGCGCTTCGCGCACGTGTTTCATGGGGTGTCCAGCCAGCGACAGGCCGGTCATGCGATAGTCTGCGGCGGTGAGTTCCACGCCACTGAGTGCGCGCACGGCGGCTGGTGCAGCGGTCATGAGCGTTGGCGCCAGCGGACCCGCGTCACCACGTTGCGCCGCGAGCAGCTGCCACAGTGCCACCCGCCGCCGTCGGGATGGAGGCTCGTGCGCAAACAGCGTATCAAACGCGCCGCTTTCGGCCAGGTGTGTGAGCGAGGCACGGTCCAGCGGCACTCGCTGCACAAAGGCACTCACGCTGGAGAACGGGCCTTCGGCCAACGCGCGCTCAAGGTGTGCACGCGCTTTGGCGCCGAGACCGCGAATGAGCCGGAATCCCAGGCGTACGGCAGGTGGCTTTGGGGGGGGGAGAGTCGCTCGCGTACCAGACGTCTGTTCGGGTGCCGCGCTTTGTGATCCAACATGCTCCTGGCGCCACTGCACGGTGCCGTCGCTGGGCACGAGTGTGCGGCCACTGGTGAGTTCGAGCGTGTGATCCCACGCGCTCTTTG
>JBBSPO010000435.1:0-2723 GCA_038258695.1 Gemmatimonadales bacterium | reverse complement strand
TGAGCGGCTGTCGGCGAAGCCGTTGAGCCGCGAACGAACTGGCGGCGGGGCGTCCCCCGCGCAATCCCTTGCCTGGCAGTCCGTCAGCGAGACCGCATGCTGTGCGAGCCACCCTTGGGCGAATCGACCGTTACCGTAAACGGTCCGCTGCCCTCAACAATCCAGCGCACCGTAACAGGCGTGCCACCACCCGGAATGTTGTCCAGCTTGATAACCGCCGGATCAAGCTTCTGCTCCACCGTGAAGTTCTGCAGCGTGTTGGTCACGCGAAACGCCGTGATCACGCGGCCACCAGTAAGCGTGACGTGATCCGGACGCGAAATCTTGTTCTCCACATCCTGCTGCGTATGCGTGGGTGCCAGCTTGCGGTTGAGCACAATGGCCGTGACTTCGGTGAGACCGTTGCCCATGGAACGCGTCTCAATGGAATCAACTTCAACGAGCGGCATTTCCGACGTCTGATACAGCGTGAACATCATGTTGCGATGCGCGTCTGCTTGAATCAGAAAGCCCGGCTCCACTCGGCCAAAGTTTTTCTTGAACCCGCCAACTTCCACTTCACCATGCTGCGGGTGCTGCACTGTTGTCCACGGCACAAACGCTTCGCCGAGTAACAGCAGGCGATCGAACAGTGAAGATTCTTCCTGTCCACCCGGACGACCGTCGCCCTGCGTGCGATTGAAGTACAGAAAAGGCGTAAACAGCTCGTTGGAGAAAGTGAGCACACCGCGGGCACCGTAGAACCAATCGAGCTCGCCGCCCCACACGGTGTACAGGTCCTTCCACACAATGAGGTAGCGATAGCCGGGCAGAATCTGCTCACCTGTGCGTCCGAGCTGATCGTACACGGCGACGTCCTGCGGACGGTATTCATCCTGCGGCACGCCGGGCCCACGCAGCAGCATGCCACCGGAGTTGTGATAGCTCTGCGCACCGGCAATGTTGTCGCGCTGCATCACGAAGTTCATGACTGCGCGCGTTTCGGGAAGCGAGCCCGGCCACCAATCGGCGCCCCCCTGCACATACTGCGGCTGCCAACGCCATGGCCAGTTGCGATTGGGATCGTAGCCGCCAATACCGTCTTCGTTAATGTTGCCGTCGCCGTCGTTGTCGATGCCTTCCTGACCCAGGATATCCCACTCACCCTTGGTGCCGGATGGCGCGGGAATCAGGATGCGACGATCATATGGTGCCTCAATGTATCGTCCGTTGGGATTCCGACGACGCATCTGTGTAATGTGCCCATCGCCGTTGAGATCATCGGCGCCGTCTTCATCAATGAGACCGTCACCGTCGTTGTCGCGCGGCGCGATACCCGTGCGCGGTGAGCTGGCCGTGTTGGCCTGCTTGAGGTACTCGTCGCGTGCGTCGGGATTAATGGTAGGCGCGATGTACAACGTGCGCTGCGCGAGCAACGTGTCAACGGCCGCAACCTGTCCCGCCATTTCCGCCAGATACCACGCGGTGTACATGGAGAACTCGCTGCCCTGGATTTCATTGGAGTGAATGTTGCCGTCAATCCACATCGCGGGTTTCTTGTCGGCATCACCAACTTTGAAGTTGGTCACCGTAATAAGCGTGATGTCCTTGCCACCAAAGCTCTTTCCCAACGACGACACTTTCACATAGTCGGGGTGCGCGCGCGCGAGGCGTTCACCGAGTTCACGCAGCTGATCGCTGTCGTACCAGCGGTCCCACAGAATGGGCACTTTGGGATTGCGTGGCGACCCGAGCGCTTCGAGCGCACCGTTGAGCGGCACGCGGTCGTTGGGACGCTGCTGGGCTGAAACCGCAGTAGCCAATACGGCCGACGACAGCACTGCTGCGGTGACGGTGCGTACAACACGTGCGGTGCGAGTAGTGCGAGCGAATGATTCAGTCATGTCTGATGCGTTGTTCATGGCGGTCACCGGGCGCGCAAGGTGATCGTCTCTTGGGCTTCACCAACGACCGGCGAAGCTGCGGAAAGCGTAACGGTGGAACCAGCAGCACCAACAATCACCCACGTGAGTTCGGTGCTGGTGCCGCTGCCACGCAGCGGATTCAACAACTGCATGGTGCGACCGGATGCGACTTCCTGTCCTGTGCTTGTCTTGAGATCAACCCGAATGCGCTGCGCCCAGCGTGCGCGTGCGCCCATGGCTGAGAGCGTTGGGAAGAAGCCGGTGTTGGCCACGTGCGCCGTAATGCGCCACGTACGTGTGCCCACCGCTTCTACGCTGGCCACACGCAGTTCCAGGCGTGGCAGCATACCGCCCAACTCTGCCGCAAAGCGTGTGTGTTTTACGCCCAGTGAATCGAGCTCGCTGGCTGGTGGATTGAGTGTGGCGTACGGCGCGATGCCGCCCACTTCAACCACCTGTCCCGGAAAATCGGGATGCTCAATGCGCGTCCACGGGACAATCGCGTTTGGTCTGTTGGCTTCGAGCCAGCGCAGTGACTGACGCTCGCTGGCCAGCGGATCTGAACCACCCGCTGCACCGGCACCAGTGCCGCCGCGGCGCGATGTATCGGCGGGCATGTCTGGCGTCCACCAGGTACGCGAGCCAAACGCGAGACGGCCCATGTGGTAGTACATCCACGACAAGACATCGCCTTCGCCGGCCCCGGTGCTGGGTCCACGCTGCCATCCGGTGCTGCGCTTGAACACCCGACTGCCTTCGGCGAACCAGGGATCATCGTCGGGCAATGTGGCGGTATAGGGTCCACCCGCCGAGCTGCCT
>JBBSPO010000434.1:0-2726 GCA_038258695.1 Gemmatimonadales bacterium | reverse complement strand
CCCTCGGCGTCCACCGCAGCGGAGCGAAAACGGGTACGATAGGGCGGCGACTGATCCGACCACACATCATTCAAGCGCCGCATGACCACTTCTTCACCCGTCGCCACGATTGTGCCGGACGGACTGGTGGCCAGCGCGAGCAGCGAGGCGGTCGTGCCACTTTCCTCGGCTTCAAACTCCAGCCCGGTCCATCGCAAGACCGTGCCAAAATCACCCACGGCCAGCACCACCGTGCCTGTGGCACCGGTTCCGATCACATCATTCAGCGCCTCGCCGGTATTGCTCACCGCCGCTTTCCATGTCGTGCCGTCCCAGCGGAACGCGGAGCCGGCGTCGCCGACGGCAAAAGCCACTGTGGCGTTGCCCCAGACACCGCGCAGCTGCACGGTGCTATTGGTGGCCTGTGCGGTCCAAATGTCGTTTGCGTACCGCAGTGCCGTACCATGCTCGCCCACGGCCCAGGCTTCAGAGTCGCTCGACATCCATACATCGTTGAGCGCGCGCGTGGTGCCCGACGGCTGGGCTGTCCATGAACTGCCGTTAAAACGCACGATCACACCGTTCGTACCCACAGCGATGATCGCATTCATTGACGCGGCGTGCAGCGCCGTGAACCGGGTACCAAACTCTGCCCCGCGTACCGCAAGGCTCCAGTCCGTACCGTTCCAGCGGAATACGTTGCCCACCGAGTTCACCGCGTAGGCCAGCGAGGCGGTAGACGCCCAGATCGACACCACATCTTCAATCAGTGGACCGCCCAGCCGCGATGACGACCAGCTCACGGCGAGCTGTGGCAATACCGAGACGCGTACTGAGTCCTGTCTCGATTCATCGGCCTGTGGCGTGGCCACCAGATACGTGCTGCCACGACCCACTGCGGTCACAACACCTTGATTGTTGATGGCCGCGATCGCGGAGTTGCGCGACGTCCAGCTAACCTGCGTCGAGATGTCCGGATCGCCGCTGACGGTGGCTGACAGACTTGCCGTACCACCAACAGTCAAACCGAGCTCCGTTCGGCTCAACTGCAGCGCCACCGGACGCGGAGCAACCACAACACGCGCCACCGATTGGCGCGTCGAGTCACCGGTGGAGCGAACGCGCACGTCGGCAATGCCGATACTCAGCGCTGTGGCCACACCCTGTGCGGTCACGCTGACCACCGCCGGATTGCTTGACGACCAGGTAATGGCGTTAGACGCCCCCTGGTCAACGATCACTGTGGCACTGAACGCTTGCACTTGCCCGATGTTCAGCTGCGCGCTTCCCGGAGCAACGGTGATGCTTCGCACGACTGGCAGCACGTTGACACGCGCTTCGAAGCGCAAGGTTGTATCGGCTGCGGCCATCGCGACAATGACCGCGGTGCCGTCTTCGATACCACGCACCACACCGCTGGCGTCAACTGACGCAAGGAACGGATGATTGGTGCGCCAGATGATGTTGGTGGGCTCGCCGGCATCGAGTGAAAGCTGCGCGGTCAGAGGTCGTGACTCACCTTTACCCACACTCATTTGCGCCGGTGCAACCACAACACCGCGTGGCGGTGCCACGGTGATCGTGGCGGTTGCCAGCACATTCGCGTCGCTTGTACTGCGCGCGGTAATTGTGGCGATTCCTGTGGTCACACCAGTGACCATCCCTTGCGCATTGACCGACGCAATGCCGGGCGTGCTGCTCTGCCAGGTCACCGACGTTGAAGCGCCTTCGTCGGCGCTTACGATTACGGCCAGCGGTGTGGTCTGGCCCACGCGCACGGTGGCACTGGCAGGACTGATGATTGCCGCATACGCTGCGCGCACGAAGACTGTCACACTGTTGCTCACTCCACCGGTGCGCGCACTGACCACCGCCACACCGCGTGAAAGCCCGGTGATAGTAGCACTCGTGCCGCTGTTGCTGACCGTGGCGACAGCCGGGCTGTCACTGCTCCACACCACGGCCGCACCGCTGAGCGCCGCGCCGCTCGCATCATGTACCACGGCCGACACGGAGGCCGAACCGTTGATCGCACTAATGGTTGCAGTGGGTGCGGAGAGCGTGATGGACGCCGGAACTGGTACCTCCGTCCCCCCCCCCGCCTCCTGTGCCGTCACCACCGCTGCACGCGCTCAGCAGGAAGGTGGCCAGCACCATACCGGGCAAGCGGAATCCGGTGGGACTGGCAAACACTGATCTGGCGGCACGCAAACAGGACATGATCAACTGGAAGTGCGGTGAATGGTCATGGACGTGGGGTTGAGAATGTCTTCGAGCTGTTCGCGCGTGAGCAACTCACGCTCAAGCACGATCTCAAAAACGCCCCGGTCATTTTGATAGGCTGTTCTGGCAATCTCGGTGGCGATTTCGTAGCCCAACACCGGTACCAGCGCGGTCACAATGCCAACGGAGTGCTCCACGAAGTACCGCATGCGATCCGGATTGGCTGTGATGCCAACCACGCACCGTTCACGCAGCGTGGTGCAGGCGTTGCGCAGCGACAGCAGTGAACGCATGAGCCGATACGCAATAATCGGTTCAAAGGCGTTGAGTTGCAGCTGTCCGGCCTCGGCGGCCATCGTCACCGTGACATCGGCGCCGATGACGTCAAAGCACACCTGATTCACCACTTCGGGAATCACCGGATTCACTTTGCCCGGCATGATGGACGACCCCGGCTGCACGGCCGGCAGGTTGATTTCGTTGAAGCCCGCGCGTGGTCCCGACGAGAGCAGGCGCAGGTCGTT
>JBBSPO010000433.1:0-2730 GCA_038258695.1 Gemmatimonadales bacterium | reverse complement strand
CGGGATCGAACTTACGGACCGCCTTGAGCAGCCCTTCGTTGCCAATGGCGACGAGTTCGCTGAGGTCGAGTCCGTGGCCCTGGTACTTCTTCACGTAGGAGATGACAAATCGGAGATTCGCCGTGACCAATCGCTCTGCCGCTGCTTCGTCCCCCTGCTGAGCCAGACGCGCCAGGCGCCGCTCTTCCTGAACATCCTTGATCAGAGGCAGCTTCTGGATGTCGTGCAGGTATTGGTCGAACGCAGAGGAAGGAGCCGAGCGGAAAAAACCTTTGGACCGAGGTTCGGAGGTCCTGCTGGCGGCCGCTGCTTGCATACACGCCCTCTCGCCGTGGGTGACCGGGTAGGTGGGACCGGCAGTGTGCCGCCGGCTCCGGTACTGGAAGGATTTTCACAGTACGTCGCAAAAGTGAATCGGTCAACCCAAATCTTTGCGAATGCCTTATTACTTGACCCGTGATCATCTTTGTCAAAAGGCCTGAGGCCCTAAGGCCATATGGCCTTATATTCCCAAATGCCGTCATCATGGTTTCTTTATGGCTTAATGGTGTCGCCAAAACCAACCAAAACCAGTCTGCACCCCCACTCACCCCCCCGCCCCGTCACCCCCCCGTCACCCCCCCCCGCATCCCCGCCAAAACCCCCAACACATCCGCATCACTCACACCCGTACTCCACCCCCCATCCCCTCGGCTCATCCGCCCAACCCGCTCCATCAGCGCATACCTGACCACCCCACCCCGGGCCTTCTTGTCGGTTTTCGTAGCCGCCACCAGCGCCTCGTCCGTCGTGCCCGCCGGCAGCCCCGCCGGCAACCCCGCCCGCCGCACCGCGTCAGCCACCGTGTCCGCCAAACCCGCCTCCGCTACACCCAGCCGTTCAGCCAGCCGCGCTTCAGCCACCAGCCCGATCGCCACCGCACTGCCGTGCGAAAGCGAAAAGTGCAGTACATGCTCAATCGCATGCGCAATCGTGTGCCCCGCATTGAGGATCTGCCGAAGCCCCGCCTCACGCGCGTCCTGACGCACCACGTGCGCCTTGATGGCCACACTGCGCGCCACAAGATCCGGCAGGCTCTCCACTACAGCGCCGCGGGCGCCGCGTAAATCCGGCAGCAGCCCGCACAACTCGGTAAACACATCGGCGTCGGCAATCAGCCCGTGCTTGATCATCTCGGCCAATCCGTCGGCCCGCACCTCCGGCGGCAGCGTACGCAGCACATCAACGTCGGCCACCACCAGAGACGGATCATGAAAGGCACCGATCAGGTTTTTGCCCGCGTCTGTGTCCACTCCCGTCTTGCCACCCACTGAACTATCCACCATGGCCAACAGCGTGGTGGGCACCTGCACCACCGGCACACCGCGATGCAGCGTGGCGGCAACAAAGCCCGCCAGGTCGCCCGTGACACCGCCGCCTATGGCAATGATCGTGGTATCGCGGCCCGCACCCCACGCCAGCAGCGCGTCACTCAGCCGCTGCCACTCCGCGCGGGTTTTGTGCGCCTCACCGCTGGGCACGATCAGTGTGAGCGTGCGCTCGGTCGGAAACCCGTGAACAGCCGTCGGTGCGTGCAACCGATGCACCTGCTCGTCCACAATGAATGCGTAGCGATGGTTGGGCGCATGCTGAGCAACGAGCGCGAACAACGAATGCAACGCGCCTCTGGCCACGACCACCGGGTATGGCAGCCCGAGATCCAGCGGCGCGGGCGCTGTGTCGCTTACCACGTCACTTCGCCGGCGCCCGCGCGCTTGTTGGCCAGACGCGCCAGCGTAAACAGCAAGTCGCTCAACCGGTTCAGGTAAATCACCGTCAGCGCCGGCAACTCAATGTCGTGCGCCAATCGCACCACGCGCCGTTCGGCTCGGCGACAGACGGTGCGCGCCACGTGCAGCGCGGCCGCCTTGGGCGTGCCTCCAGGAATGATGAAGCTCGTGAGCGGCTCCAGCTCCGATTCGGCCGAGTCGATGGCGCGCTCCAGTTCCTGAATGCGCTCGTCGTCAACGCGGGCCTTCTGCAGCTGCTCGCGCATTTTGGTGTGATCGGGCGTAGCCAGCAGCGCGCCAATCGCAAACAGATCGCGCTGGATGGGCACCAGCACTTCATCAATGCGTGGCATGAGCTCGATTGACCTGGCGAGCCCCAGCGCCGCGTTGAGTTCATCGACGTCGCCGTAGGCTTCGACTCGCGGATGGTCCTTTTCGACCCGTCCGCCGCCAAAAAGGCCCGTGGCACCTGTATCACCGGTTTTTGTATAAATCTTCATGAGGCAAAACTTACACAGGAGCGCGAGTTCGGGCTCGTCCATAAGCCTGTCACGCGACTATTTTTCAAGATGATTCGAGACATCACCATTCTTGGAGGCGGCCCCACCGGTCTGTTCGCACTTTTCTACGCCGGCATGCGCGGCGCGACGGCGCAAATCATTGACGCGTTGCCGGAACTCGGCGGTCAGCTCACGGCGCTGTACCCGGAAAAATACATCTTCGATGTGGCCGGTTATCCCAAGGTGCTGGCCAAGGATCTGGTCAAAAACCTCACGGAGCAGGCGCTGCAGTTCCATCGCGAATCAGGCTTGCCGGCGCACCTCAATCAGCGTGTGGTCTCGCTCGAACAGGAAGACGATCATTACGTGCTCGTCACCGAGACCGATCGCTTCCTCACCCGCTCCATCATCATTGCCGCCGGCATTGGCGCGTTTAAACCGCGTCGCCTTCCGCAAGCGTG
>JBBSPO010000432.1:0-2736 GCA_038258695.1 Gemmatimonadales bacterium | reverse complement strand
TCAAACCAGCTGCGCAGGAACGCCTGCGAGCGCAGGAAGTTTGATGGCGTTGAACTCGTGCCGTGCCACTCGTTGTTGAAGCGGACCATGGCCGTTGGTACTTTCATGATCTTGAGCGCTTCGTAAAACTCTTCCGTCTGCGGCATGGGTGTACGCAAGTCGTTCACGCCGGTCATGAGCATCGTGGGCGTCTTCACATTGCCCACATACATGAGCGGTGAACGACGCAAATGCTCTGATGGATCGTCCCAGGGCAACTTCTCAAAGTTGCGGTACCAGCTGGAGCCGTCTGTGGTGCCAACAAAGCTCAGCCAGTTGGTGACCGGGCAGTTGGCACTGGCGGCCGCAAAGCGATCGGTCTTGCCCACAATCCAGCTGGTGAGCACACCGCCGCCGGAGCAGCCAAACACATACATGCGCGACTGATCCACAAAGCCGCGGGCGATGACCGAATCAACGCCCACCATGAGATCGTTGTAGTCCTTGCCCGGGTAGGCGTTCTTGATGGCGTTACCAAACGCGGAGCCATAACCGGTGGAGCCGCGCGGGTTGGTGTACAGCATGACATAACCGTGCGACGCATGATCCTGGCGCGCAAAGCTGAAGCCCACGTTGTACATGGAATGTGGACCGCCATGAATCTCGAGCATGAGCGGATACTTCTTGGACGGGTCAAAATCAGCCGGCTTCACAATCCAGCCCTGAATGCGCGTGCCATCATCCGAGGTGTACCAGATTTCCTCGGTGGTGGCCAACTTCTTGCTGGCCAGCAGCTGCTCGTTTACACTGGTGAGCGTGGTGATGTTCTGCGCCGAACGCGGATCAAAACGCACAATGTTGCTGGGCTGATCAGATGTAGTGCGCGTACCGACCATCATACCGGCGTTCATGTCGGTCACCGACAGCATGTGCGTGCCCTGCGTGACCTGCCGGTGTTCGCCGGTGCGTGTGACGTAGTGCAGCTGGCTTGAGCCTTCGTTCTGCGCCACGAAATAAACTCCTCGGCTTTCGGCGTCCCACCGCATAGCCGACGGCGAACGATCGAGTTCGGCCGTGAGTACACGCGGGTTGGTGCCATCTGCATTCATCACGTACAGCGCGGCATCCTGCCAGGTGGCATCGGTGGAATCGTAGCCGCTGTAGGCGATGTAGCGTCCATCAGGAGACGGCACGGGGCTGCCATCGGGTCCGTTGCGCCGCGTGAGCTGTGCGATCGCACCGGTGACCACGTTCGCGCTGTAGATGTCAGACTGACGCCAGCTGTACTCCGAATCGGGAACGCGATTGGCACTGAAGATCAGCGCCGAACCGTCGGGCATCCAGCGTCCGCCTGAATGATCCCACTCGCCGGAGGTCACCTGGCGAGGCGCACCACCGTTGGCCGACACGACAAACAGGTGTGTGTTTCCGCCGGGCGTGAAGCCCTGCCGGTCTCGGCGATAGCTCACCGACGTGACCACGCGTGGTGCTTCGGTCCACTTGGCGCCCTTGGGGGCCTTCGGGATATCGAGCGGCCACGGCTCCGCCTTGGGCACGAGCATTGAGAAGCTCAGCGACTTGCTGTCGGGCGACCATTCCATGCCGCCTGGGCTTTCGGTGAGGCGGGTAATCTGTGACGACGCACCGGATGCATCCATCCAGCGCACCCAGATTTGTGTGCCCGTCGGTTCACCGCTCGCCGTGTAGGCAATGCGTGATCCGTCGGGCGACCAGGTGGCGTTGGAGCCGTCTACCAGAAACCGCTGACGGCTACCGTCCGCATCCATGATCCACAGTGCGGATTCACGCTTGTCGTTGATCTTGTCAATCCACGCTTTGGTGAAGACAATCTGCTTGCCGTCGGGAGACAGCTGGGGATCCCGGACGTCTTCCCAGTCGAGATAGTCGGCAATCGTGAGTCGATCTGGTCCGGGCTTGACCTGCGCCTGCAGCGAGGGCGTGGCAAAGAAGAGGGCCAGTGGTGCGGTGGAGGCGAAAACCACCACTCTCCGCATCAAGCGGCGGGAGGGTGACGCACGTCCGTCGCGTTGCTGTTGCAAGTCGCGCATTTTTGGAGGGGTGGGAGGGAGGCTGAAGAGCCAACAGAACAAACTGCGGTACAAATCCATACTTCGATCGTACTCCCGACTTCGGTCGCCCGCAATTCTCCCGCGGCGGTAGAGCCTGCTGCCTCGGATCAGCCCAGGTCAGCCCCGGAGCTTGTTCCAGTACTGGCCCCGGTGTTCCTGAGCGAGAGCGTACGTGTGCTTGAAGGTGTGATGAGCGCGATCCGCCGAAGGTGGACGGAGTCAGCCGCGGCCACATAGGCCTCCTGCCCTCCGCTGGCGTCGAGCGCGCGCGTGAGCTGCGTGAGGCCGCCGCACACGTAGCGATTGCACGGTTCGGACCGCAGCCCGCGTGGCAGCGCACACCCCTGCTGTGTGTGGTATACGCACGAACCGCGATAGTGCCGTTCGGGCAGATATTCAGCGTATGCGTGCAACAGCGCGTCGGTCGACACGGGCTCGCCATCCTCATGCAGCTGCGCCCGGACGCGCACAATGCTGTCAAGGCGCAGGAACGCGTGCGTTCCACCAGCGGTGCAGCACTCACCGCGACAGGTGGCGCAGCCGGCTCCCAGCAGCGATGCAGAGGCTGTGATCGACGGCGCGGGTTTAGCCTGAGACGGCGCGGGAGCATTTGCCTCCGACGGCGCGGGCGCGCCAGCGTCAGTTGGCGCTGTCGCCGGCGGCTGCG
>JBBSPO010000431.1:0-2737 GCA_038258695.1 Gemmatimonadales bacterium | reverse complement strand
TCGGTTCCGCGCGCGGCGCTTGGTCCTGCTGGCACTCGCAGCACTCACCACATCCTGCGCCGATCAACCACGCGCGCGCACACAACGAGTGATCACGCTTGACTCGGTAGCCGTGGTGCGGGGCGTTGGTGACTCAATCGATCTGTTGGGAACGCCGCCGGCGCTCTCTGCACGAGGCTTTATTGCGGTTGAGTTGCTGGAGCCGCCGAGCGGCGGCGTGGCTGTGTATAACCCGTCTGGCGGATTTCTCAAGCGTGTCACACGGCCCGGTGGCGGGCCGGGTGAAGTGCGAAACGTGCTTTCGTCAGGTTTCGGTCCGGGCGATACGCTCTGGGTGTTGGATCAGTACGTCAAGCTGCATGTCTTTACGCCGCCGCCCGACTTGTCGTTCGTTCGTACGGTATCGCTGGAACGACCAGTCGAAGCGTCCATCACCAAAGTCGGCATCGTAGTGCCCGGATTGCAGCGCAATAACCAGTATCTGCCACCAGAACTGCTCGGCTGGGACGGTCGTGTGCGTGCACAGTTCGGCTCAGCTACAGCCCTCGCTCCCGAGCAGATGCACATGGGCGCGGTATTCCTGGTTGACTCCACTCGTCTGTGGTCCGCTTCCAGCGAGCGGTATGCTGTTGACGAGCTGGGATGGACGGGAGCACGTGGGCGCCGCATCACGCGAAACGTGGCGTGGTTCACGGAAGCAGAGCGAAGCACCCGCATGCCATGGGAGGAGCGTCCAAGCCCGCGCATCATTTCAATCACGGTCGACAGTGAAGGGCGGCTGTGGGTGCTCGTGCGACGAGCGCATCGCGATTGGAAGCCTGACTTGACGTTTTCTACACCGAACGAAGGTCCACTTGCCCTGAACAAAGTCCCATCGACGTTTGAAATCAGTCGCTTCTTTGAATCGGTGGTTGAGGTGTTCGATGCGGAGAGCGACAGGCTGCTCGCTACGCGCATCCTCGATGGCACAGTGTTCGCGTTTGCGGCGCCGGGCGTGCTCTGTGCAGTAAATGAAACGAGCAACGGCAACGTTTCACTGCACTTGCTGCGCGTCGGTCTTGAGTAGAAGCGTGTGCAGGCTCAGCGAAGTGTTGCTATCACACGTGTCGCCACTCAGCACCTGAACTCCGCCGCTACTGGCACCCACGGACAGGCGGCTGAAACCGTACCAGGTGCTCGAGATCCAACTCGTCGAGCGCTGCCACGTAGGCGCCGTTCTGGGTAACGAGCAGCAAGCGCTGCCGGTCTTCGAGTGCCACGCGGCAGAGGCGGCGACGTTCCACGATGTGTACCAGATCCCAGATCTCGCGACCCGGCGGATCTTCCACGTGCACCGGGAGCCACACCACGTCGCCTGCGCCGAATATCATTGAGTTCCCGCCAAAGTTGAGCGGCGGCAGTTGTGCAGGCTTGGGCGGAAATATGATCTCACGCTGCGGCGGCATTTGTGTGGCGCCCACCCGCGTGAGCGTAGTAGCCATAAGCGCGGACGATTGCTTTCGCATACTGTCCACCCACGTGTCATACCCCATCTGTGAGGCGGCGACTGGCGGGTAGTCGAGCGTCCACGCACCCTGCAACGCGCCACTTTCGCCCATCACCTCGAGCAGGTACGCGCCACCAGCGGCCATCACCGTTCGTCCATCGGGGAGCGTGGTCCAGCCGTTGTGCGGCGAATACGGTCCGGCGCTTGTTCTCGTGACCGATCCGGACCGGCCAAGCTGCGATCGGCGACGGGCCTTCAGATTTACGGGCACGTAGCCCGCCGTATCCATCACACCCGTTCGCACCGATAGTCGCAGCCGAGCACTGGTTGGCACCGCGTCATTAGCAAAACCATCCGGCCACTGCCTTTTGCCTTCGCCTGTGCTGTAGCTTTTGCTGTTGGCGTAGAGGTAGCCAAGCGTATCCGCGGATCGGATGATTGGCCGCTCCGTGATGCGCACCGTTTGAAACGCCGAGTCACTGGAGAGAGACACGCGTGTGGTACGCCCTATGCCGGTAGCAACGGAGATCACCGGAAACGATGCCCCGGCAACAGCCCCCACGATCGCTACCGAATCGGTGTGCACCTTGAACGCCCAGGATGGCCGCTCGTATTCACCAGGCCCACCACCTCGAGAGCCGAAGAGCTCACGTTCTCCGGTCGCAATATTTACCTTCCACAGCTGCCGCTCAGCAAGATCCGGCACGATCAATACGCTGTCCCAAAACTCGGCGGGACGTACGACGCGGGTGTATTCGCCGGCCAAGGTATCGATGCGACTTGCCCAATCAGCGATGCGCACTGTGTCGGTGGGTACAACCGACTCGCTATCTACCCGGTCGCAGCCGCAAGCGATGATTACCGATAACATCAAACTGAGTTTTCGCATTGAGTTCCATCTCTCGATCAAGGAGAGCGCTGATTGCTACAGCGTAGAAACGGCGTTACCGTTGGACTACTGTTCACTTGGCTGTGTAAAATATTCGCACTCGTGAGTGCAAAAGGGATGCATTGTGAGGCACAAGCCATAGGCGCACTGATCGAATGCGTGCAGACACTGCTCTTCAGTGTAGTCAAGGCCCAAGCACTCTTCCCACTGTCGGTCGCACGGCGCCTGGTTTGACGCCGTCCACGCAAATACGCACTCTGAGCGGAACCTGTCAATGATTTTGAGACACCGTGTGGGAAAGTTTACTGAGCGTCGTCGCTCGCGACGGGTGGTCGGGGTGGATTGATCCAGGCGGCCGTGGG
>JBBSPO010000430.1:0-2750 GCA_038258695.1 Gemmatimonadales bacterium | reverse complement strand
GACTCCGAACGCTATCGCGCCGACCTCGTGGCGCATGGCGGCGAGTCGGTGGACGATGCGTCAGAGGCCGACGTCATCATCGTGAATACCTGCGGTTTCATTGACGCCGCCAAAAAGGAATCGCTCGATACCATCCTTGAGGCCGCACGCCTCAAGGACGACGGTACCGTGCAAGCCGTCTTCGCCGTGGGCTGCATGATTGAACGGCATAAGGCCGAGCTGGTGGAGGCGTTGCCCGAGGTGGATGTGTTTCTGGGCACGTCTGAATCAGACAAGCTGGTGCCCGAGCTGGTGGCACGCGGTCTCATTGGCGGCTCGCTGGTTGAGCATCCCGGTGTGCGGTTGTTCACTGGTGATCAGCCGGCGGTGCGTTATCTCAAGGTGAGCGAAGGCTGCGATCATGGCTGTGCGTTCTGCGCCATTCCGCTCATGCGCGGCAAGCATCGTTCGTTTGCGCTCGATGATGTTGTGAAAGAAGCGCAGCTGCTCGAAATGCAGGGCGCGCGCGAAGTGAGTCTGGTGGCGCAGGATTTGGCGCACTACGGCCGCGACCGACGCGATGGTACGGCGCTGCCCGAGTTGCTCGAAGCGCTGTTGCGTGAAACAACATTGCCCTGGTTCCGCCTGTTGTATTTGTACGGCGCCGGCATCACGCCACGCTTGCTCAAGGTCATTGCCGACAACCCGCGCATCGTGCGTTATCTCGACATGCCCATGCAGCACGGCCACGATGCGGTGCTGGCGCGCATGCGTCGGCCGGAGCGCGCCCACACGATCCGTGAGAAGGTGCGGCTGTATCGCGAAGCGGTGCCTGATCTGGCCATTCGTACCACGGTGATCGTT
Organism: Gemmatimonadales bacterium; assembly: GCA_038258695.1. GTDB lineage: Bacteria > Gemmatimonadota > Gemmatimonadetes > Gemmatimonadales > Gemmatimonadaceae > JAABRT01. The sequence continues at coordinate 1,907 of JBBSPO010000430.1, read as the reverse complement.
GGATTTCCGGGTGAAACCGACGAAGAGTTTGACGCGCTGTTTGATTTGCTCGAGGAGGTGCGCTTTGACCGCGTTGGCGTATTCACGTATTCGCCGCAGGAAGGCACGCGTGGTGCAGAGATGCACGACTCCGTTCCGGAATCGGTGAAGCGTGAACGACAGGAACGTTTGTATGAGTTGCAGCGTGGCATTACCGCGCAGCAGTACGAACGATTCCTTGGACGTGAAACAGACGTGCTGGTGCAGCGCGCCGAACCCGATGGGTACATCGAAGCGCGCGCGCCATGGCAGGCCGATGATGTGGACGGTGTGGTGCATCTCGAAATCGACCCAGCCATTGCCAGCACGATTTCTTCAGGAAGTTTTTTGCACGTGCGCATTGATGATATCGTTGATGACTACGACTTCAGTGCCACATTCATTGGCGTGGCCGATCGCGCGACGCGGGCCAGTGTTGACGTGCGCAAAGGGCGCGTCCTGCCCGTCACTTTTTTGCCCTCTTCAGTGGGGAGTTTTGGACGATGACATCACCCGCATTTACCGACGAGATCCAACTCATTACCAAGCGCTCTGCTGAGATCATGGAGCGCGCGCGTACCCGGTTTCCGGGTGGCGTGAACTCGCCGGTGCGTGCGTTTGGCGGTGTGGGCGGCGAACCGTTTGTAGTGGCGCGCGGAAAAGGCGCGCGCATCTGGGATGTCGACGGCAATGAATATCTCGACTACGTGCTGTCGTGGGGCCCGCTCGTGCTGGGGCACGCACCTGATGTGGTGCTTGAAGCGCTGCAGCGGGTCATGCAAAACGGCACCAGCTTTGGCATTCCCACCGGGCTTGAAGTGGATCTCGCTGAACGCATCACCGAACGCATGCCGCATCTGGAGATGATGCGCTTTGTGAGCAGCGGCACCGAGGCGGCCATGAGTGTTGCGCGGCTGGCGCGGGCTGTCACAGGGCGCGATCACTTGCTCAAATTCGATGGCTGCTATCACGGACACGCCGACAGCTTTCTGGTGAAGGCCGGTTCAGGCGTGGCGACGCTGGGTTTACCCAACTCACCCGGCGTGCCGGACGTGCTGGCTGAACTCACGCTCACCTGCGCCTACAATGATCTCGAAGCGGTGGAGCGCATTGCGCGACAGGTACCACTGGCGGCCATTCTTATTGAACCCATCGTTGGCAACTCGGGTTACATCGAGCCGCTGCCGGGCTTCATGGAAGGTCTGCGCCGCATTGCCGACGAGACCGGTGCCCTGCTCGTCTTTGATGAAGTCATGACAGGATTCCGCATTGCCTTTGGCGGAGCGCGTGAACGCTTTGGTGTCACGCCTGATCTGACCGCGTTGGGCAAGGTCATTGGCGGAGGCTTGCCGGTGGCTGCCTACGGTGGACGCCGCGAGCTGATGGAGCATGTGGCTCCCACCGGGCCCGTCTATCAGGCAGGCACGCTGTCCGGCAACCCGTTGGCCATGGCCGGTGGTCTGGCCACGCTGGGCGCACTCACGCGCGAGGTGCACGATGGCATCACCGCGCAGACGGCGCGGCTGGTGCAGGGCATGCGCGACATGGCGTCGCGTCACGGCGTTCCGTTTTCCGCGTCGCACAGTGGATCCATGTGGGGCTTTTTCTTTCGCGAAGAAACTGTCACCAACTTTGACGAAGCCAAGACGGCCGATACGGCGCTGTTCAAGCGCTTTTTCCACGCGTCACGGGCACGTGGTGTGTATCTGGCACCGTCCGCGTTTGAAGCAGGGTTCATGTCGTCGGCGCATGGTGATGCCGAAATCGATGAGACGCTCGACCGGTTCGACCAAGCGTTGGGCGCGGCGCTGAACACATCCGCTAAACGCAGCTGATATGGTGCACGGCAACCGGGCCACGAGAGGTGTCACGCAATACGTCGCGCGCCG
>JBBSPO010000429.1:0-2753 GCA_038258695.1 Gemmatimonadales bacterium | reverse complement strand
TGTAGCGGCGGTTGTTGGGAAACGTGATGTCATGGACTTCGCACGCACCGCCTGGATTTCGTCTACGCTCGCCTCCGAAACCACGGGGCTCGCGGCGGTGCAAGCGGTGATTGACCGACATCAGCAGTTTGATGTGTGTGCGGCGCTGGCCCATACGGGCAACCTCATGCAACAGGTGGTCGCCGAAGCGCTGGTACACACTGCATTGCGTCCCGACGGTCCGCCGGCCATGTGGCGCATCACCGGAGGCCAGCCGGAGCAGCTGGATCGCCTGGTTGCGGGCGCGGTTGGGCACGGGGTGTTGCTCAAACGCGGCGCGTACCAGTTTTCGTCTCTGGCGCACGACGCGCCGTCGCTCGAAACGATCCACCGCGCGGTGTCTCGCGCTGCCGAGGCACTATGACTGCTGGCCATCGATCGCCAATCGGGCATCCCGACCACGACGCCGCTCTCGCCGGTCTCGCCGGTCCGCTTGTCGACGTGCACGCGCACTTTCACGCCGACAACAGCGGGCGGTCCGACTGGCACGCATACAACCAGTCGCGACTGGAGGCGGGCGAGCGCATTGGCGTTTGTGCGCACGTCGCGTCAATTCTTGGCTCATGGGGCCATCAATCACCCACGTATTTCCCGTCACCCGACGACGCGACCTACGCGAATAGCTGGATGCGCAGCTTTGCCCAACGTGATCAACAGGCGCTCGGCCGCGCACATCCCAGAGTGTTTTCGTACGTCGTGGTGAATCCCAATCATGGTGAACACGCGTTGCAGGAAATTCATCGCGGGGTTGCTGATGGCGCCGTGGGTGTGAAGCTCGCGGCCAGTCGCAAGGCCGACGATGCGTTGCTCGACGAGATCGCACATCTCGCCGCGGCACATGCGCTGCCCATCCTGCATCACGTCTGGCAGGATCGCCGGCGGGAGTGGCCTGGTCAGGATGCCAGTGATGGCACGGAGTTGGTGCGGCTGGCGAAGCGACACCCTGACACTCGGTTTTTATTGGCACACATTGGTGGCGGTGGTGACTATGCGCACACGTTGCACGCCGCGCGCGATGCATCAAACGTGTGGGTTGATCTCTCAGGCAGCGGGATTGATCGCGGCATGATGGACGCCACCATTGAAGCGTTTGGAGCGAGCCGCGTGTGCTGGGCGGCCGATCTCACGCTGTGTACGGGGCTCACCAAGGCGTGGGCGCTCGAGGCTATCGGGTTGAGCGATGAGCAGCTGTCGGACATCCGTTGGCGCAACGCGGTCCGGCTGTTTCCCCTCGCCACGTTCACGCATGGCGACACGGTGCTCGCCGCATGACGCCGTCCGCGCCATGGTTTGCTGACGTTGATGTGAGTGCGTGGATCGGGCCATATCCCTTTCGTGATGTGCCACATCCCGATCCTGAGGTTCTGGTGCGTGTGCTTGAGCGCGAGCGCATTCAACGGGCCTGGGTGGGCTGGTTGCCGGGCGTGTGGCACCGCGATCCGAGTGCCGGCAATGCTCGCTTGCGACATGCCTTGGCACCGTTTGCCGGAGTGCTGCAGGCGGCGCCGGCGGTCCGACCGGATTGGCCGGCTTGGCAGCGGGTTTTGTCGCACGAGTTGAAAATGGGTGTTGGCTGTATCAGAGCCTATCCTTCGCAGTGGGGCTACGGGCCCGGCGAACCATCGCTCTTGCAGCTGGCCGCGGCCTGCGGCGAGGCTGGTGTGCCGCTGCACCTGACGGTGCGGTTTGAAGACCTGCGTCAACGCCACCGACTGGACAGTGCTGAGGATTTGTCGGCCGCCAGCATCCGCGCCGTCGCTCGTGCGGGTACGCGTTGCACGCTGGTGGTAAGCGGCGCAGGTCGGGAGCTGATCGAGCAGATCTGGTGGGGGCTCACACCCGACGAGCGTCAGTACCTGCGCTTTGACTTTGGCTGGGTGTGGGGACCACCCGAGGAGCACTTTGCGCACCTCGTGCGTACCGTCGATGCGAGCGCGTGGGTGGTGGGCTCTCAATGGCCGCTGCGACTGGTGCAACAATCGCGGGCGTTGTGTGAGCTGCTCCCGTCAGTGTTGCGCCAGTCACTCACGTTCGCCGAACGTCAGAAAACTCCGTAAATACACGGTGGAAACGAATGCGCGTACTCGCCGCTTTTGCCAAGGCTGGTTGTACTGCGGGCACTATGGACGGCAAGTGGTGAAAAGGCTGACATTCAAGCAGCGTTTGCACTTGCGTACAAATACCCCCCTAGTGATACTAAGCGATTGTGCTTACCGGCCTCTGCCAGTCGGATGAGTGCGAGTGACGCTGTCCGTGCATTCGCCCGCATCTTCGGGATGAGAGCCCCTCACGTACGCTTCACCAACTCACCTGCACGGTCGAGTCGATGACGACGAAAAAGAAGTGGACAGTAATCCCCGGTTTTCTTGCGCTCGCTGCAGCGGCAACTTTGTTGTCCGCTTACAGTGGCGCCTCTTCCTCGCAGGGTCGGCTCGTTGACCAGCCGATCAAGTTCATCCATGCGCCGCACGTTGCGAAGCTTGGTATGAACTGTCTGTATTGCCACTCCCAGGCGCAAAAGGCCATGGATCCGGGCAATGCAACTGTGGCCAGCTGTATGGGTTGCCATACCATCGTCAAGGCCAACGGCAGCGAAGAGATCAAAAAGCTCGAGACGTATTGGAACGCCAAGGAGCCGATCCCGTGGAATCGCGTGCACAAAGTGCCCGATTATGTGCAGTTCCCGCACATGCGCCACGTGAACGCAGGCGTTA
>JBBSPO010000428.1:0-2754 GCA_038258695.1 Gemmatimonadales bacterium | reverse complement strand
GAGTGCGAAGGTGCGCTCCAGACCGTCACGTGTTTCCTGCCGGTCGAGGAACAGTGCACCCGCATTGTTGACCAGCGCGTACACCGACGGATGCTTTTCACGCAGCCGTTCGGCGAGGGCGTGCTGTTCGTCGAGAAAAAGCAGGTTGGCGGTTTCCACGCTGACCGATCGCGATCCGGTGCGATTCATGATTACTGAGGCGGCATGGCGCGTCTTCGCCTCGTTTCGGCCCACCATTACGACGTGCGCCTGGGCCAGTGCGCAGCGTTCGGCCAGCGCGCGTCCTATGCCGTCGCTGGCGCCCGTTATGATGACCGTGCGATCACGCAGGGCTGCAGCCTCGAGCGGTTGTGTGGCAAAATGAGGGTCGGTTCGCACAGTCGGGGGTTACGGGGATGGTGCGTTGGCTTCAGATAGAAAACAACGTCAAATCTTCCATACCTACCCCAATGCTTGCGCAGGGTCGCGAGGTCCCGCGATCAGGCCCTGCGATCAGGTTCCGTTGGCGCTCAGAATGATGGGCGCGAGGTTGAGCGCTGCAGCCTGGATATTCTGCGGCCCGGGCTGATTGCCCAGCGTCCAGCGTACGGTCACTTCGCCGTTTGCGTTGGTGGTGGCCGATGCGGGGTTGATGCTTCCGCCGCCTGCGGTCACCGTCATGCCGACGGCCACACCCGGAATCGGGGTATTGTTGGCGCCCACAATGCGCAGCACGATCTGCACTGGAAGCGCGCTGCCGGCCTTGGCATTCTGGTGGTTTCCCTGGGCGATCAGCAGGTCGGTGGGCACCACGCCGGTCGCAATAATTGCCACGGCTTCGACGCCCGGCACCGTGGCCAGCAGCTCATGCAGCTGCTGCTGCGCGCCCAGCGTCCAGCGGGTGCGCACCTCGCCATTGGCATCGCTCAATCCCGTGGCCGGCTCCACCAGTCCGCCGCCCGAACGCACCGAAAAACCAACTGGCACCGCTTCCACAGGCGCGCCGTCCTCGCCGCGCACACGCACGATCACCGCGGTCGGAAGCTGCGTGCCCGCAGCGGCGGTCTGGAAGTTGCCCTGCACCACCACCAGGTCGTTGGGCGTGGGTGGGGCGGCCACCTTTTCGCAGGCGGTGCTCGCCACGAGCAGGATGGTCGCACCAACGATGCGGGTCACGGACGGAAGGTGGCGGCGGAGGCTCAACGGCTGTTTCATGCGCGAAAGGGAGAGTTCTGGAGGAAGGTGCGACGAGCATGCCATCGAACTGCACAAATGTTGCCATGCGTACCTGGGTAAGTGTCGGCAGCAAACGCGGCGAGGTTAAACGGAAGGGGGGCGCAACCGGCGCTCACCGCATAGCTTTCGCGTATGTCGTCCGCCAGCCGGCCGCTTTCGGCCACATCATCCCGTCCTGTTGCGTTGCATACGACGCCCGCCAGTGCGCGCCCTCAACTTCCGGCGTTTGACGAGCATCCGGTCCGCAATCCAGGCACCCCGCTCGATCTCGACGTTGTTGCCGGAACGCACGTCAATCGCAGCGCTGTGGAGCGACGGGCGTCCACGCTGCCCGGGCGTCGCACGGTCAAGAAAGAGTGGCAGGCGGCGTGGCTCTTGCGCGCTGTCACCTGTATGGACCTCACCACGCTCTCCGGTGACGACACGGCAGGCAATGTGCACCGACTCTGCGCCAAGGCCCGTCGGCCGGTACGCGACGATATCATGGAGGCGCTGGGGGTTGCGGATCTCCGGCTTACCGTGGGTGCGGTGTGCGTGTATCACGCGCATGTTGGCACGGCTGTACAGGCGCTGCTGGGCAGCGGCATACCGGTGGCCGCTGTCTCAACCGGTTTCCCCGCCGGGTTGTCGCCCTTGCCGCAGCGCATCGCAGAAATCCGGGCGTCGGTTGAGGCAGGGGCGAGCGAAATTGATATTGTGATCACACGCTCCCACGTGCTGCGTGGTGAATGGACGGCGCTGTACGACGAAGTCCGTGCCTTTCGCAACGCGTGTGGTGACGCACACATGAAAACCATTCTCGGTGTAGGCGAGCTGGCCACACTCACCAACATCGCACGCGCCAGCCAGGTCGCGATGATGGCCGGATCGGATGTGATCAAAACGTCCACCGGCAAGGAGCCCTCCAACGCGACCTTGCCGGTGGGACTGGTCATGGTGCGGCAGATTCGCGACTACCTTGATCGCACAGGGCATGTGGTGGGCTTCAAGCCGGCCGGCGGTATTCGTACGGCCAAGCAGTCACTTGACTGGTTGATTCTGGTGAAAGAAGAACTCGGTGATCGCTGGCTTCGTCCCGACCTGTTCCGCTTTGGTGCCAGCGGATTGCTCACCGACATTGAACGCCAGCTTGAGCATTTCGTGACGGGTCGCTATTCCGCGGCTCATCGTCATCCAATGGTTTAGCAGGCCGACACCACACATGACGTCAACGCTTCCTTCTGATCCCACATCAGTGCGCGCGCTGCTTGAGTCCATGGATTACGGTCCGGCTCCTGAGAGCGACGCGGCCGTGCGCGCGTGGCTGTCGCAGCATGGCGCGCGCTTCGGACATTTTATTAATGGTGACTTCGTGCACCCGCACGATGGTGCGCACTTTGATGTGCACGATCCGGCAACGGGACACGTGCTGGCGCAGATTGCGCAGGGCGGTGTTGAGAAGTCGTGCGCCAGCCATGTTGCACGCGGCTAGCTGTTGCCGCGTGAACGCGTCGAGATGCTGCTCGACCCGTACACGCCTTTCCTGGATATCTCTCCGAT
>JBBSPO010000427.1:0-2754 GCA_038258695.1 Gemmatimonadales bacterium | reverse complement strand
GTTGTTTGCGATGGATTGCGCATCGAGTGACCGAATGTCTACAGAAAACCAGGCACTGTCAGGTTTGCGGTTTACTACATCGCCGGAGCGGATCATGGCCACGCTCAACACGGTGCGCTCTGACGGTGGTGGCTGCGGAATAGCGAGAATGCGATCGATCGCGCGTGCGATGCCCTGATTGATGTTGGGCAAGCCGCCGGTGAGCGTGTGTCCGCCCTGTCCGAAGGCCCACACACGCCACCAGTGAATGCCAATGGCGCCGTAGGTGATGGAGCGTCCGTCACCGAGCACGTCAACAAATGCATCAGCGCGATTTCGCCACTGGGCGTACAGCGCCTTCATGCCTTGCAGGCCGGTTTCTTCCTGCGCAACGGCTGTAAAAATGAGATCATGCTGCGGCTTGAATCCCGATTCAATGAGTGCGTGTGCTGCAGCAATCACGGCCGCCGTTGTACTTGACGTGTTGGTGCCGGGCCCGAGCACACGATCGCCTTCCACACGCGGCGGCTGGGCGGCGTTGCGCTGGTGTTCAGCAACCGGCGCGAGATCGTCGAGCGTGGCGACAAAGACAATCGCGCGTCGCCGAGCATCGGGCAGCGAGCCGCGGATGACGCCGGTTACGTTGGGCATGGAGTCGATGGTGACGTCGAGCAGTCCAACGGCCCGCATTTGCGCGGCAACTTCACGCGCCCGCTCGGCTTCCTGTCCCGACGGCGATACGATGCTGGCCAGGCGTACGAGTCGCGCTGAGATGGTGTCGCGTTGCGCGTCGATGAACTGGTCGAGTTGGGTGTGTGCAGACGCGGGTTGCGCGATCAGGGGCGGGGCGAGCAGTGTGGCGCTGCACAACAGGAGCAGTGTTAAGCGCGACAGGGTATTGAGCACGGCACGACTCCTGGGTTTGATGGAACACGAGCTGGCTAACGGATTTATCCAAGCTACCGTTAGCGCATCGTGGGTGTGGAACCCGCGCCGCTGAAACGACCCAGCTTCCAGACGCGAGTCAGGAAGGCACAGAGCGTGAACCGAGCGGAAGCGAAGACGGAATACATCAGGCAGGGCGCGTGAATGCCGCGACACTGTTATTGTTACGCAGTACAAGCCACCAGGGGTACCTCGGCGCATGCCGAGGTTGAGAGAGTCTCTTGGAACCTGACCCGGTTTACACCGGCGGAGGGAGCGTGGCAGCAGTGACAGTGTGTGTGACGGTAGGTGGTGATGGTACATCGCGCGGCAGGTGAAGTGTGAAACCATCGTTTGTCGCAAGCACATCGTCCCGCTTCAGCGCTGCCCGTCCGGCACATCAATGCCACACACGGAGCGCACGCATGATTGCAAAGCCTGAGCACACCACTGCACACACCGCACAGCCAAGTGTTTCGCCCAACGATTATGGTGAAGCGTTTCCGGCGTCGCAGAAAGCCTATGTAGACGGACCGCATGGCATTCGTGTGCCGTTCCGTGAGATCGTGCTGTCTGGGGGCGAGCCGCCACTGCGTGTGTACGATACGAGTGGTCCGCTGGGGCATGATGTGCGCGAGGGATTGCCCGCTCTGCGCACGCCTTGGATTATTGCGCGCGGTGATACGCAAGAAGTGATCAAGCGACCGGTGCCAGTGGCCGGCGATGCACCGGAAATGCCTGCGGGCTTGTACCGTGGCGCGCGCGTGGCCAAAGCCGGACAGCGCGTAACACAAATGGCGTACGCGCGCCGCGGTGAGATCACGCCGGAGATGGAGTTTGTGGCGCTGCGTGAAGGCATGCCGGCTGAGTTTGTGCGCAGCGAAGTGGCACGCGGTCGCGCGATTATTCCGGCCAACATCAATCATCCGGAAATCGAACCGCAAATCATCGGCCGTGGATTCAAGGTCAAGATCAACGCCAACATCGGCAACAGCGCCGTGCGTTCGGTAATTGAAGACGAAGTGGAGAAGTTGCGCTGGTCCACGTTGTGGGGTGCCGATACGGTGATGGATTTGTCTACCGGCAAGCACATTCATCAAACGCGCGAATGGATTCTGCGAAACTCACCGGTGCCCATTGGTACGGTGCCGCTCTATCAGGCGCTTGAGAAAGTAGGCGGAGTGCCCGAAGACCTCACGTGGGACGTGTATCGCGATACGCTGCTCGAACAGTGCGAGCAGGGCGTGGACTATTTCACCGTGCACGCCGGTGTGTTGCTGCGCTATGTGCCGCTCACCGCCAATCGTCTTACCGGTATTGTCTCACGCGGCGGGTCGATCATTGCGAAGTGGTGCCTGGCGCATCACAAGGAATCGTTTTTGTACACGCACTTCCGTGAGATCTGCGAGATCATGGCGGCGTACGACGTATCGTTCTCGCTGGGCGACGGATTGCGTCCCGGTTCCATTGCCGACGCGAATGACGACGCGCAGTTCGCCGAGCTCATGACGCAGGGCGAACTCACGAAGATTGCGTGGGAATACGATGTGCAGACCATGTGCGAAGGTCCCGGTCATGTGCCCATGCACAAGATCAAGGAGAACATGGACAACCAGCTCGCGTGGTGTCACGAGGCGCCGTTCTATACGCTCGGACCGCTCACCACCGACATTGCGCCTGGCTACGATCACATCACCAGCGCGATCGGCGCGGCGCAAATTGGATGGTACGGCACGGCGATGCTCTGTTACGTGACGCCGAAGGAACACCTGGGACTGCCCGACCGCGACGACGTCAAGGCGGGGGTGATCACCTATCGCATTGCCGCACACGCCGCCGATCTCGCCAAGG
>JBBSPO010000426.1:0-2768 GCA_038258695.1 Gemmatimonadales bacterium | reverse complement strand
ATGAGCGCATTCAGTCGCAGCAAATTGTGCAGGCCAATCAGGAGCGCAATCGTACATTCCGTCAGGCGTTTGACGTACGCGCGCAGCGCTTCGTTGCACTCTCCGATTCGTCCATGCGTGATCTGGAGCTGCCAATAACCGGTACGTGGGCTGTTGGCCGGAATCCACAACCGTACATCTCTGATTACAAGAGTTCAGCCGCCGATTTCTATCGCGTGGATGCACGCACCGGTGAACGTGCGCCGCTGCTCACCAATCAGCTGTTGGGTGCGAACGTTGGTGGCATCTCACCCGATGGCCGCTACTTCCTGTTTTTCAGAGATGCGCGCTGGCATGCCACAGAGCTGGCCACCAAGACCACACAAACACTTGGTGGCTCAAGCGCACCGAGCTTTGTGAACCGGGAGTACGACTACCCCGGCCCGCGTCCGCCATATGGAGTGGAAGGATTTACGCCCGATGGCGAACAGGTGATCATGCGCACGCGCTACGATTTGTGGGCGATGTCGCTCAACGGTACCGGCAAGGCACGCAACATCACCAACGGCGTGGGCACCCGCGACGAGATTGTCTTTCGGCAGGTGAGCTTTGCACCGATTGATTCATCACAACGTCGTGCGGCGCGTGTCTCGCGTGAAATCGATCTCACCAAGCCCATCACACTGTCAGCGTACGGCGAGTGGACCAAGAAGTCGGGTTTTTACACGCTCGACAACGCGCAGCTGGCACCGCTGTTGTATGAAGACGCGGCCTTCAGTACGCCCACGCGTGCGCGGGATGCAGATCGTGTGCTCTTCACACGGCAGACATTCAGCGAGTTCCCCGATGTGCGGTTGGCCAGCAGCACGCTGCGTGATGCCGAGAAAATCAGTGACGCCAATCCGCAGCACAGTGAGTATCGCTGGGGCACGCGTGTGTTGTTTGACTACAAAACGCGTCGCGGAGTGAAGCTGCAGGGTGTGCTGGCGCTGCCCGACAACTACAAGAGCGGTGATAAGCTGCCCATGCTCGTCACCTTCTACGAAAAGAACTCGCAGACCATGCATCGGTATCCCACGCCGTCGTTTCTGAGCGGCATGGGTGGCATGCCGGTAGAGGCGGTGAGTCGTGGCTACGCCACCATGCTGCCTGATGTGCATTTTCACACCGGTAGTTCACACAGCGACATGCTTGATGCAGTCGAAGCCGCTACGCGAAAAGTCATCAGCATGGGCTACGTTGATCCGGCGCGCATTGGTGTACATGGCCACAGCTACGGTGGCGAAGGCGCGGCCTTTATTGGCACACAGTCCCAACTCTTTGCGGCCGTTGGCATGGGTGCAGGCGTCACCGATCTGTTCTCCGACTTTTCACAAAGCTGGGGCTGGAGCTATCAGGTGTCGGGTGGCAGCGGTGCCAACGGCAACAACTACTACATGCTGGGACAGGGGCGCTGGGGTTTCTCGCCGTGGGAAAACCCGGAGCGTTATCGTAGCGAGTCGGCGCTCACACACGCCAACAAAGTCGCCGTGCCATTCCTGATCATGCACGGGACCGCCGATCCCACAGTGTCGTTTACCGAAGGCATGAACTTCTACAACGCGCTGCGATTCAACGGCAAAGACGCGGTGATGCTCGCCTATCCGGGCGAAGGGCACGGCCTGCGCGGACTGGCCAATCGCAAAGACCTGACCACGCGCTATTTCCAGTTCTTTGATCACCATCTGCGCGGCAGCGCGGCGCCCAAGTGGATGACCGATGGCGTGCCGTTTATTGCCAAGGATCAAAATCGCGAACCGAAGTAGCCGAAGCCCACGGCGTTGGCCTGAGCGCTGTTGCTCAGGCCATCCCGACGGCCGGCTTGTCGGACACCGGCTTGAGTATGTACTGCGAGATCAGCACGAGCGTGAGCAATACCAGCACGCCAACACCCTGTGCCTTGGCCGGCGGCAGACCAAACCCGTCAATGCACACCCGGGTGACCAGCGCCCAAAGCAGTGGGCCCACGATGGCCGAAAACCGGCCCACCATGCCGTACAGCCCGTAGAACTCACCAATGCGCTCCGGGGGCGTGAGGCGCAACATGAGCGGCCGGTCGGCCCACCACGTGCCGCCCACTGCGATACCAGCCATTGAGGCCACCACAAACAGTGCTTCAACGGGCAATGTGAACAGGCCAATGCTGGCTGCAAAAATAAATGTCGCCACCCACAACCACAGCACACGGTCGAGCGTTCGCTTGGGGCCAATGCGGTCTACGAGTCGTCCCCACGCAAAGCCGCCCACCACGGCAAAGCTGATCGCAAACAGCATGATCAGCAGCGCTCGGCTTTCTCCGTCAGACTCACTCATGCCCGACGCGATCGCCACGTTGACCGTAAACAGCGTCATAATGGCAATCACAGTGTTGATCGCGTCGGTGTAAAACACACGACCCACCAGAAAGCGAATCAGTCCCGGATACTGATTGCCGCTGCGTAAGGTGCGAATGGTTTCGCCCGTGGATTCCTTGATCATTGCCAGACCAAAAACCGGGCGAGGATTCGGATTCACTTTTTCCTTCACGAACACAAAACACGGAATTGCGAAGATCAGAAACGCAACAGCGATGGCGGTAAAGAGAAAGGCTTTGTTGTCGGTGCCAAAGAACATCCCTAAACCAACGGCCACGTACGATCCCAGGTATCCCACGCCCACACCAATGCCCGAAATGCGCCCGCGATTTTCTTCCGTGCTCACTTCGGGCAGTAACGCGTCGTAAAACTGCAACCCGGCCTGATACGCGGCGT
>JBBSPO010000425.1:0-2793 GCA_038258695.1 Gemmatimonadales bacterium | reverse complement strand
GGTGACCGCATGTTTTACAGCGGTACCGCCGCGCTCGAGGTGGAACTGTGGTCAGACAGCGGCGAGCTGACGCGTATAGTGCGCGCGGCTACGACACCGATTGCAAGCACAGACGATGACGAGCGCTTCGTCACCTTCATGGGTGTGCGCTACAGCGGGAAAGATGTGGCACCGCCATTTTCCCCGGCGATCGGATATGGCATGGGCGACGCCTTGGGCAACCTCTGGCTCAGTGTGCACTCCAAGGTCTTCAACGACGAGTCAATACGTTTTCTCGTGATCGATTCCACGGGCGCCGCACGCGCCGTCGTCCATTGGCCGGAGCAGCGGCCTGGTGCGAGCGAATGGCGATTCATCTTTAACTGGATTGCCATTGATGACCGTACGCTTACCGTGACCGCGCTGGATGAGGACGACCGGACACACGTGCTGGTGTTGCCGATTATCAAGACGCGGGCGGCGGGTACTTGAGCGACCGTCTACTTCTTCACCAGAACATACCGCCTCAAGACGGGCAGCTCATCTTCATTCGTCTCTTTCATCCATACAGTTGTTCCGGACGCCGTGAGCAGTTCCGCGTTCAGGGGAAGGCGAACCCGGTCCACTGCCGCCTGCCCCCTTGTGACCACCCACCACTCGGCCTGCCCTCGAACTCGTAGCCATACCCGCGCGCCATCGTCCATAAACGCACGCTCAAGCGGCGGAAATATGGATGTCTTCACCAATACACTTTGCGCCTTCTGTCGTAGCTCCCCTTGCGAGATGGCCCCGCCGGTTCGGGTGAGTGCCGGAGCCATCGCGGTCGAGAATGCGTCAAGAATACTGTCAACATCAGATTGACGAACGCTGATCACCGGAACCGCGATTCGCTGCACCTCTGCGCTGGCGGCAGGTTTCATCCACGTCAGCTCCACCGCAGCTGCCCTGCCCGCTTCCGGCACGGTCGTGCGGACCACCACCACACTTCCGCTGGGTGGTGAGAAGAGAACGTACGGTCTCGCCACGAGTGGCTGCGGAAACTGGAGCCTGAGTGGACCCACCTTGATCGGCGCGAAATAGTCTCCGTCACGGAACGTGGCGATTTGCTGCGCCTGACTGCCATCGCGGTGATGCAGGTACAGAATCTGGACGGGAGACGTGGGGGCAATCGACTGAGTCACGGTGCTGATCGCGAATCCATTCGCGAGGATCGCTTCGAGGAATGCATATTCTGCATCTTTCAAACGCAACAGTGGTAACGGAGTCGACACCGACGGTGATGCGGCTTGCGGAAAAATGGAAAGACGTCGGGTTCGGTGATCAATGGCATACAGCGAGTCGCCCACGCGACCCGCGGAGGGAAGTGATTCAAACTCACCGGGGCCTTTGCCAGATCGGCCCAACACCGAACGAAACGCGCCGGTCATGTCGAACATCCGGAACAACTTCTCCAGAGGTTGTGCGACAACCAGCGTTCCGTCGGGCATAGAGACCGCGCTACCAACCTGGCTCAACATTGCGCTCACGTTGGGACTATCGGGATCGATGCGAGCCACTGGCACTGCATTGTAAAAAGTGCCCACGCGGGTCGTCTGCGCGCTTAGCACCGACGCACCGGTTACCGCAGCGACAATAAGCCACGTTGCTGCCGAAACGATCATGACTTGAAGGGCTGCGGGTTGATAACACGAACCGTCAGTCACCGGACAACGTACGCGCTCACGGTTTCAAGATCGTGCTCGTCGCGATGCTTTAAAAAAATGTACCGATTGCTCGCCGTCAAAAATCGCGCACGTTCAGGCAAGCGATAACGCACCTCTCGAACGCCCTCGTCATTGAGCACATCAAGGCATTGGCGTCCGCTCGGCACCCGCACATCTTGGCACTTCGAACCCTGCGCGTCGAGCCATTCAATCGTGTAATCAGCACCGCGAAGTACGACCAGTTCCCCCGCTTGTGTGACAACTGCGGCGTCCGATGAATGGAGGGATGTCAGGTTCACTGCAACCTGCAACGTATGTCCTGCAGAGAGCGTCTTGCGCTGCGGCGCAAGGTTCTCAAACCAGAGTGTGGCCAGCGTATCGTGCCGAGATGACGTCAACGAATCCATGCGTACCACATTCACTCGTGAGCGGGTGGAGTCTTGAGCGAGCCTACCACCTGATACTCCTTCGGTCCCGAGCCCTTACGTGCGACCGGATGCGCGGTGCCGGTTCGCCCGTCGAGTCTCCACAGGGTCATCTCGCCGAAATCCGCTACCATCAACGAGCCATTCTCGAGAGGAACAGCGTAGCCAATGTCGGTGAACTCCCCCGAATAGGTTCTGAATGCCGCGCCGATGGCTTGCTCTCTGACTGAATCCTGCGCTCCGGTCGAACTGCCCCCCACACTGAGGCAGATGAGCACCACTGGCAGGCTGATCGTACGCATCCCCCCCCCGTATTCGCTAACCCCTCTTCCCGGCAACGCTAATGAGAGGATTCTGAGATTGCACCGATCGCCATCCAACGCACGTCTGCTGTCGCGGCGGTTGTGATGGTGACGATGCGCGCAAACGCAACGGCCGGCAGGCGGTCAGCGGCAGTCAGGAAAATGGGAACGCTGCAATCGCTGCGGCAACGACCGCCAATGACACGAGGACCGGCTGTGAAAGGGTCTGCCTGGCTCTCGACAACCATGCAATGCGCAAGTTGATCACCAGCATACTGGAGTTGACCCGATTTCGTGGACGCCTAACTCGCCCTAATTTAAGGGCGGAGGTAACACATGAAATCAAAGCAAGGGGATGAGCACCGTGAACGCCGCGCGTTCAGC
>JBBSPO010000424.1:0-2793 GCA_038258695.1 Gemmatimonadales bacterium | reverse complement strand
GGGTCGGCTGTGGGTGGTGTGCCGGGCGTGCGACCGCTGGAATCTGGTGCCAATGCACGAGCGCTGGGAGGGCGTGGAGAGTTGTGAGCGGCTGTTTCGCGAATCGCGCACTCGCGTGGCGACGGGTGAGATTTCACTGGCACGCGCTGCGGGCGGCGTTGATCTCATTCGTGTTGGGGCACCACTGCGGCCAGAGTTTGCGGCCTGGCGATATGGCGATCAGTTTGGTCGGCGACGGAAGCGACAAATTGCGATGGCGGCAGTTGCGGTGCCGGCTACCGCAGCCGCGCTGGCCGCCGGCGCAAGTTTGGTCGGCGTCGTAATAATCACGAGTGCGGCTATCATCACGGCCAAACGAGCGCTCTTGGATCCGGACTACCGCCTGGGTGGCGACACGGTGCATGGCCGCCCCACTACGACTGTAGCGCGTGTGCGCGACAACAGCGGAGCGGTATTGCGTGTTGAGCGTTCGGATGCACGGTCCACCCTATTGCTGCGCCCCGAAGTAACCGGAGGGTCGTTTGCGCTGTTGCTCAGTCACCATGCAAAAAAACAGAAGCCGATTCTGGGACTCTCCTGGGGCATCTGGTCCCAATCGGTGCTCACCGGTGCCGCGGCCGTGCGGGCCGCGCAGCAGCTGCTGCCCGCGGTGAACCGATTTGGTGCGCGCAAAGAGCAGGTGAGCGACGCGGTGTCGCTGTTAGAAGCGTCCGGCGGACCGGGCCAGTGGCTTCACTCCCTCACCACCAGACGCGGTCGCCGCGCTATTGATCTCTACGAGGACCATGCCCTCGAGCAAGCAGCGCCAGAGCACGGGCGCGCTCTGGCGCTTGGCAAGCTGCCGCCCGCCGAACGCCTCGCACTGGAAATGGCACTGCACGAAGAATCGGAGCGCCGAGCCATGGACGGTGAGCTCGCTGCACTCGAAGCGGCATGGCGTGACGCGGAGGAGATAGCACGGATTGCGGATTCGCTGTGAATGTCGTCACACGCACCACGCCAACTGAGCCCCAACTACCGCGGCAGCGTCTCCGACTGAAACAGTGAAAAGTTATAACCGTCCGGATCGGCAAAGTCCGCCGACCAGCCGCCCGGCGCGTGACTTACCGGCGTGACAATTGTTGTGCCGGCAGCGGCGAGTTCAGCGATCACGGCGTCAATGCCACCCGTGTCGAGATTGAACACCAGAATGGGTGAGTTGCCGGTGCGGACTTCGCCCGTGAAAAACAGCAGATCAACATTGCCCTCAATGGACGCAATCAGCCACGGATTCTTGCTGCCGTCGTCGGGCATACGCTCGAGCGAGAGTCCAATCACATCGCGATAAAACGCCTCCGTGCGATCAAGGTCTGACACATAAAAGAACACAGCGCCAATGCGGGGTGAGGTTAGCATGATCACTACTCCGGGTGAGATCGATGAGCCAAATAAATCTGTGCCTCTCTGTTGCCGCCGATGGGCAAAACGTGAGCATCACGGCGTGAAAGCACGAGCAGGTGCCCGTCCGGATCATGCGCGCCGGCCGATTGAGAGGCCACCACCACCGGTAGCAGCGCGCGTCGAATGAGTCCGAGCGGCAGTGTGTGTTCCGGTTTATCACCTGCAGCAGCGTGCGCAAGCAGTGCATTCAACTTGCGTCGCAGCGTGGATACGCGCTGTCGCATGGCGGTGTCGCTCACGCCGAGCAACCAGGCGATCTCGCCACGATCGTGGCCGCTGAGCGCGAGCAACGCCACCTGACGCAGAGCGGGCGGAAGCATTGTGATCGCCGGCAGTTCGCGCCAACGCGGTGGGACAACTTCCACCAAGGCATCTGTCTGTGTCGACGCCGCAGGATCGTCGGCCACCCAGCGTGCTTCGCGCAGCCTGCGTCGCACGGCCCCGCGCGCGTGCAACGCGCCGAGGTTGCGAATGGTACCGCACATCCAACGATAGTTCGCCGCCTGTGTGAGATCTGTACGACAGGCGCGCACCGCCTCCAGCAGTGCGTCCTGCAGCAAGTCGTCGGCCTCGTCGCTCACTCGGCTATGCGCCCGGGCGACTGCGCGCAGCGCGTGCATTGACGTGTCCATGGATGTGTCCAGCAGCGTCGCAACGGACGTGTCCGCTGATGTATCCCGCGACGTCCCCACCGACGTGGGCATGGTGTGGGGCGGCACGACTTAGCTCGCCGTCTTCTGTGAAATCCTGATAATCACAAACTCAGCCGGCTTAAGCAGCGCCACGCCCACCTCTGCAACCAGCCGGCCATTCGCCACGTCGAGCGATGTCATGGTGCTCTGGTCACAGCGCACAAAAAACGCGTCACGCTCCCTCTGGCCTGCCAGCGCCCCGTTGCGCCACAGACTGCCCAGAAAACTGTTGATGCTCATAATCACCGCACGCCATGTGGGCGGCTGATTGGGTTCAAACACCACCCACTGCGTGCCGCGCTGAATGCTTTGCTCAAGCATGATCACAAAGCGCCGCACGTTCACGTACTTGTACTCAGGATCGGATGACATCGTACGCGCGCCCCATACGCGGATGCCGCGCCTGGCGCTGCGCAAGTCACGAATGACATTGATGCCGCGGGGATTCAGCACCTCTTGTTCCCGCATGGACAGCGTACGACGAAGTGGTGTGCGCCCGTCTGCAAGATCACGTGTTACAATGCCGCGCACTATCTCATTTGCTGGCGCCCTGTGCACGCCGCGCTCTGCGTCAACGCGGGCCATCAAACCGGCCACGTGACCGGCTGCAGGCGCATACGTCGCACCGGATGGCGTATGTAATGCGGGTACCAGCAGCTGC
>JBBSPO010000423.1:0-2794 GCA_038258695.1 Gemmatimonadales bacterium | reverse complement strand
GGCCACATCGTTGGCACTGGCGCGCAGTTCCGGAACGACGTTGGCGATAAACGATCCGGGTTCAACTCGCGGTGCTTCGCGCGTGACAAGACCGCTGCCACGCGTCCAGGCGTCGTACCCGCCGTCAAGAATGGCCACCTTGCGGTGACCTAGATAGTTGAGCATCCACGCAATGCGCCCTTCTTCACCCCACCCGTCTTTCGCGGCGCCGTACACTACAACTGTCCGCTGCTGCTTTATGCCCAGCTTGGCCATGTCGCCGGCCAGCTCTTGCGTGTTGGACTTGAGTTTGCCCGTTCGGCCCCAGCCGTCCCGATAGTCCAGCCAGCTCACGCGTACAGCGCCAGGCAAGTGGCCGCGGTTGTATTGCGAGGCCGCACGTGCATCGAGCAGCGTGAGCGTATCGAGGTCGGCGTTACGCAGCGCATTCACCGACACAAAACCCGGCTGTATGGACATGTGCGCGGTTCGCTCAGGCAACGGTGGACCCTCGGCGTGGGCCAGCGCGTGCGGCGCAAGAAGTGGCAGTGTTGAAACGGACAGTATCAACGTCGTACACAAAAGCGGTTGTCGCATAAACGTAAAATAGCGCGCGGCCCGCTATCGGCCCACCGCCGCCGCGGGCAGCGACGTGATCGAAGCCACTGTCGGCACTGCTGCGCGCGCCCCAGCAGCATTTCCGGCCGGCGTGACCACCACCACTCGCCACGCCATGCGACAGTGCTCTCCGCACGACCGGGCAACAGTGAGCGAGGCACTGCGTCCGTCGGCCTCAACTCGCACCGGGCTCACTTCCACCAGGCCAGCCGACCGTGGGTACTGCCTGAAGAATGCAGCCCAACCGTCCACATGATCGGCGAACAACGACTCGAGCTCAGCCAGAGTGATGTAATGCAGCGCCAATCCGTCCAGCGAGGCCACCTGCTGTACGTGCGAAGCCCCAAGCTCCGTGAACACCGGCCCCTCCGCCTGTGCATCTGCAAAGAGTACAATGGACGCGGCGCGCTCCCGTTCCAGGAACAGGGTGCGAAGGGCCACGCGCTGCACAGATTCCGTCAAAGACGCGCCCGCAGCCGACGTGGCAGGGCTGTCAGTTGGTGCGCAGGCGAACAGCAATCCGAAACCAAACACGGTGACCGTTCGCCGCACTGGTACATACCAGGCGCGACGTAGTGAGTCGCATTGGCGGATACGATAGGGGTTGCGAATAGTCTTTTGCATGGTGATATACGCCCCACACCGGCGATTGATTCCCGGGATGCGTGCACCACACCGGCAAGTGATGCCCGGAATGCGTGCACCACACTGGCGCCGTGTGAAACGGCGCAGCAGCTTGCCTGTATGCGTCAGCGCGCCGCCATTCAGCCTCAGCTGCAGCAGCTGTTTTCCCTCTTTGACCAAGCCGTCGATCTTGACGACGTGGCGCGGTTCGACCTGCTCGCGCGCCTGCGACTGACCGATACCGCACTGGCCGACGAGCTGCAGCGCATGCTGGAAGTCGATGACGGTGCATCGCGTGAGATCAGACGTGTGGTCGCCGATGGCGCACAGAGTGCCACACATGCCATTGATCACGTCACAGCCGGCGACGCGATTGATGGCTATTCGTTGATAGAGGAAATCGGAGCTGGCGGTATGGGCACGGTCTATCGTGCGCGACGCGTGCCGGGCACCGCTGCGGGCGGTGACGCCAACGATGCCGCGCGTGACGAGACCACAGACGTCGCGATCAAGGTCATGCGCCCCGGCCTCGGCAGCAACGAGCTGCACCGGCGCTTTGCCCGGGAACGTGATGTGCTGTCCCGACTCAATCACCCCGGCGTAAGCCGACTTCATTCGTCAGGTGTGACGGCCAGTGGCTTGCCGTATTACGTCATGGATTTCATTCCATCACGCCCACTCGATGTGTACTGTGTGCAAACCCGCGCGACACTGCGCACCCGGCTGGCCCTGGTGGACGCGACATGTCGCATTTTGGCACATGCGCATGCACAGGATATTCTGCACCGCGATATCAAGCCGTCCAATATTCTGGTCACTGAACATGATGCACGTGTGCGTCCGGTGGTGATTGATTTCGGCATCGCCCACGCGCTTGACAAGGAAGGAAACGACGAACAGCTCACCATGATTGGCAAAGCGCCGGGGACGCCGGTGTACATGAGTCCTGAGCAACGCACACTCTCGTCTACGGAACTGGACGGGCGGTGTGATGTGTACGGATTGGGCGTCGTGCTCTTTGAGTTGCTCACCGGTTCGCTGCCGGGAAGTGATCCGCGCCCCAGCGCTTACATCGCGTCGTTGGGTGAGGGCGCGCAGGCTGTCGCTCACGAAAGACAGACATCACCGCCACAGCTGGACGCCGTGCTTCGCAATGTGCTCGATCAAATCACGGTACGAGCGCTGGAGTCAGACCGGCGCTACCGCTACGGCAGTGCGCAGCAGATGGCAGATGCGCTGGAGCGAGTGCTCGAATCGCGTGCAATCTGACGGCAGGCAGTTGACGCAATCGCGTAGCCAACCACGCCTTTCCGCTAACGCAATCGCGTAGCCAACCACGCCTTTCCGCCGCGCAGCTCGCGTTCCACCGTGGACACGGATACTTCCAGTACTTCGGCAACTTCAGACTGCGTGAGACCCGCAAAAAACACCAGCTCCACCACACGTGCCTTGCGCGCGTCTACCGTAGCCAACAGTTCCAGGCTGCGATCGAGCTCAAGAATGTCCTCGTCCTGCTCCGCATGGCTGGCCAGTTCGTCGTTGAGCGTGATGGAGACGCGCACACCGCCACGTT
>JBBSPO010000422.1:0-2809 GCA_038258695.1 Gemmatimonadales bacterium | reverse complement strand
TACATCATGCGATACGCGTGCAGCAGTTGGTCGCGCGTGAGCGGCGCAGACTCAGCAGCGAGCGTGCCCTTGTCGGGGGACGCCGCTTTGCGTGTGCGGGTTGGTTTTGCGGAGGTAGCCATGGTTTTCGGTCCCGTTCAGGTTCAGGGGGGTAACCTCTAA
Source organism: Gemmatimonadales bacterium (assembly GCA_038258695.1). Classification (GTDB taxonomy): domain Bacteria; phylum Gemmatimonadota; class Gemmatimonadetes; order Gemmatimonadales; family Gemmatimonadaceae; genus JAABRT01. The sequence goes on along the minus strand of JBBSPO010000422.1, from coordinate 2,647 downwards.
ACGTAGCAAGGCAGCGCCTCTCCGGGCCAGTCGGGGGGCGAGACTGTCAACAAACCTTGACACTGGCCGCGAAACACTGAATCCTGACAGGTGTCAGGACGCCCATGTTTGGCGTGCTGACCGAGGCTGGCTCCTGTTCTCCCCGTTTCCGGTTGATCGATCGCATGCACGCTCCCACGCACCCCACCAACATGACCGCCGGACAACACTGCATTTTTTGTGACCTGATCAAGGGCGCAGCCGAAGTCTCCATCTGCTACGAAGACAGTACCGTGATTGCCTTTATGGACATCCAGCCGGTGAATCAGGGGCATGTGCTGGTGGTACCGCGCGAGCACTACGAGGTGCTGCGCGACATTCCCGGCAAAGTGGGCCAACACATGTACGACATTGCCACGCGACTGATTCCGGTGGTGCAGCAGGTCTCCGGCGCCGATGACATGAACATCGTGGTAAACTCTGGCGCCGCGGCCGGACAGAATGTCTTCCACTATCACATTCACCTGATCCCGCGCAAACCAGACGATGGGTTCGACATCCCGTTGCCATTTCCTGGATCGGATATGCCCAATCGGCACTTGCTCGATGCCATGGCGGTACAAATTGGCGCCAAGTTGCGGAACACGGATAAAGCGGTCGCGGCGCGCGCGTCGTGACATAACCGTGTCGTCTTGACGGTTGTTGTGTGGTGATCGTATCGTAGACTCGTAACGTTGTGGCTGTCCCTTGCTCTCGCCAAGTCAGGAGGACGATGCATTCCGAACGTTCTGTTTGCTGCGCGCATCGCGAGTCGATGCGCACCTCTGATCGCCCGCTTCGCACATCGCTGTCGAAGCCGCACTTCGCGCCCTCTCAAACACACCGCCCTGCGTGTTGGCTCCCAGCCACTCGCGGGGCGTCTGCGCTTACCGGGACACTTTCATGAGCCGGCGCCAGTTGGCGACCGACCGCAGCGCCCGCGGAGGCGCGCGAAACAGGACGCGCGGCGAACGTCCGTCCAAACGCGGTGCTGTACACGCTCGGCGTGCCGACAGCGCCAAAAGCGGCACCAGCGCACGCAAACGTGGTTCAGCGCCTGCGCGACCGTTGCTCATGGCCATGAAGCGGGCCATGCGCAAACTCGCCCTGCGAGACTGTGGGCAGCGCTGCGTGTACTGCGCCTCTCCGCTTGATACGCACAATGCGACACTCGATCATGTGATGCCGTTGGCACGAGGCGGCGCGCATGATCCGGAAAACATTGTTGCCGCCTGCGGACCGTGTAACCGACTGAAAGGCGAGCTGCTGCCCCAGGAGTTTTTTACGCGGTTTCCCTGGGCTGGCCAGAACTTTGTTCACTACGCGCGCTCAGTGCATCGGGCACTCAAGCGCGTGGCGCGGCGTGCGGTGAGTCTGGCCTGCGCGAATGGCGACGCCGAGCTGCGCGGCGGAAGAGAGGGGAGGGATTGGCTGGCGGCGTGAGTCGCGTGAGCTGCGAACGCTATGTGAGCCGAGTGCGTCGCGTGAGAAGGCAGGCCTGTGACGGGTCGACCGGTCACTTCACCGCGTCGGCTCGTCGCAACCGCAGCAAATACGCCCCGCTCTGCGTATTCAGGGAATGCCCAATCTTCGTATCTGGAATCGCAAGCTCCACCGCTGGGGCGCGATCGCGGTCGCTGTACCGTTTCTGATTGTCATTGCTACCGGCTTGATTCTGCAGGTAAAAAAGCAAGTCGCGTGGGTACAGCCAACCGAAATGAAGGGCTCGGCCGGAGCGCCGCAGGTGAGCCTGGCGGCCGTGTTCGAGGCCGCGCGCAGTCGGCCGGAAACCGGCATTCAAAGTTGGTCCGACATTGACCGGATCGACGTCCGCCCCAGCAAAGGGCTGATCAAAGTGATTGGTAACTCACGCTGGGAAGTCCAGATTGATCATGCCACCGGCGCGGTGCTCAAAACGGCCTATCGACGCTCGGACCTGATGGAGAGTCTGCACGACGGTTCGTGGTTCCACGATGCCGCAAAGCTCTGGATTTTTCTGCCATCCGGCGTGATCGTCTTTGCGCTGTGGATTACCGGGATCTATCTGTTTCTGCTGCCGATCCGATCGCGCAGAGCGAGATCGCGCGGAGATTCACTTAAAGGTTCGTCCGCCGGCATCAGCTGACTGGACGTCGCAGAGTCGGAAAAGGCGGCTTTGCGCTTGTCCTTGACGCGGGAAGACAGGCGCCACCAGACCATAGGCAAAGAGAGCGCGATGTGCAGGCCGGCGGTATACACGCGCCACCAGAGCACGATAGAGGTGGCGGCGAGCCCCAGATCTCCCGCTGCTCCGCCAATCAGTCCGTAGTCCACGATGCCCGCTCCGCCAGGCGTTGGCATCGCGACCTGGCCATACAGCATGGCAAACGACGCGATGGCCAGTACGTCCACCGGCGGTGCACCGGCAATGTTGATCGCCAGTATCGGCAACAGCGCCAGGCGCGAGAAAACGTCCACCACCGTGAGCGGTACGGTGAGCAGCGCGGCCGCCCATCCCATGCGCCGAGCGAGCTCGAGCCCCTCTTTCATGGAACGTCCGACCATGCGCGATTTGCCTGGTGCGGCACGCCGCGCGATCAGCATCAACAACCAACCAACCACCAGCACGCCGCCAATCATTTGCGCCACG
>JBBSPO010000421.1:0-2832 GCA_038258695.1 Gemmatimonadales bacterium | reverse complement strand
GGACGCCCTCGCCGAGCAAAAGAATATCGAGGTGCGAGGCTTCGGAACCTTCAAAATCCGACAGCGCAAAACCCGCATGGCGCGCAACCCGCGCACCGGTTCACCGGTCGAAGTGTCCGCTCGTCCCGTGCCGGTCTTCAAGCCGTCCAAAGAGTTGCGCACGCTGGTCGCCGACGCCGATGAAGTACTGGAGCAGGCACAAAAAGCGGCCGCCGAGGCACTGCAGCAGCGACTTGGGCTCGGAACGCCTCGATCCGATTTCGATCGGCCCTGAGCGGCGGGCCAGTGTCGCTCCCCGTCCTCCTGTTCGCATCGTACGCCGATGCCTTTGGCGCGCGCACGGTGCAGGTGCCCGTGGTCGCGCCGTGTACAGTGGCCGATGTGGTGATGGCCATGCGTTTGCTGCCAGGTGGCGATCGTCTACCGGACAAACCATTGGTGGCGCTCAATCAGGCCTATGCGAAGATGACGGCGGCTGTGAACACCGGTGATGAAATCGCGCTGATTCCGCCGGTTGCGGGCGGATGACTGCTCTGCCGCCGCCGTTGCCGTTTGAACCAGCGGTCGCGCTGATCACGGAGCCCATTGATCTGGCACAGCTGATTGCCTCGGTCTCGCACGCCAGCGTAGGCGCCATCGCCTCATTTCTCGGTACGGTGCGCGAACTGAACGATGGGCGTAGTGTTACAGGTATTGACTACGAGGCCTACGAGCCAATGGCGCACCGCGAAATGCTCGCCATCGCGCGTGAGGCTGGCCAGCAGTTTTCGGGGGTGAGGGTGAGTATTGTGCACCGATTGGGTACGCTCACGGTGAGCGAAGCGAGCGTGGCCATTGCCTGCGCGCATGCCCGTCGTGCGCCAGCGGCCGACGCCATGCGCTTGGTCATTGAGCAGCTCAAGGTGCGAGTGCCCATCTGGAAACGTGAGCATTACACCGATGGCGAGTGGACATGGGTAGACCCGATGGGTACGCCTCGGTGAGCGACGCTCCGCTCCCAGAGACGCCGTCTGGCGTGGCGGAAGGTGGCACTGCGCTCGGCACTGCCAACACCACCAACACGCCCACCAACCTGCCCGCGCTGCGCGATCAGTTTGGCCGGAGCATTGAGTACCTGCGCATCTCCGTAACCGACCGCTGCAACTTTCGCTGCGTGTACTGCATGCCGCTGGAAGGACTGCCGTGGCTGCCCAAAACAGAGATTCTGCGCTACGAAGAAATCGCCGAGGTGGTGCGGCAGCTCGCTCCGCTCGGGCTCCGACGGTTGCGACTGACGGGTGGCGAGCCCACCATCCGCCCGCAACTGTCGTCGCTCGTTCGCATGCTGCGTGATGTACCCGGTATTGAGGACATCTCGCTCTCCACCAACGGTGTCAAGCTGCCCGAGTTGGCCGCGTCGCTGGTTGACGCCGGTCTGGACCGGGTGAACATCAGCGCCGATTCGCTACAGGCCGAACGGGTGCGCAGCATCGCAAGACGGGACCTGGGCTTTGACCTGGTGAAATCGGCGCAGGCCGCAACCGCCGCGGGACTCGCTCCAGTGAAAATCAATGTCGTGGTCATGCGCGGGGTCAACGACGACGAAATCGCTGACTTCGCGGCGCTCACGCGCGACAATCCATGGCATGTGCGGTTCATTGAACTCATGCCTGTGGGTGACTTGCGCGATTTGACGTGGGATCATGTGGTGCCGACCGCCGAAGTCTTGCAACGCGTGTCTGCACTCGGGCCACTCGCCGAAGCCCCGGGGCCGGCGCGCGGCAATGGTCCGGCGCGATACTATCGGCTGCCCGATGCTGCAGGCACGATCGGTGTGATCACCCCCATGACGCACACGTACTGCGAAACGTGCAATCGCGTGCGCCTCACCGCCGACGGCCGGCTGCGCACCTGTCTCTTTGGTGATCACGAAGTGCTGCTGCGTGATGCGCTGCGCAGTGGGGCGCTCCTTGAGCCGCTGTTCCGGCAGGCGCTGGCGGAGAAGCCCAAAGCGCATGAACTGCTGCAAATGCAGATAGGCGGATTGCGTGCGTTGAGCCAGGTGGGCGGTTAGCAGGCCAACAACGTGGACTCGCGGGTCCGATTCGCAGATAGGGCCACACGCAACGATTCCCGGCACAAATCCCCGGGTACAGTGCCGCTACGCTGTCATCCAGCACTCCGGTTCGGACGCAAAGTACAATTGCTGGGGTCCGTGTACGTGACTTAAGTTGATGTGTTCCAGTTCCCCAGCATCAACTTCGTATCCAACACGGACTTCACGCATATGGTCAACAAGATCACCGTCGTGGGCGCGGGCAATGTCGGCGCAACCACCGCGCAGCGCATCGCCGAAAAATCGCTCAGCCGCACCGTCGTCATGGTAGACGTCGCCGAAGGCATCCCGCAGGGCAAAGCGCTCGACCAGTGGGAATCAGCACCGGTTGAACTGTTTGACACGCGTGTGGTCGGTACCAACGGCTACGACGAAACTGCGGGCTCCGACATTGTCGTGATCACCGCCGGTATCGCGCGCAAGCCTGGCATGACGCGTGACGATCTGCTCAACACCAATGCGAGCATCGTGAAGTCGGTGTGTGAGCATGTCAAAACGTCATCGCCCGACGCGATTGTCATTGTGGTGTCCAACCCGCTTGATGTCATGTGTCACGTGGCCAAGCATGTCACCGGATTCCCGCGCGAACGGGTGATTGGCATGGCGGGCGTCCTCGATACAGCGCGCTATCGCTCGTTCATTGCCGAAGCGCTCGATGTCTCGGTGCAGGACATTCAGGCCATGGTGCTGGGCGGACATGGCGACACGATGGTGCCACTGGTGTCGTATACCACAAT
>JBBSPO010000420.1:0-2837 GCA_038258695.1 Gemmatimonadales bacterium | reverse complement strand
AGAGCCGGTGCTGCGTGCGATTGTCAGCTTTGCCACAGCACGCACCCGTGCCGCGCGGTTGGCGGCTCAGGAAATCATTCTGGCGCATCCCGTGGAGCGTCCGGCGGCCAAGCGTCGCGCGGAAACGGCACGACCAGGCGACGTGCCGCTGCTGGCGCGCCTGACTGAGGCGCATCATCAGTTCAACGTCATGCACTTTGGCGGTACCCTCTCGCCCATACCGGTATTGTTGTCAGGGCGCATGAAAACGCGACTGGGGCACTACAGTCCAGCCGGTGAAGACGGACCATCGGCCGAAATCGTGCTCAGCCGTCGCCACCTGCGGCGCGATGGATGGGCCGAGGCCATGCATACGTTGTTGCACGAAATGGTGCACCAGTGGCAAGACGAAACGTCGCGCCCGCTCGATCACGGTCCGTCGTTTCGCAAGAAAGCCAAAGAGGTGGGTGTGTTGCCGCGGGCGAGGCGCGCGCTCACCTAAGGTGTGATGGGGCCGTTGCGTGTGACGACACGGGACGGTTACGTGGACCAGACGCGCCTGAAGAGCCCCAATCACAGCATTGCGCCAGCACGCCCACGCCGGTCGGGCACAAGGCGGCCGCTGACTGCGCTATATTGCAGCAGCGCGGCTACTCCCGACGCACGGGAGCCCGGCCGCTGTATCCCGCACCATCCGGTCCCACGCGAGGCACCTTCTATGACCACCGACACGCTCACCGCGCCCATTCCGGCGCTCCCTTCGGTTGACCTCACCGCGCACGCGGCTGACCTGTTCAACATTGACGCGGCGCTCACCGAAGAAGAGCGCGCGATTCGAGACACCGTGCGCGCGTTCGTGGACGAGAAGATTCTCCCCATCATCGGTCAGTGTTATGTGGACGGACGCTTTCCCAAAGAGCTCATCGGTGAGATGGCGGAAATGGGATTGCTCGGCTCGTCGCTGCCCGAAGAGTACGGATGCGCCGGCCTGTCGAGCGTCGCCTACGGACTCATCATGCAGGAGCTCGAGCGCGGTGACTCGGGCATTCGCTCGTTCGCATCGGTGCAGGGCGCACTGGTCATGTATCCGATCTTTGCCTTTGGCAGCGAAGAACAGCGCCGCACCTATTTGCCGCGTCTGGCCAAGGCTGAACTGATCGGTTGTTTTGGCCTCACGGAATCGGACTACGGCTCCAATCCGTCGGGCATGATCACGCGCGCACGCGAGCAGGCCGATGGATCGTGGGTGATCAATGGCGGCAAGATGTGGATTACCAATGGCAACATGTCAGACATTGCCATTGTATGGGCCAAAACCGATGACTCCGATAGCGACAAATCGATTCGCGGCTTCATCGTGCACACCGACACACCGGGTTTCACGGTCAAGGAAACCAAGGGCAAGATGTCGTTGCGCGCGAGTGTCACCAGCGAACTCGTGTTTGAAGACGTGCACGTCGCCGCCAACGCCTTGCTGCCGAACTCGGGTGGTCTCAAGAGCCCGCTCATGTGTCTCACGCAGGCGCGCTACGGCATTGCGTGGGGTGTGCTGGGCGCTGCGCTGGCCTGTTTTGAAGAGGCGGTGTCGTACGCCAAGAATCGCATCATGTTTGACCGTCCCATCGGCGGCTTTCAGATTCAGCAGGTGCGTCTGGCTGACATGCTCACGGAAATTGTGAAAGGGCAGTTGGTGGCGCTGCATCTGGGCCGGCTCAAGGACGCCGGCAACTTTACGCCCGTGCAGGTGTCGCTGGCCAAGCGCAACAATGTGAACATTGCCACCGAGGCCGCACGTGAAGCGCGCCGGTTGCTGGGCGGCAACGGCATTCTGGCGGACTATGCCGCCATGCGACACATGTCCAACCTGGAGAGCGTGTACACGTACGAAGGTACGCATGATGTGCACTCGCTCATTCTGGGGCAGGCGATTACGGGGTTGAACGCGTTCAAATAACGTGCGCGTGATCACAGTCGCGTTCCGCTGCCAGCCGCGGTGCGTGGTCATATAAAACAAGCCCAGTGTAGACGGGATGTGACGGGGTAAGCATTTACCCCCTTGCATCCCGTTTGCGCAGTCGTACTTTGGCGAACGGTAGCAACGTGGTTACTGCGCTGACCGGTGTGCGCGTGTTTCAGTGACTTGTTCCTCGCGTGCCGGGTACAGCTTGTCGACGACATTCCGGAGGAACCAGATGCTGGAAGTCCTGCTGAAGTTTGACGCCCGAACACGTGCGGTCGGGCCCGCCACAATGTTCATGCTCGTGCTGTCCCTGCTCGTGCCGAACTCGGCCATTCACTCACAAGCTGCCGGCATCATCGCTGGTACGGTCGTGAATGAGCGTGGCTCACCGGTGAGTGGTGCGCAAGTTGGTATCACCGGCCAGCAAAGTGTCGGGTCGAGCAGCGATGCGTCTGGTCGCTTTCGATTGGTGAACGTCACCGGTACCGGGACTGTGGAGCTCACCGTGCGACGCATCGGCTTTCAGCCACGCACACTCACGGCCACCGTCGGGGCCACCGATGTGCGCATTGTGCTGGTGGAGCGCGCGTTTGAACTGAGCGGTGTGGTGACAACTGGTACCGCAGGCGTGGCCGAAAAGCGCGCCATTGGAAACGCGGTCACCACCGTGAGCGCCTCCGAAATCGTCGCCACGCAACCCATCAACAACTTCCAGGACTTGCTCACCGGACGCGCCGCTGGTGTGAGCGTAGTGGCCAGCTCGGGGCAGGTCGGCTCCGGCTCGCGCATTCGTGTGCGTGGTGCGTCGTCGCTCTCGCTCAACAACAACCCGCTCATCTTTGTGGACGGTGTGCGCGTTGATAATACGCAAGCGTCTGGTCCAACCACGCAGGGTTTT
>JBBSPO010000419.1:0-2846 GCA_038258695.1 Gemmatimonadales bacterium | reverse complement strand
TCACACACCGCGCGCCGTAGTCGCTGCAGTCCGACAACCTGTACGTCGCCCAGCGCGAGATATCCGTGATGATACAGGATCAGATGTGGACCGCTCAGCAGCAGGTCGAGTCGCGCATCACGCGTTGCTGCCGGTGCACCGTGTTCGTGCGCCTGCGCAGTCAACACATCCGGCTGCGCGAGCAGCGCGGCAACGCACACGGTCGCGAACATCCACCATCGTGGTGAGATCGGCAATGCAACGGGCAAGGTGCAAGCGCGGAAAGTCATGAAGCAGAATCTGCACGCTGTGCTCTGGCGTGCAAGGCAGCGTGACCGCAGCTTGCATTCGCATACCACTCTCCTTCTGCACGTGCGGAGCACATAGATGGCACGATCCCTCGCGATGCGGCCGAGCGCGGCCAGTTTTCTTGGTGTCTTCACGCTTGCTGTGCTGGCGCTGCCCACCCTCGTGAGCGCACAGCGCGGCACCGGCGCCGAATGGCCAATTTATGGCGGCGATCCGGGGCACACGCGCTACTCGTCGCTCGATCAGATCAATGCGTCCAACGCAGCTACGCTGGAAGTCGCGTGGCGATGGAGCGCGCGCGAACAGGGATCGAACCCGCTTGCGGCGAGCCAGACCACACCGATTTTCGTGAACGGCGTGCTCTACGCCACCGCCGGCATGCAGCGAAATGTCGTGGCGATCGATCCGGCCACGGGCACCACCATCTGGACGTATCGCATTGACGAGAGCGAACGGCTGGTGGGAGCGCCGCGCGTGAACTCGGGACGCGGTGTGTCGTACTGGACAGACGGCCAGGGTGACGACCGCATTTACGTCATCACGCCCGGTTACCAGCTGATCGCGCTCGTCGCGGCCACCGGCCTGCCGATCAGCAGCTTCGGGCTGAATGGCGTGGTCGATCTGCAAAAGAACCTGCGCACCCGCGACGGTGTGCCAGTGTTGGGTTCAATTGGTGCGAGCTCACCGGCGGCCGTGATTGGCAACGTGCTGGTGGTGGGCGCCGCGCTGCACGTTGGGCTGCGAGCTCCGTCAAAAGTGAACACGCCGGGTGATGTGCGTGGCTTCGATGCACGCACGGGACAGCTGCTCTGGACCTTTCACACCATTCCGGAGCCGGGAGAGTTCGGCTACGACACGTGGCTCGAAGGCTCGGCGGCCTACACGGGCAATACGGCGGTGTGGGCCCAGATCTCCTGGGACGCAGAGCTCGGCTACGTCTACCTCCCCACCGAAGCCGCCACCGGCGACTACTACGGCGGTCACCGGCCGGGCAACAACCTCTTTTCCACCAGCATCCTCACGCTCGACGCGCGCACTGGCAAACGCGTGTGGCATTTCCAGACCATTCATCACGACATCTGGGACTGGGACAACACCAACGCTCCAATCCTCGCCGATGTGACCGTTGACGGCCGAGCGCGGAAGATTGTGGCACAGCTGACGAAGCAAGGATTTGTGTTTGTGCTCGATCGTGTCACGGGCGAACCGATCTGGCCCATTGAGGAGCGTCCCGTACCGCAAGGCGACGCGCCCGGTGAGTGGTACAGCCCCACGCAACCGTTTCCCACCAGGCCTGCGCCCTTTGAACGACAGGGCTTCAGCGAAGATGACCTGCTCAACTTCACACCGGACATTTTCAGGCAGGCCCGGGAGATTGCCAGTCAGTATCGCTGGGGTCCGCTGTATTCCCCACCCTCACTGCAAAACGCAGCCGACAGTACGCGCGGCACCATCACGCTTCCTTCGGCGCTGGGCGGTGCGAACTGGGAAGGTGGCGCACTGGACCCGGAGACTGGTTTTCTCTACATCCCGTCCGTCACGGCACCCTCGTTTTTGTCACTTGTGCCGGGTGGCCGGACATCCGACATGAACTACATCGCTGGTGGTGGTCGTGGTCAGATTGCGCCCGGTGTGCCCATTGTGAAGCCGCCCTGGGGGCGCATTACCGCCATTGATCTGAGCACCGGCGACCACGCGTGGATGGTGCCCAATGGCGACACGCCACCCTACGTGGCTGAACGGCTCAAGCTGTCGCCGGACAGCATTCCCAACACCGGACGTGCCTCGCGGGCCGGCCTGTTGGTCACGCGCACGTTGCTCTTCGCGGGTGAAGGCACCAACGGCAGCAGCAACTTCTGGGTGCTCAACAAACGCACTGGTGCGCGCATTGCGCGGCTCGACATCCCAAGCGGTACGCAGACCGGTATACCGATGACCTATTTGCACAACGGCCGGCAGTACGTGGTGTTTGCGACCACGGGCGCTGGTCAGCCGTCGGAGATTGTGGCGTACGCGTTGCCGAGGTAAGTACGTTGCCGAGCGGAGACATCCGACCACCCGCTAACCGCGCTGTTCCTCGGTGATGATATCTGTGGCCCAATCCACCGTTTGCAGTCGGCGGGCAAGCAGCGTAATGTCTTCCGACAGCGGACGGTCGCTCTCAAGCATCGCTGACGACTGACGAACCAGGCGCACCAACGCCAAACTGGCCGGCGCGAATCCGCTCAGTTGCACGCCGCCACGAAGCTCAGCCGCCTGTGCGAGCACCAAGGCGTGAATGGACAGCACGTGGTAAACAAGATCGAGCGCGTTGGCCGTATTGCGCGCGGCCACGGTGCCCATGGTGACCACATCCTGATTGTTCGCGTTGGTAGGTACCGACTGAATGGACGCCGGAATCGCCCGGGTTCGCAGCTCTGCAACCAATGCGCTCGCGGTAACCTGCGCACCCATGAATCCTGAGTTCACACCGCTCGGTCCTCCGCACAAAAACGCAGGCAGTCCCTTGTTCTGTGTGCGATCAGTGATGCGCGCAACGCAGCGTTCGGCGTGAATGG
>JBBSPO010000418.1:0-2873 GCA_038258695.1 Gemmatimonadales bacterium | reverse complement strand
TGGCAGCGCGCCCCGTCAATGCCAGCGTTGCGATTATCGCCGCCGCCCCGGTTGACCACACGCCCAGACTCGGCCACGACGGCATCAGCCACCATCGTGCGCCAGCGAAAATGATTACCGCAGCGCACAACACAATCGCGGCAATAGCCAGACGCGCAGCGCCACCCAACGGACTGGTCGCTCGTGCCCGATAATGCATGCGCGCAACCATCGCTGCGAGTGCAATGACAACGGCAGGATGCAAAATGGCGAACGACACGTCTCCCAATGTCACAGCCTGCTCCTTTGGTTTGATGTTCGGCTATTCACGTGTTGCTGGTATGCGGTTTCCGCTTACCACCGTAAAGCTACAGCAAGAGAGAATTCGTACGCCAGCCCCGTGTTCTCGCCCAACGACGAACTCACTGAGGATTGGGCAAAAACGTCAGGTGGTAGATCCAGGTATACACGTCGGATTCAAGAACAGCGAAACCGCGCTCCCGGTGACGAGTTGGCGCCGCTAACGATAGATTTAAACGAGCGCTTCGTGTCCGCCTCGTGGCAAGCGCTGCGGCCGAGCGCAATGACACAAGGCGAGACCCACACGAACGGCAGCACCATGAATCATCTCACGCAGTCGCGGCACACCCGATTGTTCGCGGCCATGGCAGTAGCACTCACGCTGGTGTGCGGGCCACTAACCGCCGACGCGCAGGTGAGCAGCAGCGGTGCGCCTGGCGCTACTGACACGACGTCTGCAGAGGCCGATGCCTCGGCGTTCGACCGCGCAGACCGTCGTTCCCGATCCATCATTGCGCAGATGCTGTGCACCCGGCAATCGTCGGCGCTGCGGCGGCAGGGCGCCTTTGGTAGCCCCGATGCGGCAGGCAGTACGCTACACTGCGCGGTCATTGACGACCGGTACGTTGCCGTGACGTTCGACGTCGATACGGTGCAGAGTGTCGTGCAGCGACTCGCTGCGGTCGAGCTGGCCTTGTCGACGCGTCGTACCGAGCCGCTCGACACCGCCCGCATCGTGGCCGTCGATCGCGCATCGCGCACGGCGCTGTCGCAGGCCTCTGCACAGTTCACGCAGGAGCAACGCCAGTTCGCGACGTACAAGCATCGCTTCGATGGAGACAGCATAGAGGTATGGTTCGTTCCCGCCGCCGTGCTCAACGGACAGACTCTCACTGTTGGCGGCGAGCGCGGATACATCTTCTCGCCGGACGGCGCGATGCTCGCGCGAATCGTGGACGAGTCGGCGCATATGCGGCGCCTGGCGTGGCCGGACAGCGGTCTCATCACGATCACCAGCCTCTCGCGCGTTGTGCCATCCATGACGGAGCTGCTCATGGCCAACCTCCTGAACCGGAACGGTCGTGAGGTTGCCATTCAGACGCAGACGCAAGTCGCGACGCTCGTGGGTCAGGGCAGCGACGCGGTGTGGCTGTTCGTAGCGCGGACACCCTGACGACCACTTCCGCTCATGACTGTGCGCAACAGCGCGCGTGCGGCGACATCACCACTGCTTCCGCGACGCCCTCACCTGCCAACAGACCGGCGTGAAACGTACTGATGCTGCGCGCACCGAAATGATGGCAGCAAGCACCCGGCCTCGTAGTACGATGTCGTATGTCTACTTGCCACCCACGTCCCGCCGAGCGTACCCTATGGGCATGTCACAGCTCCACACAAACTGGACCGCCGCGCAAGCGCTGGCGCTTCCTGACAGCGACAACCGCTACGAGGTGCTCGACGGGGAGCTCATTGTGATGCCGCCGCCGAGCTGGGCGCATCAGGTGGCGGTGGAACAGCTGTACCTGCTCCTGCATCCGTACGTGCGCGAGCACGCCCTCGGTTGGACGAAGCTCTCGCCGTCGGCGGTGGTGTTGTCCGAACGCCGCCTGGTACAGCCCGATGTGTTCGTCTTGCCACGCGGCGAAGGCGCTGCGCCACGCGACTGGTCAGACATCACGGCGCTCTTACTCGCAGTAGAAGTGCTCTCACCATCAACCGCGCGTCACGACCGCTGGCAGAAGCGGCACATGTATCAGGCGTTTGGTACATCGGAGTATTGGATTGTAGACACCAACGCGCGCCTCGTTGAACGGTGGCGCCCACACGATGAACGGCCGGAGGTGTGCAGCGATACGCTCACATGGGAGCCGGCAGATTCTCGCGCGCCACTGATCATGAATCTGGTGGCACTGTTCGCGGTGGTGGCTGGTGAGCGAGAGTAAGAGTGAGACTACGGTTTTTCCGGGGCAACGTTTAAGCCGATGCTGATCGGTGTACCAATCTGCTACCGCACCACCACACCCCCTCAGCGAACCGCAAACCCCGCCTGCAGCGTCGTCCGTTCAACTGCAGCGCCATTCACTTCGCGAAGCGAAACGATTGCGTCAATCAGATAGCGGCCCGGCAGCAGCGGCCTGACGCCTGCCAAATCGCGCGCATCCTCCGCCGAAAGCGCCACTTCAACGGTGTGCGACTCGCCGGCGGCGAGTCGGAGACTGCCAAGGGCTGTAAAACAGCCGGTCTGGATGAGATATGCCAACGTCTGTTGCTCGCTGCCGCGCACACCAAGCGACTCCAGCGGCGACGTGCAACCGAGCGACATCTCGGCGGGCCTTTGCGCCGTGTTCGTAAGCGTCAGGCGCACGGTCACTGCCTCGGAGGGCGCGACCACCGCAGGCGTCACCTCGAGTGTCATGTGCACTCCGGCGCGGGTGATCGAGGCTGCACCAGACGCCGACCTGCTGTCCGATACCGTTGGACTGTTGCAGCCGACGGCGGCTACACAAAATGCAGCAAAACTCACCGCGGATACAGCGCGCAACCAACGATTGGACACAAACATAAAGTCTCTCTCCCGCAAACGTTGCCGCCTG
>JBBSPO010000417.1:0-2878 GCA_038258695.1 Gemmatimonadales bacterium | reverse complement strand
CGCTGTCAAACGCCACCAAATACCATTTGCCAGTGAGATACACCAGTCCGTACGGCTCAACCGTGCGCGCATCCGTCGCGCCTCGGCCAATGCTGTGGTAGGTAAACGTGACGTGCTTGCGACGCTGCACCGCGTCGTGCAACATCGTAAATGGCGATGTGAGCTCCGGGGAGTGTTGTACGCCGGGATCCGCCAGCTCTTCGGGCAAGTCATGACGCAGCTTGCGGAGCGCTCGCGCCGCGTCGCGCAACAGCTGTGGCTCGCCCAGCGACTGCACGCGTTCGGCTGCCCGTCGCAGCATGACAATTTCATCGGGCAATACCGCCAGCGTTGGCAAACGACCATACCCTGGTCCCGATGGACGGAGGGCGCCGGTGACCTCGCGCGCGCGTGTGGGCGCATGGCCTTCACTTTCGACGAGCAGCAGATACGGGAGATAAAACGACTCGGCCGGCAATCGATACTCCGATGCGTCGCCATCGCCAGAGGTCACCGTTTCAATAGCGATTCCCGCGCCACGCAGCTCGTCTTTGTCCCGTTCGAACATACGAAGCAGTGTATCGCTGGGTGTGCCTTCGTGTGCGTAAGCCGGCACATCGCGCGAGAGTTCGGCGAACGAAACGGGATAGCGTCGCCGCAGCAGGGCCGCGATCAGATCAAACCAGCGCAGCAGTTTTGGATTGGAAGCCATGCGGGGAGTATGCGCCCGGGGTGTGACAAGCGCACCTCCACCCAGGAAGATCAGCGTCGCGGCTTGGGTTTCACCGCCGGCCATTTCTCATCGGCCTTCACAATATTCCCCGGTACATCGCGCAGCCACGAGCGCTGGGTCCGTGGGTCTTTGTTCAGGTACAGGCGCCCGTTCTCAATGCGCCATGCAGTGGGGTCGATATCAAACTTGGCCCCACCGGCCACGCCCATGGCACAGTATCCGCCGTACTGCGGAGCGTACGACTCCGGCTTGGCCAGAAACGCTCCGCGATTGGCGGCCGTGGCAAAGTGCCAGGTAGCGCCTCGATATGTGGCCGCAAACGACGCTGCGCCTTTTGTGGGCTCGCCTGTCGTGTAGTACGCAACAGGATCAAATCCATGAATCGCTACGCCTGCGCTATTGACGTTGAGCGCGCTGGCGGACGCAACCGCGGCGCTGTCACTCGCTGACTGGGCGATTAGCGGCGTGGCACTGAAGACAAATGCCGAGAACACGGTGGCGATAACCGCGACTCGCGAGGCCGCAGACCGCGGTGAGTTGACAATCATGACGAGAGCTCCATGCAAGAGGTTAGTGCCCGGAATAGTACCACGTGCCGCAGAGAGTTCCGGGTGAGTCTGGCGCGCGGTGGTTTGACAAGGTTGATTCACGCCCTGACGCATTCACAGCACGTTCGCCTTCTTTCATTCAGGAGCAGTCATGGCCCGACACATCACCTTCAGCCCCCGCGGACCCGCCGCCGTTGGTCCATATTCTCACGGTGTGTGGAGCGGCAGTGAACTGTTTTGCTCCGGGCAAACGCCTATCGACCCTGCCACTGGCAAGCTGGTAGACGGCAATCTCACCGCGCAGACCCAGCGCGTCTTTGACAACATTCAGGCCGTGCTCGAGGACTCCGGGCTCACCATGGATGATGTCATCAAGTGCAACGTCTATCTCACAGACATGAACGACTTCGTCGAGATGAACGCGGCCTACGCGACGCGATTTACCGAGCCGTATCCGGCACGCACCACCGTAGCGGTTGCCGGTTTGCCATTGGGCGCACGAGTGGAAATCGAGTGCATCGCGCGTAAGGGGTGAGCAATGTCGTCCGCTGGCGCCTGATTGGTCCGGGACTTGTGGTCGCGGCGACAGGTGTTGGCGCGTCCGATATGGTGGCCACGCTCATAGCCGGAGCCCGTTACGGCTATGAGCTGCTGTGGGCCGTGGTGGCCGGCGTGTTGATCAAGATTGTGCTGGTTGAAGGAGCCGGACGTTTTTCGCTCGCCACAGGCCTCACCATTTTTGAAGGCTGGCGTAGCCTGGGCGCGTGGACCAGCTGGTACTTTGGGCCGTACATCATGATCTGGGGCTTTGTCTACGGCGCCACCGCCATGTCATCGTCGGCGTTGCCACTGGCCGCGGCGTTTCCCGGAGTCTCGCTCACCACCTGGGCCGTGATGATGGGACTGCTTGGTTTTGTCATGGTGTGGTTTGGGCGCTATGCACTGTTCGAAAAACTGACCGCCGCGCTTGTAGGCATCATGTTTGTGGTGGTGGTGGGACTCGCCGTCATTGCCGTGCCGCATGTGCCGTCAATGTTTGCCGGATTGATGCCCATGATTCCCGATGGCACCAGCGGATTGATGTACACCCTGGCGCTGGCGGGCGGAGTGGGTGGCACCATCACGCTCGCTGCTTATGGCTACTGGCTGCGAGAGAAAGGCTGGATCACGCCGGTGTGGATGCGTGTCATGCGCATTGACAATGCAGCGGCCTACGCGCTCACCGGTGTATTTGTCATCGCCATGCTGATTGTTGGCGCCGAGGTGGTGCGGTCGGCGGGCGTGAGCATGAGTGCGCGCGATGAAGGGTTACTTGATCTGCAATCGGTATTGAACGCGCGGTATGGTGCGGTGGTCGGTACCGGATTTCTGGTTGGATTCTGGGCGGCATCATTCTCGTCACTGCTCGGCGTGTGGAACGGCGTGTCGCTCATGTTTGCCGACTACTGGGGCAATCTGCGCGGCGTCGCGTCGGGGCACCCTGATACACGCGTAGGCGGAAAGTATTTCAGGTTCTATCTGGTGTGGCTCACCTTCCCACCCATGTTGCTGTTCCAGCTCGGCCGGCCTATCGGTCTTATCCTCGCGTACGGTGTACTGGGAGCATTGTTCATGCCCT
>JBBSPO010000416.1:0-2903 GCA_038258695.1 Gemmatimonadales bacterium | reverse complement strand
TGGCTCGGCAGCTCAGCCGACCACTCGATGAACTGGTGGGGTGGACCGGAATGATTCGCGCCGGATCACCGCTGCCGCCCGCTGCACAACGTGGCGCGCCAGAGTTCGCCGTGCTGCGCAGCGGCATGCGCACCATGGCCAGCGAGCTTGAGCAGGGACGCAAGCAGGCGCTCGAAGCCGAACGCGCCGAAGCCTTTCGCGAGTCGGCACGTCGCTTTGCGCATGAGCTCAAAAATCCGCTCACCCCGATCCGGTTTGCCGTAGATCGCCTTCGTCGTGGCGCACCGCCGGAACTGCACGACACGATAGAAGTGCTGGCCGAAGAATCGGCCCGACTGGAGACTATGGCACGCTCGTTTGCACAGTTTGGTCGCCTGCCCGACGGTCCGGCGGCCGATG
Source organism: Gemmatimonadales bacterium (assembly GCA_038258695.1). Taxonomy (GTDB): domain Bacteria; phylum Gemmatimonadota; class Gemmatimonadetes; order Gemmatimonadales; family Gemmatimonadaceae; genus JAABRT01. The sequence goes on along the minus strand of JBBSPO010000416.1, from coordinate 2,504 downwards.
TCGATATCGCTGAACTGGTGATCCGTGCGTCGCAGAACACCGTGCCGGACCACATCACGCTCACACTGGACGTGGCGCCGGACTTGCCGCTGGTGCACGGGTTTCACGATGCGCTCGCACGAGCCGTGAGCAACGTGCTCATCAACGCCGTCGATGCCTGCGCGGCCAGCGCAGCGCGTACAGACGGCACAGCCAGTTCAGCCAGCACCGCCAGCACCGCCAGCACACTCGGCGCAGACGGCGCGGCCGGCACCGGAACGGGCGCGATCACCGTGCGTGCGGCACGGGATGTATTGCATGGCGAAGAGGCTGTCTGCATTGAGATCGGAGACACCGGCCCCGGGATACCAGCGGATCAACTGGCCCACATTTTTGATCCCTACGTCACCAGCAAAGCCGGTGGTACGGGCCTCGGTCTCGCGATCGTCCGTCAAACAATCATGGTACATCGCGGACAGGTATACGCCCGCAGTGAAGCCGGACAGGGAACCACTATCGTTTTGATTCTCCCAACCTCCACTGGAGTTGGATCATGAGCACATTCCAGCAAGCACCAACCGGGCGCAGTCAGCAGGAGACGGGCAGTGAGTTTGAACGCAATCTTGAGGAAACGATTGCGGCGGCCATGCGGGCGGCACAAAACGCACGGGCCGAAGCGTCAGCGGCGGCAGTTGCGGCGCAACAAGCCTCGCCCGAGCAGCCTGCCAATCCGCCAGCGCCTGGCGCGACACAAAACGCCGAACCCGGCGGTGATTTCACGATTCGTGTTGGTCCCGATGGGTTGCTCTTGGTGCAGGAGCAGGCCGATGGCACCGAAATCACCACCCCGTGGGACGCCTCCAACATTATCCCGCCGCAGGTCACAGACATCATGCTGATTGCAGTGCTCGGTTTCATTGGCATGATCCTCGCATTTCCCATCGGTCGGGCGATCGCACGATACATCGACCGTCGTGGCGCCGTGAGCAAAACGCCCGACGGCATTGAACGCCGCCTCGCCGCCATCGAAGACAGCGTGCAAGCCGTCGCGGTGGAAGTGGAGCGGCTCAGCGAAACCAATCGCTACACCGCCCGACTGCTGAGTGAACGTGTCGCGGCACCCGATTTCCGCCCCGGTGACGTGCGCCAGCCGCAACAAGCGCAACACGCCAATGAAGCGAAAGACACTCGGTCAGCGCACGAAGCGCATCAGTCGGCCCCCGAATCGGTTTCATCACGGAGCACATGGCAAGCGTCCTGATAGTTGACGACGAAGTCAACATTCGCCGTATGGTGGGCGCATTGCTCAGCGGCGAAGGCTACGACGTGTTCGATGCACCCGACGCACGCGCTGGGCTGGCCGTCGCCCAGGCGCAGCATCCGGACATCGCGCTGGTTGATCTCATGATGCCCGGTGATATGGATGGACTCGGCCTGCTCGAAAAGCTGCGTACGCAGTTTCCCGATCTGCCGGTGGTCATGATGAGTGGACGTGCAGCGCTCGCCGATGCCGTGCGTGCAACGCGACTGGGCGCGTTCACCTTTCTTGAGAAGCCGCTCACACCCGAAAGTGTGCTGCTGGCGCTGGCCTCTGCATTGGAGCTGCGCCAGGCGCGACGTACGGCGCGCGCGCTGCGTGAGGACCTGGGCTTCACGTCAGAAATGGTGGGTGAGAGTGATGTGGTGCTCGCGGTCCGCCAGTTGGTCGCGCAGGTTGGACCCACCGACGCACGCGTGCTCATTACCGGAGAATCAGGTACGGGCAAGGAACTCGTCGCCTCCGCGTTGCACGCGGCCAGTCCTCGGCGAGACTTGCCGTTTATTCGCGTCAACTGCGCGGCAATTCCGAGAGACTTGCTCGAGAGCGAAATGTTTGGGCACGAGCGCGGTGCGTTTACCGGCGCCACCGAGCGTCGCATCGGACGCTTTGAGCTGGCACACACCGGCACGCTGTTTCTCGACGAAGTGGGTGATCTCGGTCTTGAGGCGCAGGCCAAGCTGCTGCGCGCGATCGAGGCGCGAGAGATTGAACGCGTTGGCGGAAGCAAACCCATCAAGGTTGATGTACGCATCATCGCGGCCACCAACAAAGACCTCGCGCGAGCGGTGAAGGACGGCAGCTTTCGGGAAGACCTGCTCTTTCGACTCAACGTCATCCCCATTGAACTCGCGCCACTGCGTGAGCGCCCGGGTGATATCCCGCTGCTTATCCGCCACTTCGCGCAGCGACATCATTCGCGCACCGGACAGGCGTGCTGCGACTGGGCACCCGAAGTGGTACAGGTGTTCGAACGCTATCCGTGGCCGGGCAATGTGCGTGAACTGGCCAATATTGTTGAGCGACTTTCAATCGTGCATCCGGGTAGTACGGTCAGTGCTGAACAGCTGCGGCGCCTGTTGCCAGACAGTAGTCACACACCCGCGGGCGCCATGCCGGCGGTTCCGGAACCGGAGATGGAGAGCAGTATGGGACTGAGCGACGCGCTCGAAGCCTACGAGCGTACACTGATTGCGCACGCCCTCTC
>JBBSPO010000415.1:0-2904 GCA_038258695.1 Gemmatimonadales bacterium | reverse complement strand
GACCACGCACAATGGCCGCCTCGCGTGCGTGATAGCGCGGTGTTTCGGCTTGTTTGTAGCTGGCATCATGTTCTTCGTCCACAATGATGACGCCAACATTTGTGAGCGGTGCAAACAACGCCGAACGCGCGCCAACGGCAATGCGTCGCGTGCCATCGCGAAGCGCGCGCCAGGCATCGGTGCGCTCACCATCGCCGAGCGCGGAATGCAGCACAGCCACGTTGTCACCAACGGCACCACGAAAGCGATCGACCGCTTGTGGCGTGAGCGCGATTTCCGGCACGAGCACAATGGCCGACCGACCCTGCTCAAGCACGATGCGTCTGAGCACTTCAATGTAGACGAGCGTTTTTCCGCTGCCGGTTATTCCATGCAGCAAAAATGTGGCGCCCGCGTCGCCTGCAAGAATTGCCTGCACGACGTCGTTCTGCGCGTCAGTTGGCGTGGCCGGTGGCTCCACATGGGCGCGCAACGCAAACGGATCGCGCATGCGTTCAGCGCGTTCGATTTGCACAAAGCCCTTTTTCACCAATCCCTGCAGCACAGCAATGGTGCAGTTGGCCTGGGTGAGCAGCGATGCAGCGTCAGCCTCTCCGCCCCGCGATTCGAGCAGTTCAAACAGTGCGCGTTGTTTGGGCGCACGGGCAAAGGTTGCTTCGCGCGCCAGCAACGAATCCAGTGCTTCGGCATTGGCGATGCGGGCGTGCTGCACGGTGCGCGCGGCAGGATTCGGTGCCGACGCGCTGGTGAGTGCGGTTGGTAACATCGCGCGCAACGTCAGTCCCAGCGGCGCGGCGTAATACTCGGCGATCCATTCGGCCGTTTGCATGAGCGCGTCCGGTACAGCCGGCAGCGTATCAGGCGCGCTCAACACGTCCTTGAGCTTCACACCGTCAGGCGCCGGCACGTGTGCGCGAACGACACCAACAGTTTGTCCGGTACGAAACGGCACCACCACGCGCTGTCCAACCGCCGGCACAGCCATGCCCGCGGGTATACGATAGGTGAAGGTGCGGAACAGTGGCACGGGCAGTGCCACATCAACGCACAGCGGCAACGAGTCGATGCGACGCTCAGTTGCGTCGGGTAACACCGAGTCCCGGTGCATCGTTCATCACGATCGTGCCGACCTGTTCGGGCACATCGATAGCCGGTCCGGTAAACGGATCGTCGGCCAGCAACGCTGCACCGTCAAGGTCTACATAGTCGAGCAGCGGTGCAAAGTGCGCCGCCGACGCAATGCCGAGTGTGGTTTCAATCATGCAGCCGCACATGACTTGCATGTCGTGCGCGCGCGCGGTGGCAATCATGCGGTGCGCTTCGCGCAATGAACCGCACTTCATGAGCTTGAGGTTAATGCCATCAACAGCACCGGCGAGTTTCGGAATATCGGTGGCCACAATGCAGCTTTCATCGGCAAAGAGTGGCATTGGTGCGCGCTCGCGTACAAAGCGCAGTCCGGCGATATCGTGCGGTGGCAGCGGCTGCTCCAGCATTTCTACACCGTGCTGCACGAGCGTGTCGAGCATGGCCAGTGTGCCTTTCACAGTCCACGCGGCGTTGGCATCGACGCGCAGTATCGCGTGCGGTGCCTCTTCGCGCACAATGCGCAGGATGTCGCGATCGCGTGCTGACCCCAACTTGACCTTGAGAACCGGGTAATGCGCTGCATCGCGAACGCGTGCGCGCAGCGTCTCATCGTCGGGCGCAATGGCAATCGTAAACGACGATGTTGGTGCGTTAGCGGGTGAGAGTCCCCACAGCTTCCACAACGGCGCACCCAGACGTTTGCCCAGGAGATCGTGCAGCGCGGCGCTGACGGCCGTTTTGGCGGCGGCGTTCCAGCGCAAGGCGCCGTCCAGTTCACGCTCAATGGCCTCGATAGACCACCCGTCGGCCCGGTCGAGAATGGGCTGGAATCTTTCGAGGGCGGCGACAACGCTGGCGCTGTTCTCGCCATAAAAGCGACTCGGCGCCGCTTCGCCCCACCCTTCCAATCCGCTTTGATCGCGCAGCCGCACCCACACCACCGACCACGTGGCAGTACCACCGCGCGCAATGATAAACGGGTGTTTGGTATGGACCTGTAAGACTTCGTATTCGAGCTGCATGAACGCGTACGTCTCAGAAAGAAGTGATGCTGTCAACGCGTGCGGCGCGTGCCGCACGCACGTCGGACGGGTTACCGTGTGATGCCAGAAACTGATTGAGCGCGTCAGCCAGTTCAAACCCCCGGTCATAGCGTTCAGCCGGCGCCTTGAGCAGGCAACGCATCACGATGGCCGACAACGCTGCGGGAACATCGGGGTGCGACTGGTCGGGCGCCACCGGTTGCTCATGCACATGCTTGTAGCCGACGGCGTATGAATCACTGCCGTCAAACGGCGGATGACCGGTGAGCATTTCGTAGAGCAGCAGTCCCACGGCGTACAGGTCACTGCGTCCGTCCACCAGTTTACCCATCGCCTGTTCCGGCGACATGTAATGCGGCGTACCCATGGCACGCCCCGTCGCGGTGAGACGGCCGTGAAACCGCGCGGTAGCAATACCAAAGTCGGTGAGCACAGCGTTCGTGTCTTCGTCAAAGAGCACGTTGTCGGGTTTGACGTCGCGATGTACCACACCTCGCCTATGTGCGTAGTCAAGCGCGCACGCCACCTGCGTGCCTATGCCGGCCGCTGTCACTGCAGACAAGCGTCGGGTGCGCGCCAACATGTCGGCCAACGATCCACCGGCGTAATACGGCATCACGAGATAGACGAGGTCACCAGCCGCACCCTGATCGAGAATGGAGCAGACGAACGGATGCACCAGTCGTGCGGCGGCTTCGGCTTCGCGCCGGAAACGCTCACGCATTTCTGACTCACGCGCCAACGTGCGATGCAACACTTTGATGACGACGGG
>JBBSPO010000414.1:0-2906 GCA_038258695.1 Gemmatimonadales bacterium | reverse complement strand
GAAAACGGCCCGGGGGGGGCGGGGGGGGGGGGGGGTCGGCGGGTGTTCGCGGGGGTGGCCGCGCCGCGCCGTGACTCCCGTGGGCCCCCGCGCACCAAACCAAAAACGCCGGTCCCCGCACAAGGCGAAGACCGGCGTTTAAAGACTGTTCAGCCGCAACAGGTGCGTTACGCGACCAGCGTTGCGAGCAGGAAACCGAGGGCAATAAAGCCCGCCGCCGCGAAGAGCGCGGTGATTGGCGTGAGCGTAATGCGGCTCACCGTGGCCGTGGTGCCGGCGGCCACACTGGTGGCTGACGCCATCGCTGGCCGAGCGTCCGGCAGCGCGTCCATGATGCGCTGCTGTACGTACGACGGTGTTGTCATGCGACGGCGGGCAGTCGTCTCGTCGGCAATGCGAGCCCACATCGCGACCTGCTTCGCGTCGGCCGCACGGGCGTCCGCTTCTGTCGCTTCTCCATCCAGCCAGGCGTGCACGGCGGCCGGAGTCGATCCGAACGCCTCGCTGCCAGGCAACGGGACTTCACGGTCAGCCATCGGAGCGCCAGTCGCAGGGCGGGCGGCTTCGCGGCCCAGGTTCGGGCGATCCGTGCCTTCGTTGGTGTTGTTTGGCTCAAGCATCAGGCGTATTTCTCCTCAAGGAGCGCCTGCAATGCTTCACGTGCCCTATGCACGCGCATCTTCAGGGCGCCCACGGTGGTACCGAGTAGATCCGCCATCTCCTCGTAAGAACGGCCTTCGACGTGTTTCATGACGAATGCCTCGCGGAGTGACGGCGCCAACTCTGCCAGCGCGCCGTCGAGGTCCTGACGCAACTCCGTGCGGTCAAGATCCTCGTCGGGCGTGGTCAAATTGGACGGTTGATCGTCCTCGTCGTAGCTGAGATGCGACCGCCGAATGTTCTTCAGCCAGTCTTTGCAGCCGTTGGCCACGATCCGGAACAGCCAGGCGTCGAATCGTCCGCGCACTTCACCCAAATGGTGATACGCTTTGATAAACGACGTCTGGAGAATGTCCTCGGCCACGTCCGGCGAGCCGGTCATACCGAGGGCGTGACGATACAGCGCATCACTGTATCGACCAATCAAAGTCGCGAATGCATTGCGGTCACCCGCAATCACCCGTGAAATGATATCCTGATCCGAATCGACTTCCGTCGATACCACCGCGTCAAAATTGGTCACGGCGCTAGGATAACCCCGGAGCGAACTCCGGGACAATGCTTCAGAAGCAGGAAGTGGAAAAAGAATCGCTGCAGTCGTCACGATGGAAAGACGAGCCGAGCCCGCGGGGGTAACACAACCCGACAGACTGTAACTCGTGTCACCAAAGCACCTTAGCGTACTCTGGCGTAACGCCGGAGCCAGCCCGCGGCAGTATGACGGCGGGCGGCGCTACTCCCTGTAAAAAACTTGAGTTCCGGTGCTCGGGGTGTGACGGCGGCGGCTTGCGTGCGAGCGGCCACCGTCACAGCGCCGGGGGGCGTGCTGGTTGAAGAGGCGCCACCCGAACCGTCACAGCATTAGCGGGCATACTGATCAAAAAGCCGCCACCCGACCTGTCGCAGCGCATCCCCGTGCTCGTTGAGCTGCGGTGGAGCTCCCCAAACCATACCACCGGTCGCGGGCGCCACCCCGGTCACCGGATCGCAGCTCACATCGGCCAGCGCTTCGCTCACGGTACGCACCACACCACACGGCACACCGACGGCACTGAGCCGACCTATCCATACCGCGGCATCGTCGGTGGCGACTACTGCCGAGAGCTGCGCGATCAGCGCGTCGCGATGTACCACGCGGTCGGCGTTGGTTGGCCACAGGACGGGGCGCATCTCACAGTCAGTCGCGAGCAGCGCAGCGCCCGCCGGAGACAGCCCCTCACGTGCCTCACCTTCCGCGTGATCCACGCCCAGTGGTTCGGCGTGGTCAGCGCGCGTGTTCATTAGTCCGAAGGCACGTGCGCAGTCCGCCCATTGCCGGTCGTTGCCCACCGCCACGACAAGCGCCCTGTCGCGCGCCTGGAACAGCTCGTACGGCACGAGACTCGGGTGGCCATTGCCCCATCGCTGCGGGCTCTGACCGGTCACCAGCGTGTTCTGCGCGACATTGATGAGCGCCGCCGTGGCCGAGTCGCGCAGCGAAACGTGGATCCGTCGCTCGGTCGCGGAGCGCGCAGGAGTTCGTCCACGGGCCACGAGGGCGGCCAGAATCGCCGTAGCCGCGTCCTTGCCGGCGATTACATCAGCGAGCGCCACTCCCACCTTGTGTGGTTCCCCGTCAATCGGCCCGGTCATGGACATCCACCCGCATTCAGCCTGCACCACGAAGTCATAGCCGGGACGCTGGCTGTCTGGTCCAAAGCCGGAAATGGTGCACCAGATGAGCTGTGGCATCTCTTCCAGTATCGAACCAGCTTCGAGCCCCTTTCGAGCCAGTACACCCGGGAGGAAGTTGTCTACGACCACATCCGCCTCGCGCATCATGGCGAGTAGCCACTGCTGGTCGGCGGCGGCATCGAGGTCCAGGGTGATGCCGAGTTTATTGCGATTGACGCTCCGAAAGTAGGCGCTTTGCCCGTCTTTGGCGAAAGGCGGGCCCCAGCCGCGAGTGTCGTCTCCCGATCCGGGGCGCTCTACTTTGATGACATCGGCTCCGAGATCGGCCAGCATCATGGTGCACAGCGGACCGGCGAGCACGCGTGACAAATCGACAATTTTGATGCCGGAAAGCGGTTGTGATGTCATAGATTCTTTATGGTGTCGTTATACTGTTGTTATTACAAAGCACAAATCGCCTATCTTGCAAATTGCGTCTCCGTGCGCTGAACTAAAAATAGTATGCGCAAACCCTCTCAAAGTAGGTCACCGTACCTTGCGTAATTGACCAGAAATCATATAGTTACAGCGCT
>JBBSPO010000413.1:0-2920 GCA_038258695.1 Gemmatimonadales bacterium | reverse complement strand
GGCGTCTGGACACCGAACAGCTCGCGCACCTGGAGAGGCGGCAAGGCGCTGCGCTATCCGGACGGCACGGGCGACGTTGATGCCGAAGGCGTCACGGTGCGCGGCAGCTGGGCATACGTCGCGGCCGAACGCAACAACGTCGCAAGCGGGACAAGCCGCAACAGCATCCTGCGCTTCAACGTGGGCACGGCCATCGGCTCCACGCTCAGCGCTGTGCGTGAGTGGAACCTGACAAGTGATCTGCCCGCGAACGGCGCCAACCAGGGCCTCGAAGGCATCACCTTTGTGCCCGACGCATATCTGGTCGCCAACGGCTTCTTTGATCAAAGCAAAGGTCGCGCCTACGCGCCGACCGACTACCCGAATCATGAGGGCGGACTGTTCCTCGTAGCAGTGGAGGGGAGCGGCATGGTGCACGCCTACGCGCTCGACCATGTCGACGGTGGCTTCACGCGCATCGCGTCGTTTGCCGGTGGATTCCCGGGAGCCATGGATGTGTCGTTTGACGCCGAGCTCGAGCAGCTGTGGGTGGTGTGCGACGATACGTGCCAGGGACGCACGGCCGTGCAGCGCATCGACACGCAGATTGGCTCGCCCACGCAGGGCCGATTCGTGATCACCACGCGCTTCGACCGGCCGGCCGGCATGCCCAACACGAACAACGAAGGCTTTGCCTTTGCGCCGCTCTCCAGCTGCGTTGGTGGCACTCGTGCAGTGATCTGGTCCGATGACAACCAGCTCGGCGGCTTTGCGCTGCGCCAGGGCACGCTCACCTGCTCGCCGTTCTGAACGGCGATTCACCCACCTTCTACGAAATAACTGCAATGATGATCATGACCCTTCGCCGCACGTGTATTGCGGCTGCGTTTTTTGCGCTCGCCACTCCGGCGACTGCTTTTGCCCAGCCCACCTCCTTCTTCAGCTTTAGCGACTTCGTCGCCGCGGCGGGGACGGTGGAGATTGACACCTTCGACGATCTTGGAGACCTGGTGTCTACCCCTGGACCGCTGTCGCGGTCGGCAGGTGCGTACGCCTACTCCGTGCAGACCACCGCAGCCGACCCGCTCAACTCTCTCTTTTCGTTCGGCAATGTTTCAGACATCGACGATATCTGGCTGTCCACGGAAGACGCATCCGTTTCGCTTCGCTTTGACGGATTCGGCAGCAACGTCTTCGCGATCGGCGGTCGCTTCTTCGCCACCGATTTGGGGGGCAACGTGAGCGGCACGTCCGTTCGCGTGCTCGCACGAGATGTGATGAACACTGAGATTGATGTGAGCTTGGAGCTGACCTCGCCAGATGCATTCTTCGGCATTCGCTTCGATCACGCAGTAGCGTCGCTAACGCTAACGGCCGATAACAGTAAGTTTGGCGGCGAAGCGTTCTTCCCCACGGTAAACGATTTCGTACTCGGTGCCGCGCCGCGCACCGTTCCCGAGCCGGCCGCCGTGTGGTTGCTGGTGGCTGGCGCAACGACGCTGCTCGTGGTGCGTCGACGTCGGCGCGCGTAACTGCTACGCAGCTACTCAACGCCCCGGTGCTCAATCGAGCACCGGGGCGTTGTCATTGGTACGCACATCTATTGATTGCCAACGCGAGTCGCGCGCGCCGCATGAACGCGGCAAGATTACCGCGCACTACCATCAGACTCGTACCGCAGTCACCCTACCACTTGGTATCCCCACGCTCAACCGCCCGGTACAGTCCCCACAACACACTCACGAACACGCCCACCTGGCCAATCAGCAAACCGCCGTATAGCAGCACCCGACCAAGCTCCACGTCGCGCACGGTCGCCGACGACATCATCACCGGTAGCGAAACCAGCACTGACACCACAATGCCCGCGAGCATGCGACGGTTGTCGCGACGACGCTGCTGCACCGACCATTCCAGGTCGGCGGCGTACTGTTCAGCGCGGCGGGTGTCTTCTTCAGTGTACATGTTCTATGTACATGGTGTGTGTAGGTACTGTGTGCAGATACTCTGTGCACACGTGCTGTGTACATGCTGCACCTGCGGCTACTTGCCAACCCACTGTTTCCATGTGGATTCGGCCAGACCTACGGTGACATGCTGCTGAAAGCGCACCAGCGGCTGCACCAGCAGCAGCGGCTCATCCATGAGTATTTCCAGCCAGCGTTCTTCACCGTAGCGAGACGGACCAAGCCCCAGTTCGACAAAGCGCTTGCTGTTACGATCGATCAGCGCTTCTACACCAACCTTTTGCGAAAAGCGCCGCAGCTCGCCAAGTGCCGGACCGCGAATGGCAAAGTCCACAAAGTGCAGACGCACGCGCCGTTCTTTGAAAAAGCGTTCAGCTTTTCGCGTGTCGCTGTGTTTTTTGGTGCCAAAGAGCTGCACCTCCATCTGGCCTGGCACAGACGACATCAGCATTGCTCCATAACATTGGACGGCTCCGGAGAGCCTATGTGAACTGTCAATATATTTCGCGGGCGTCCGTCTTCACGACTCTTCTCTCTGCATGCCGCAAACTCTGACCTCACTCGTTCTTATTGCTGCCGTGTCGGCGGTTGGTAGCGCGGCCAACGCGGTAGCCGGAGGCGGCACGCTGCTCACGTTTCCGGCGCTCATTGCGCTGGGCGTGCCTCCGGTTGCGGCCAATGCGACCAGCACCGTGGCGCTGTGGCCGGGCTCCCTCAGCAGCATGATGGGCTACCGGCGAGAGCTGGCCGGCGCCCGTTCGTGGGCCGTGCGCTTTGCCGTGCCCAGTGTGCTGGGAGGCATGGTTGGTGCGGCGCTGCTTCTGGTCACCAGCGAGGAGCGGTTCGCACAGCTTGTGCCATGGCTGGTGCTCGCCGCCACGGTACTGTTTGCGCTGCAAAAGCCGGTGGTGCGCTGGCTGTTGTCACGCGGTACCGTGCGCGCACCACATGTGTACGGGACCGAGCTCGCACCG
>JBBSPO010000412.1:0-2934 GCA_038258695.1 Gemmatimonadales bacterium | reverse complement strand
GTCACCCACGTCTACCTGCACGGTGCCGCGGCCCTTCGCCGTGATCTGGCCAGGGTGCGGGAGGTGCCGGATGAATGAGCTGGTGGGCCCGATCCACGTGGTCGGCACCGGACTGCTCGGAACCATACCAGCCCGGCACCACCAGCCGAATCGGCGCGCCATGTTCCGGCGACAGTAGCTCGCCGTTCATTTCAAAGGCCAGCAGCGTATCCGGATGCTGCGCGACATCGAGCGGGAGCGCGCGCTCAAATGTCACATCGCCAGGCGTATCTGAGTCATCACGCGGGCCATGGTCCGCGCCCCGGGCCACGATTTCCAGTACATGGTCATGTGGCTGCACCATGGCCAATACATCGCGCAGCCGTACACCTCGCCACGTGGACGTGCTTACCGCGCCGCTGCGCCACGGTTCACCCGCTGGCAACGGCGTGAGTCCCAGCCGGTCATTGCCGGCGCATTCCATGGTAACGGTGAGCTCGTGCTGCGGCCAGGAACGAAGCGCGTCCCACGACAGCGCCTGCGGCTTCGCAACGGCACCCTCAACGTTGAGCGCGTACTGTTCCCGCGCCAGCACCGGTACCTCAAAGTTTGTCCGCACATAGTGAAGCGGCGTGGCTGTGATCGGTGCGACCAGCGCCTCGAGTGGCGATTCAGCGTTGAGTGGGTTGGATTTGACGACCTGACGTGTTGGCATCCTGGCAAATTACGTCAGGGTCAGTGAGTGCCGCCATTGTCTCAGCGTCTGCTACCCTGCATCATGATGCACATGCTCGTCTTCCTGTCGGACTTGTGGCTGCTGCTCGTGCCGTTTGGCCATATCGTCGGCGCTATTGGTGTCACGATTGACGCGGTCCTGCGAAAGCGACAAGTGCCGGCCGTGATCGGCTGGGTTGGTTTGGCGTGGCTCGCGCCAATCGTTGGTTCTTTGTTGTACGTGTCCTTCGGTATCAACCGGATCAGGCGCGCCGCGTCGGCACTGCAGCGGGAGCCGATTCTTGGTGATACGGGCGACTTTCGTTCGGCACAGGCTGGCGGAGACTTTTTACACACCCTAGCCGCACAACATCCAACGCTGCCGGGTTTGGCGCGGCTCGGGTATCAGGCCACCGGCAATCCGCTGTTGCCCGGCAACGCCATTGAGCTGTTGCAGAATGGTGGAGAAGCGTATCCGGCTATGCTGGCCGCGATTGGTGAAGCCCAGCAGACGATCACCCTGCTCAGCTACATCTTTGACAACGATGAAGCGGGTGAAGCCTTTCTGCACGCGCTGTCCGCCGCGGCGGCGCGAGGCGTTGAAGTGCGCGTTCTGATTGACGACGTCGGATCGCGCTATTCCCGACCGTCCATGGTACAACGACTGCGCGCCGCAGGCATTCCCGTTGCAACCTTTTTGCCCACACGTCTGCCACGCTTTGCCCGCTACGCAAATCTGCGCAATCATCGAAAGATTCTGGTGATTGATGGACGGCTGGGATTTACGGGCGGCATGAACATTCGCCTGGGACACTGGTTGGAAAAACAACCCAAAGATCCGGTGCGCTGTCTGCATTTTCGTGTGGAAGGCCCGGTGGTGTATGAGCTGCAACGGGCGTTTGCCGTGGACTGGGCCTTTGTGACACGCGAAGCGCTCGATCGCGATCCGTGGTTTCCGCGCCTTGGTCGCATTGGCGACGTGGTGGCGCGAGGCGTACCCGATGGGCCGGACGGCGATATTGAGAATATTCTCGAGCTGCTGTTGGGCGCCCTGTCGGCGGCTACGCACAAGGTGCGGATTATCACGCCGTATTTTCTGATCGACGACGTTCTGCTGCGCGCGTTGCAGGTTGCGGCAATGCGCGGTGTGATTGTGCAGATCGTCATCCCGGACCGGAGCAATATTCCCGTCATGGACTGGGCCATGACGCCGCAGTTTGTTCATCTGCTTGAAAAAGGGGTGCGCGTGTTTCGCTCTCCTGCACCCTTTGACCACAGCAAAGCATTTACCGTTGACGGGCAGTGGTGCCTCATCGGGTCCACCAACTGGGACGCGCGCAGCTTGCTGCTCAACTTCGAGTTCAATCTGGAGTGCTACGATCCCGCGCTCACGGCACAACTGGACAAGCTCATTGATGAACGCATATCCACCGCGCACGCGGTGACGCGCGCCGAGCTTAAGTCACGGTCATTGCCGGTGCGATTACGTGATGGAATCGCGCGGCTGGGCGCGCCGTATCTGTGACCAGCCGCGAGCGTGCGGTAAACGTGCGTTCAGCGTTTGTTCAGCCTGCGCTCAGCGTGCGTGTATCCCGCGCTCAGCTTCCGCGCACCGAGCGTTCAGCGTGCGCGCACTGTGATGCGGATTGGCGCTGATACAAGTTCGCGGCTGATCACCTTGTGCTCATGGTCGGCGAGTACCGCGCGCAACGTGTATGTACCGGGGGCGAGTTGCAGCGTGGTTTCAATCTGCCCGCCGCCAAAGTGCCGGTGCAACGAGTCGGCCGGAATGACTGCGCCAACGGCCGGCGCGTCCACATTGATGAGCACATGGAAATGGCCAGTGCCGTTAATAGTCACGCCGGCGGGCGCCACGCCGTAGTTGCGCAGGCCAAACTCCACGGCGAACGACGGTCCAACCACGGCGTTGTTGGCCGGTGCGCGAAAATAGATTTCAGGTGCGGGCTTGGCGGCGGCGGTGGCAGACGCCTGAGCGTGCAATACATCAGTTGTTGCTGACGCAGCGACGAGAGCCAACGCCGTGCCGAGACCAAGCGCGCCGCGTGTGACGGTGCGCTGTAGGGAACCAGTGAACAGACAATCAAGCAGAGCAGCAGACATGGCAAGTATGTGATGCGGCGTACAAGGCGCGTGAACGCGACCACTGTACTCCTGTGTAGACGATGCAATCAGACGTGATTACTTGTACTCCACAGCATCAGGTAAGGTAACGCGAACGCG
>JBBSPO010000411.1:0-2936 GCA_038258695.1 Gemmatimonadales bacterium | reverse complement strand
TTTGGGTTGGTGCCCATCCCCATTGAATACGGCGCGCGCATCAACATGCTGGCCGCCGTGACCAGCGCGCTGTCGGCCGGTTTGTGGTTTCTGGTCGCTGAAGGCATCACGCGTACCTGGATTACAGTGCGATGGGCCCGTTTTGCGGTGGCTTTTTCCGCCGTGCTTGTGGGTGGAACCGCGTTCACCGTCTGGAATCAGAGTGTAGTGAACGAAAAGGTGTACACGATGGCACTGCTCGGCATGGCGGCGGTAAGCTGGCTCATGCTGCGCTGGAGCGACGCGCCGGACAAAGCCAGCTCCGATCGCTATTTGCTCACCGCGGCCTATCTCGTGGGTCTCGGCTACGCCAATCACCCAGCCGGCTTCCTGCCGCTGCCCGCCATCGGGTTGCTGTTGCTCACGCGTCATCCGCTCACGCTGCTGCGCTGGCGTCTGGTGATTGCCACCGCGGCCGTACTGGTAGTGGGCATGACACCGTTCTTGGTAATGCCTATTCGTGCGGCCCACGAACCGTATCTCAACAGCGGTGGCGTGTCGGCGTGCACCGAAGGCATTGCCGTGTCGTGCACGTTCAGCGCCGAAACGTATCGCCTTGTAAAGGCACACATTGATCGTGAGCAGTACTCCGGGCACAATGTGGCCGACCGCAAGGCACCAATCACCGCGCAGTACGGCATGTTCTGGCTGTACTTCAAATGGCAGTGGTTTCGCGATGCGTACAACTCGGCGCCGGGCGTTCAGCTCGCGTTGGCATCGTTGTTTCTCGCCCTTGGTCTGATTGGGGGAGTCACACACTTCAAACACGACAAGCGAACGTTCTGGTATGTGGGCGGACTCGTGTTCACCCTCACCATCGCGCTCGTTGTGTACCTCAACTTCAAGTACGGTCATTCACAGGCACCGGAGCTCGGCAGCAGCGTAGACCGCGAGGTGCGTGATCGTGATTATTTCTACACGTGGACATTCTCGCTGTGGGGCGTGTGGGTAGGACTGGGCCTCGCGGCCATCTGGACGGCGCTCGCCAAAGCGTTGGGCGGCTCTGGCAAGCTCACCGACCGTGGATTGCGTCTGGCCATTCCTGTACTCGGCATTGCACTCATTCCGCTTGTCACCAATGCGATTGATGCGCCGCGCAACAAGCACACGTTCACGCGCGAGTGGGCACGTGACATGCTCAACTCGGTCGATCCGTACGGCATTCTCATCACCAATGGCGACAACGATTCCTTCCCGTTGTGGTATGCGCAGGCCGTCGAGGGCATTCGACGCGACGTGACCGTGGCCGTGGTGCCGTATCTGGGCACCGAGTGGTACATGCACCAGTTGCAAAACCGTAAACTCGAGCCGTACGACGCAGAAAACGGCCCTGAGTTGTACAAGGGCAAAGAATGGAAGATGCCCACCCGACAGTTGGTCCCGCTTTCGCGCGCCGAAATCGATGCCGTGCCACCGGCCGTCTATCTGTCAGAACCGCAGCGCTTTGTGCACGATGGCATTGATGTCACCATCAACCAGCGTGGTCTCGGTCGGGATCAGCAGTTGGTGTTGTACATGATCAAATACGCCTACCCCGAACGCGGTGTGTTCTTTTCGTACGGTGGTTACGCCGACGCATTGGGCATGAGTGGCAACATCCTCAATCGCGGACTCGTGCAGCAGCTGGTAAGTGTTCGTCCTGAACCGTCACTCGAGTTCATCCCCATGCGCGGCAACGAAATGCTCGACGCGCGCGCTACGGAGTCGTTGTGGAAGGAGTACGGCGGCATGGACGCGCTGATCGCAGAGGGGGGATGGGTGGACGATGCATCGTCCGGCATCCCGATTTATTACGCGGTCACCGGGCAGTATGTGGCCGGATTGCTGGAGGCACGTGGTGACTCTACAGCCGCCGATAAAGTCATGGAGCGTGTGACGACCATGGCTGACCGGGCGCGGTTGCGGTGAACACGTTTGCACAGCGCGTGCGCAGTGTGAATGCGTCGATACAGCGCGTGCGCAAAGTGAACGCGTCTGTGCACAAGGTGAACGCGTCCCTGCAAAGTGGGCGCAGCGGACACGCGTCTGTAAACAACGCGTCGCAGGCCCGCGCATGAAAGGCGGCAAAGCCGGTCAGGGCCGCCGCCGTCCACCCGCCAAGCTCGACCCGCTGGAAAAACAGCAGCAGAAGCAGCGGCAGGGGCCCAAGCGCGGTGATCGCAAAAAGGACTGGGGTGCCAACGACCGTGAGGTGCCAGTGGTCCCCAAACCACCCAAACGGTAACGACTGTCATGTCACGCGCTTTTCTTCGCGACGACGCCGAGGGCGAGATGCCCCGTCGCAACTACGATTTGCCGACGCGCGATGATCCCGACTACGATCGCGCGGCGGCGCGCGCGCTGCTGGAGGCCGCGCGCGTTGGCGAGACGCAACTCGCGGAACGGGCAACGGGTTACTACTGGGGAGAACCCAGGTTGCGCCCATACGTAGAAGTCGTGCTGGTTGACGCGGAAGCAGCGGGCGACGACCGTCTCGAGCAGGTCGCACGCCGGTTCCTCGCGTAAGCCGTCAATCCGCAGCGCCCGTCAAGGGCGCTGCTCGTGCAACTGAACCCAGCTATCTATTGGGCGGTGGACACGGGATTACGTCCGGCCTCGGATCAGGGGCAGGAGTAGGACCGCTTGTCAGCGTCGTGTCGCGTGACGGCGCTGAATCAGGAGGCAGTCCGATGGAGTCCAGCGGCACGCAGTTGGGCGGAGCAAACGAATCCGATGCTGGAAAACATGCGGTCACGAGCATGAGACACGCTCCGGCAACGAACACCAGCCGAAGAGGGACGTCCGTGAACGGGGAACGTGGAGTATTGGGCAAGTCCATGAGATGTAATATAGCTTGTGAGGGTAGAGATACCATGTACACGCTGACACTCCATAAGAGCCAGCGCTCCGGAATCACG
>JBBSPO010000410.1:0-2952 GCA_038258695.1 Gemmatimonadales bacterium | reverse complement strand
CTCGTGGCCTCGACCGAGGACTTTTTACGCTTCGGTCAGCTCTTTCTTGACCACGGGCGCGTGGGCGACCGTCAGCTGCTCAGCCCCGCGGCGGTGCGCATGGCGCGGGAGAACGCCGTGCCCGAAGCGCTGCTTCCGCTGCCCGGTGGAGGCTACTGGGCTGGCTCCGGGTGGAGTCTGGGCGGCTTCGCAGTCGCGCTCGACCCGGCGCTGTACAACCATCCAGTGCGCCGCGGCGAGTTCTGGTGGGACGGTTCGGCCGGCACGCGCTTCTGGATTGATCCGGTGGAGCGGCTGGTGATTGTAGTAAACGCGCAGGTGGTGCCGGCTGGCGGCGGTGGGTTTCGTGAACGGTTCCGGGCGGCGGTCGAGCAGGCGCTGGTGGTGCGGGAGGGTGGGGGGAGCTGAGGCAGGGTTCACAGTCTCGCCGGACTGGTCCGTGCGCTCAACGCTCGTTATGCGGCCCGCACCGGTACGGGCCACCAGTGTCCGCAGCACGCACCTACGGCACCACCATTCGGCTCGCCTCGCCGCGGACATACGGCTGCGTCGCGTCGCGTCGAACGAGCACGCGCAGTTCGTAAGGCCCGGGCGCGAGGTCGCGAGGAAACAACGTGACCTGAAAGCCTTGATACGCAGCAGTACGCACCACACGACGCGGATTGGTGACCGCGAGTGTCACCTGAAGGCCGTCTCTCCCACCCAAGAGCGATCGCACCGCTTGCCACAGCGAGCCGTCGCTGCGCCGGACTTCCAGCGCAATGTCCGGTGCTGTGTCACCCGCTGCACCGTACACCTCCCAATACAACTCCACGCCCTCAGTACGTCGCACTTCCACGCGCGGCAGCAATCGTTCAAGTGCCGGATACTCGCGCGCGGCATCACCGGCGATGGCATCGGCTGCAATCTCCGCGTCTACACCACCGGGTAGCGGCGACAGCATCACGATGCGCGAGGCACTGATTGCTCCCGGAGCAAACATCGTGTCCTGCGGCCAGTAGAAACGGTGTCGCAGCGCGACGCTGTCATACGCGATCGCTTCCAGGCTGATCACACCACCACGATTGGGAATGCTCGTGCGCACGCGCACGGCACCATCGGTATACGCACGCCCGGGCATAATGCGTATGCTGTCAGCCGGGTTCTCGCTGAAGGCCGCGCCACTGAGAGACACGCGGGCGGGAGAAGCATCGGTCTGAAACGCGACCAACAGTTCGCGCGCCGAATCGCGACGCAACGTGACGACCTGTTGGGCGCGGACCGTTCGAAATCGAAAGGAGCGTCCGTAAGACTCGTTAGAACCAAAGTATGAAGGCGAGATTCGGGTCGTGCCGTCGGATCCAAAGAGATAGTGTTCACGAATGGGCGGCGCACCTGGTCGTTCGCGGCGGCATGCGATCGAGCGATCATCCAGGCAGAAATTGAATGCGGGCACAGCGGCGGGCCATGCGGCCAATCCTGAACTATCGTCCGGTGCCACCTTGCGATAGTCCGGTGCATGCACGCTCAGAAACTCGTAGTGCGGCGCGGCCACGTCGAACAATCGCGTCCACTCGCGATCGGGATGCCATCTGAGATAACCAGCCGGTTGCATCGCTCGATGCTGCGTATCGGCAATCGGTGCGCCAAGATTCCGGTAGGAGACGTCGTACAATCCCCACCGGAGCGCTCGCACCAGCCGCATCGAGACGTCGAGCTCCCGATTGTAAACCGCGTCGGCCACAATGAATCCGTGTGCCCGCAACAGGTCTTCCTGACGCACCAGCAGTTCGAACATCGTGCGCCGTGCAAGATGCTCTGTCCAGCGATCGTTGCCGGGCTCAATCCACAACGGGTCGCCCAGCCACCACATCGCGGGGTCATTGTCATCACGGAAATCGCAACGAGGGCCCGGAACCTCCGGCAGCGAGCGCCACGAACAGGCCGTGGCAGAATCCATCTTCAGGAACATGCGGGCAAACGACTGCTCGGCGCCAAGGACGTCAGCGGTGCGGTGCCGGGCCAAACCGTCCAGTGCGTCGCACCACCACGGCGTGGAATCGCACGCCGGTCTGTTACGAGCAAGTTGCGGAGCCGCCCGCACAAACGCGTGCACAAAAAACCGCACCTCGGCAATCATCGGATCGGAGATGCCTTTGGCCTCAAGTCCCGAAAGTTGATTGGCCATCGCGATCGCGCTGCGCTGCATTGTGCGGTGCGACGCCGAGTCTTCGCGGGCGGCGTATGCGGTGGGCAAACATGGGGCCGTGAATCGCGAACAGGCCGCCGCGACACGCAGGATCGGGCTTCGCCGTCCGAGCTGTCCGTTGATCGTGTAGAACCGATGAATTGCTTGCGCGATCGCGAAGCGTGCAACGCTGTCGCTGGCCGCACCAACCGGTGCAATCCCGCGCTCCAACGCTGGTTGCGTCCGACACGACGCCAGCAGAAAGCAAACCGATCCGGTCAGGGCAGTCGCCGCAACCCACCGGACCGTAACGCGCACAGTGTTCGCTACAGCCGCGGCAACGTCACGCCTACCTTTCACTGGTATTCGCCCTGCATGTCACCATAGCTCACTTTGAGTGGCTCGCTTGCATGTCGTAGCCGTACGAACTCACAACGTAAGAGATTACCGAAGGCTGCTGTGCTTGCAGCTACGGCCTGCGATCCAGCGGATTCGTGCAGCCACGCAACGTGACCACGCGCGGGGCCGCGACAGCCGAATCAACCTGTGCAATCGGCATGTGTGGGATCGCCTCTGGTGCCATGCGAGCTACAGGCATCGGACATGCGAGGGTCGGGGTGGTGCCATCAAACGGCATCACGACTGGCACCGGCTGTCCCGTTTGCGCCGATTCTTGCGACCGTCTGCGCCATAACGGTGCGATCGGTCCTCGAGGTATCAGGCCCGGTGAGTAATCCTTCATCGATGACGGGATCACCAACTCGAGCACGGCATCGGAGGCTGAT
>JBBSPO010000409.1:0-2963 GCA_038258695.1 Gemmatimonadales bacterium | reverse complement strand
TGCTCCGTGTAGCGCGTCTCGTCGCACACAACATCCAGTGACGTGAAGAGCAGCTGCAGTGGTGTGACCAGATCGTAGTGAACCAGAATGGTGAGTTCGACCTCGTCAACGCGCCACGTGGTTGGCAGCGTAGCCAGCGCATCGACAACAACCCCGCTGTAGGCGCGCGCCAATCCGCCGGTCCCGAGTTTGACACCGCCATACCAGCGCGTGACGACGGCCACGATTTCACCCACATTGGCGTGCAGCAGCACGGTGAGCATGGGGCGGCCGGCGGTGCCGTGCGGCTCTCCGTCGTCACTGAGGCCAATGTGCGACGTCTCTCCGGGCGGACCCACCACAAAGGCCCAGCAGTTGTGCGTGGCATTGGCATAGGTCTGTTGCATTTCACGCACAAACGCGTGCGCTTCAGAGTCTGAAGCGGCACGCGCGAGGGTACACAAAAACCGGCTGCGATCAATGGTACGCTCAGCCTCGTGCCGACTGGCCGGCACGAGGTAGCGTACGGGAGAGGTGGTCAGCGTTCGAGCAGACTGCGCAGCATCCACGCCGTCTTTTCGTGCAACTGGATGCGCTGCGTCAACAAGTCGGCCGTCGCTTCATCGTTGGCCTTTTCTGCAGCTGCGAAAATGGAGCGTGAGGTGCGCACAACCGTTTCCTGCCCCTGCACAAGTTCCGCGATCATCTCTGTAGCGCTTGGCACACCATTGGTCTCCGGAATCGCGCTCAAGCGCTGATACTCCGAATACGTGCCAGGCGCAGGAAAGTCGAGCGCGCGGATACGCTCAGCGATCAGATCGACGGCGATCGCAAGCTCATCGTACTGCGTTTCAAACATGACGTGCAGCGTCTGAAACATTGGCCCGGTCACGTTCCAATGAAAGTTGTGCGTCTTGAGATACAGGCTGTAGGTGTCCGCCAGCAAATGCGAGAGTCCCTCGGCGATTTGCTTCCGGTCAGCTTCAGCGATTCCAATATTGATTTGCATATCACATCCTTTTTTCGAAGTTCTTCAGGGTCCTGCTCTTTAATCTAACGCATGCAATGCTCAGCGGATTGAGCGATTGATGCCGTCGTGGACACCGTCGTGGACACCGTCAACCGTAAACGCAGTGGCTGGAAACCCCCACCGTTCACCGTGAACTCCCACCGTAAACGCTGTCAAACGGCTGTTCTCTCGAACCGTTTACGGTGTCAAACGGCAGTGCTTCCCCAACCCGTCATCCCCCCCCCAACCCAACCATCGCCGCCACATAGCACACCACCAGCACCCCTCCTTCAACACGCGAAATCCGTCGCGCCCCGCGCAGCAGCAGCGCCGCCAGCAGCGTGAACGCCAGCATCATGGCGATGTCCAGTTGACTGCTTCCAATGTCAGCACGAATCGGCTGCAACGATCCCGTGGCGCCCAGCACGAAAAAGACATTGAAAATATTGGATCCGATCACGTTGCCCACGGCCATCGCCGAGTGTCCACGCAGCGCTGCGACCACAGACGCTGCCAGCTCCGGAAGTGATGTGCCGACCGCGACCACTGTGAGTCCGATCACCCGTTCGCTGATTCCAAACGTGTTGGCGATATCCACCGCCGCGTCAACAAACCAATTTCCACCTGCCAGCAACATCACAAGGCCCACCAGCGCAAACGCACTCAAGCGCAGCCGCGATCCGTGAGCGCTCTTTTCTGCTACCTCTTCCATGGCTTCGGCAACGGCGGGGTCCGTCGCACTGGCTCCCTTGGCAAAGCGTACCGTGACCCAGGTAAAGACCACGGCGCCCAACAGCAGCAGGCCGCCTTCGAGGCGCGAAATCACTCCGTTGAAGAGCACAAACGGAAGCGCCAGCGCGGCCAGAATAAGTGCGGGCACTTCGCGACGAATGATCGATCCCTCAACAGATGGCGGAGAGACCAGCGCGGTGATGCCCAGAATGAGCCCGATGTTTGCAATATTGGACCCCAGCACATTGCCCAGGGCAATCGCACTGCGACCATCGAGCGCGGCCGCGGCGCTGACCACCAGCTCCGGCATGGACGTGCCATACGCCACCACGGTGAGGCCAACCACCAGCGGTGCAACTCCGAACGCCTCGGCCAATCCAGCGGCACCCTTTACAAACCAGTCCGCGCCGGCCACCAGCAGCACCAGCCCAGCCAGCAACACCAGTCCTGTGATCAACATGCGACCCGATCGGATGCGTGGTACATCGCTGAGCGTGGTGATAGCTTCCCTTGCAAGATGATTCGCTTCTTTCGCATGCGCGCTCCGCTGTTTGGCCTGTTGTTGATCGCAGCCCTGCTTATCACGCTACCGGGTATTCGCCACCCGCTGCCGATGATCGCCCTGATCATCTTTGTAGCGCTCGCGTGGCGCACAGTGTCCCAATGGCGCGCCCGAACCGTTGAAGAACCGTCGCTTGACGACACCGTCTCCCAATCTGCTGACGCGTGGGATGCGCGCCATGGCCCTCCGGACGATGCACTGAATGTATCAGAATCGGAAGCGTGGCGGGCGAGTCTTGGTACACCAGAGGCGTGGCGCACCAACGATGACGACGATGACGTGATGTAACACACGCACGTGGGCGAACATCGCTGCCCGCTTGAATCATGGCGGTGAACCGTGTCCACCGCCACCGGGCGTGCGTATGCAGATGGTCTCGCCACCAGCAAGCTGCCAGCGCCCCTTGGCCGCAACGAGCGAATCGCCAACAAGATTCTCGCCATTCGCACCGTCCGCTCCGCCAAACGCGCCACGAGGCGCACGCGCACGTCGCTCGGTGAGCAGTGTCGCCACGACGGGCTCCAGCGGACAGTAGGCGCGTTCGACACCATCACCACCGGCGTATACACCGGCGCCGCCGCTCCCCCATCGTCTGGCGTACCGCAGCACTCGCAGTGGATACGACCACTCCAGACTTTCGACTGGTGTGTTACGCGTATTGCTCATGCCCACATGCACGGC
>JBBSPO010000408.1:0-2973 GCA_038258695.1 Gemmatimonadales bacterium | reverse complement strand
CTGACCGCAGGCGGTGCTTATGCTGAATTTGAGCGCGGACAAGGGGGCGCGCGTCTCGCTGTCGACTTTGCGAAAGTAAGCAGGCCCTCACCACGTCCGTTCAGAGGTCATGGCTCGCGTCCCCGCATCGGTATCGCGCAACATATCGTCCGACCCGGCAACGATCGTCATTCACGTTTTACCGATGATGCCAACTACCTGCATCCCTGGCAGGAAGTGGGGTGCCGCACGCAAACACGAGCGCATGCTGCACGCCTAAGTGTTGTTGACCAATCACGTGCGCTTGCTCGTCACGCCGCAACTGAGCGGCGCGGCGGCGAGCTCATGGCTCCGGCGTACCCGTGTCGTTATTGCCGAGAACCAGGTCTGCCCGAGCTGTGGCTGCGAGTGCGCGATACTTTGTCCGGAAATCATCCAGACTCTTTTCTTCAATGTCTTCCAGATCCAACAGCGCGTTATGGGCGCCCTGGGTCGCGCGAATCAGTTCGTCCAGCTTGATCTGCATCGCCTCGGTGTCGCGGTTCTGAGTGTTCTGGATGAGGAAAACCATCAAGAATGTCACTATGGTCGTGCTCGTATTGATCACCAGTTGCCAGGTGTCGCTGAAGCCAAACACCGGACCTGTCACCAGCCAGAGGACTATGAGGGCCACTGCGCAGGTAAAGACGCGCGGGCGTCCGCAGAAGCGCGAAGACGCTTTGGCAAACCGGGAATACCAAGACGTGTTCTGCATTCTGCAATCCTCTGAACAGTACCCGACGAATCCTGTGCAAGCCGGCCATGATCTTGCTCTCTCGCGAATGAGCGGACAAGGGGATCCTCGATGGCGCGCAACGCGCACGTGGAGATGAGGGCCACCTGAGCGATCAATATTGCTAAGCAGCGGAGCCTGGCGTGCCCACATATGCTTTACGCACCCGATAAAGCCCATATGCGACAGCCACGATAGCCGTCAACGTCGCTGGGATGAGGAGCGCAAAATAGCTCACTTCCCGATAGGCAAGTGTTCCCACAATGCCGCCGCACAGGAAACCGGATATGACCAGAAGGCACAGACGCAGTCGCCGGCGGTCAATCGACATGCCGCGAAGAGCATGGCCAAGATAAATCCCCAGATCCGTGAACATGCCGGAAAGGTGAGTGGTGCGCACCACCGCGCCACTATAGGCACTGACCATGGCGTTCTGCAGCCCGCACGCGCATGCCGCAGCGTACATGCCATAGGCGCTTCTGCAGGTGAGTAGAGGAATTGCCGAGAAGAGCAGCAGTGACACCAGAATCAGTGCGATGCCGTAGCGTCGACCCAACCGTAGAGTGCTGTCCTGAAGCAGAAACCCGCTCAGCACGGTGCCCGTGACAAATGAGCCAATAAGGGCCGCGTAGTGAAGTGCTGCCGCGACATTAAACGTCGCTACCGCTGTGGCAAGTTGAGACGTGGTTCCGGTCAGATGCGTGATCGCCTGGTGCTCAAAGCCGAGCAGGCCGACTACGTTCACGATGCCAGCGACAAATGCCAATGCCCACGCACCGGTCCATACCCAAGGAGGTAGCTTTGTAATCATGGGTTCTTGAGGTGGTTAAGCTCGGTAGTGCAAGGCGACCGCTCCGTTGCGGAGCGGCGTCGCCGAAACCAACTCAAGCCGTCGCGTACTGGGCAGCCCTCTCTGGTAAAGGTGCGGGCCGTGACCGGCGATCCGGGGGTGGAGGAGGACCTTGTACTCGTCGATCAGATGCAGCCGGTCCAGTTCCGCCGCGAGCGTGCCGCTACCGAAGAGCAGGCCGGCGGGGGTCATTTCTTTGAGTTTCTGCACGCTCGTGCGCAAGTCGCCGGCAATATGATGGCTGTTAGTCCAGCTGAAGTCCGTTCGCGTCGACGACACCACGTACTTCGGTTTAGCCTCCAGCTTGGCCGCCCACGAACGCATCGCCGGCGGCGCTTGCTCGTCGCCTCGAGCGATCGCCGGCCAATAGCTCTCCATCATCTCGTACGTGACGCGGCCCAACAGCAGCGCCCCTTTCTCGTCCATGAGATGGGTGAAAAAGACATGTGTATCGTCGTCGGCGATTCCCTCCCTGTGGTCGACGCAGCCGTCGAGAGTGATGATGTTGATGCTGAAGGTTAATTGTCCCACGGCAAAAGCTTACTCCGAGATGAGCGGTACGCTGGACTCTCACGCTTCCGCGAGTACATCGCAGTGGTCAGCGCCTGGATGGGTGCGGCCTGCGATGCAAGCTCGGCATGAATGAGTTCTCAGGCGTCAGGTGACTCGCTCTGATTCTGCTTTATGCAGACGCCCCGAAGAGCGCGCCGACTGCCGTGGTCAAACCCATAGCCAACGTGCCCCAGAATGACACGCGTAGCACCGATGCGAGCACCGGGGCGCCTCCCGCGCGCGCAGCCAGCCAGCCCAACAGTGCAAGGAAGCAGAGCGAGCTACCTGCGACGCCCCACATGAGCGCAGCATTTGGAATCATGAGAACCACCAGCAGTGGAAGCGCTGCTCCCGCGGCAAAGGTTCCAGCAGAGGCGAATGCAGCTTGAACCGGCTTTGCGGCCAACGTATCGGAAATGCCAAGCTCGTCTCTGGCGTGTGCACCGAGCGCATCGTGGGCCATCAGTTGGGTGGCGACACTCGATGCCAATTCCCTGTCCAGGCCCCGTTGAACATAGATGGAAAGCAACTCTTCGTGTTCCTGATCGGGATTGGTGGCCAACTCTTTACGTTCACGGGCCACATCAGCACTTTCGGTATCGGCTTGCGAGCTGACCGACACATACTCACCAGCAGCCATCGACATGGCGCCTGCTACCAGGCCGGCGACACCGGCCACCAGAATGGCAGTTGTGCTTGCGCCGGCGGCCGCGACTCCGAGCACAAGGCTCGCGGTGGAAACGATTCCGTCGTTTGACCCAAGCACAGCCGCGCGGAGCCACCCTGTTCGATGGGTTCGATGACGTTCGCTATGTCTCAT
>JBBSPO010000407.1:0-2983 GCA_038258695.1 Gemmatimonadales bacterium | reverse complement strand
CGGTGCCTGAGGTCGCTGATATCTCCCAGACGCCTGGCTCCAGATCGGGGATGATGCCCGGGCCAACGCGCGATGCCGTCTTGCTGCCGTTGGTCACGGTGATGGTGGGCGTGACCTCGCTCGACAGTCCGCTTGGTTCAACGAGAATGGCGCCGCTGCTTACCGCGTACGGCACGGACACGCGCGCGGTGTCGCCCGGCAACACGTTACGCGTCAACTCCGCGCCCTGCGCCGTCCACAAAAAGTTCTCCGCGCTCACGGGCTCACCACGAACAGTCCACGCACCAACAAGTTGCGTGGTGAATGGCGTGTTGGCGGCGGCGGCATACCAACGCGTGTCAGGCGCCGTGAATCGAATCAACGGCTGCGCGCTGTCGGGCAACCCTGTCGCTTCGGCGATCAGTACCGCTGACGCGGGTGCAAATGGCACCGTTTGGCGCGACGTTTCACCAATGCGAATGTTGACGAGGTACTGCACCTGCGTGGGACTGAACCGCCCCACACCGCTGGCACTGACATCGCTTGGCGTGATGGTGAGCGTGCCGGGCTGCAGATTCCGGATCGTGTCATACGCGCCTACCGTGCGCGCCTGATTTTCCGGCCCACTGAGCGTGAATCGTGGGCTGAGTTCAGGGGGCAGCGTATTCGTGCTCAAAAACAGCTGCCCGGTGGTGACGGGCTCTGTTGAGTCACCGCCACAGGCGTTCAGTACAACCAGACCCACCAACGCAACCATGCGCGGCAAACGTGACGCGGCGCCGTTGGCACGCCGTCCGGACAACCAATGCATGGCAGCTACTCCGTGGGTCACTCCAAAGCCGCAGTCGCACCGTGCGACAGTCGTCTGACCTTTGGAGCTGCGCCGGCAACGTATGAACGAGCCGGACAGAAAGTTGGTGACTGATATCCCATAACCTGTCCGGCCGTTCTCGGTTCCGTCAATACAACATCAGAAACGGATTTTCCATCAGGTGCCGCAGCGTCTGCAGGAAACGCGCCCCCACAGCGCCATCAATGACGCGATGGTCGCAGCTCATGGTCACACGCATGCTCGGCTTGGGCACAAACGCGCCGTCTTCCCACACCGGCCTGGTCTCGGTGGCACCAATGGCCAGAATACCAACCTCCGGCGGATTAATAATCGCCGTGAACTGATCAATCCCGAACATGCCCAGGTTGCTCACGGAGAACGTAGACCCGGTGTACTCCTCGGGCTTGAGCTTGCGCTCGCGTGCCCGTCCGGCGAGCTCGCGCGACTCACGCCCGATCTGGCCCAGCCCTTTGGTGTCGGCGTCACGGATCACCGGCACGATCAGGCCATCGTCCGTGGCCACCGCCATGCCAAGATGCACCCGCGCGTGATAGCGAATGCTGTCGCCCAGCCAGTGTGCGTTGCACTCCGGATGTTTGGCCAGTGCCGTGGCCACGGCCTTCATGATGATGTCATTCACCGACACCTTGAACGCATCGCCCGCCGACGCCATCTGCGAGCGCAGTGACGCTACAGTGCTCATGTCGAATTCAGCCGTCAGATAGAACGTCGGTACCGGCCCAATGGACTCGCTCAGACGACGCGCGATCGTTTTGCGCATCTGTGTGAGCGGGACATCCCGTGCGTCACCATCAATCTGCATGGACGGCGCCAACGGAATGGCAGGCGGCTTGCCCCCAGACTTGACCGGCGCTGCAGCCGCGGCAGACGGACTTGCTGACGCTGCCTTCGCGCTGCTGCCCGTTGAGGCCGACGCCGCGGCGGGTGTGGAAGCTGTGCGGCTGGCCGCGGCTTCAATATCCTTGCGCACCACACGTCCACCCGGGCCGCTGCCTTGCACGTCACGCAGCGTCACGCCCTGCTCGTTGGCCATGCGACGGGCCAGCGGCGACGCGAGCACGCGTCCGTCGGACTCGCCCTCTGCCGCCGTTTCCTTGGGCGCCGATGCTTCGGATTCCCTGGGCATTGCCTCAGGCGCAGGAGCCGCTTTGGACTTCTCGGCTTTCGCCTCAGGCGCGGGAGCCGCTTCGGACTTTTCGGCTTTCGCCTCAAGCGCGGATGTCGCTTCGGACTCCTTGGACTTGGACTCAGCTGCGGGCACCGCATCACCACCACCAGCTCCCGCAAGCATGGCGCTGATGTCTTCATCCGCGCCGGCAATAATCCCGATCAGATCACCCACCGGTGCCGTAGCGTCGTCGGCAATCAGTCGCTTGCGCAGCACACCATCGCCGCGCGCAACCAACTCCATGATGGCCTTGTCGGTCTCCACTTCGGCCAACACATCGCCGTTGGCAACCGTGTCGCCTTCGTTTTTCAACCACTTCGCCAGTCGCCCTTCTTCCATGGTTGGAGAGAGCGCTTCCATCATCACTTTGGTGGCCATGATCCGGTCAGTTGTCGAGGTAGAGAACTTGCTTCACGGCGGCGATCGTTTTGGGAACGTCCGGCTTGGCCGCTTTCTCAATGGCTTTGGCGTACGGCATGGGCGTATTCGCCTGATGCACGCGCAGCACCGGCGCGTCGAGAAAGTCAAAGCAGTTGCGCTGCACATAATCCACAACCTGCGCACCCACGCCGCAGATCTCCCATCCTTCTTCAACCACAACGGCGCGATTGGTTTTTTTCACTGACGCCACAATCGCATCGACGTCCATGGGACGGATGGTACGCAAATCCACCACGTCGCACTGAATGCCTTCCTTGGCCAGCTGTTCGGCGGCTTGCAGCGCCACGAGCACCATCTTGCCGTGCGTAATGAGCGAGCAGTGCTCACCTTCGCGCTTGAGATCGGCCTTGCCGAGTGGGATGACGTACTCTTCGTCGGGCACTTCGCCCTTGGTGTTGTACAACATTTCGCCTTCAAGAAAGCACACCGGATTGTCGTCGCGAATGGCGGCCTTGAGCAGTCCCTTGGCATCGTACGGCGTACCGGGTACGACAACTTTCAGGCCGGGAATGTGCGCCAGCCACGATTCCCACGCCTGGCTG
>JBBSPO010000406.1:0-3006 GCA_038258695.1 Gemmatimonadales bacterium | reverse complement strand
TGTACGCTTCCTTGCCGAGCCGACGCAGCGCCACGAAGAACTCAATGCCCTGATACCAGGGCACCGCGCCGTCATTGTCGTTGGCCATGAAGAGCAACGGTGTCTCAATGCGATCGGCAAAAAACAGCGGCGAGTTCTCGATGAATCGCTCCGGGTATTCCCACAGCGTTCCACCAATGCGGCTCTGACCGGTTTCGTACTGGAACGAGCGTGCAACACCCGATCCCCAACGGATACCGCCATATGCACTGGTCATGTTCACAACAGTCGCATTGGGAACCGCAGCCTTGAACAGGTTGGTCTGCGTGACCAGGTACGCTGTCTGGTAGCCACCCCACGACTGTCCGCCAATACCGATTGCATCTTTGTCGACAAAGCCGCGCTGAATGAGCGACTGTACGCCCGGCACGATTGACTTGTACGCGCTCGGACCGGGATACCCTTCGGTATACTTGATGTCCGGCATGAACACGATGTAGCCGAGCGAGTTATAGACGGTTGGGTTGACGATGTTGCGACCGGTCGGTCGCACGTAGCCGTGCAGACCATCGGAGTGCGTTTCGTAGAAGTACACGACCATCGGATACTTTTTGTTCGGATCAAAGCCTTCCGGTGTGTACAGCAAACCCGCCAGTGAATCACCGTCGGCGCTGATCCAGCTGTGCAGCTGCACGTTGCCGCGTAAATACTGATCCTGCTCTGGCATGGCGTTGGAGATCTTGCTCAACGTCGTGAGCGACGATCCGGCCCAGATATCGGGGAACTCGCGATAGTCAGAACGCGTCACCATGTAGCGCTCCGCGTCACGCGCCTTGGTAAGGCCGCCAAAACGCTTGGGCTCCATAAGAATGCGCGTTGGGCTGGAGTCGCTGAAGCTGCCCTGATACCAGCCGGACGATTTGCTGACATCATCAAACGCCGAGAGCAGGACTGGCGAGGCCATATCAACCGCTCGGTCCTCAGGGTCAAGATTCACCACGCGGAACGTGTGTTGCGTTGCGCGTCCCACGCCACCGGTAAGACGACGAGGCGCAACGGCCGCCTTGGGATCAACCACCCAGATGTCGTAGCGATCGTTGATGAGCATGAAGCGATCATCGGTGGTCCAGCCAGAGGTGCCCCACGCCGACGGTGTACCGGGCGTGCTCCACGTCTCCTGACTGAACGAGACATCTTTGACGTCGGCCGTGAGTGTGCGCAGTTGCCTGGTGGCGATTTCGTAGGCATGCCACTGCTCCTTGTCAAACCATGTGACAAAGCGTGCGGTGGGCGAAAGCTGTGCACGTGCCTCCAGCCGCCTGGCAACCAGCGTGCGTTCGCCGGTGATGGCGTTGACGATGTAGACGTCACTGGCGCCTTCGCCTTCGATGGCATCCAGCTGATAAGGCACATTGGTCACGGCCAGACCAATACGGCCGTCGTCACTCAACTGCACGCTTGGAATCGCCTCGTCGGTAAGGCGTACAACCTTGCGCAACTTGGGATGATACAGTGACGTGTACGAGCGATTACGATCGGCACCCGCCTGCTGCGCCTGCGTTGGCTGCAGTCGCGTGTCCTGCCAATGCCACAAGTCGTAAACGGCCTTGTCGGTGAGCGAGTCGGCGGGAATCGCTTCTTCCGGTGGCGCAGCAACGGAGAACTGCAGCGCCGAGCCATCGCGCACAAAATCGAGACGACTGCGTTCCGGAATGATCAGCCCTTCACCGGCATCGGCCGTGGTGACAATCACCGCTGCAACCGGGGCCGCGTTCCGGCGGGTTTCCAGCGATGCCATCATCACGCTGTACGTCGCACGGTTGGGTGCGATCGTGTCAGCCGGCGCCTCGAGAAACGCGACCTGCGTGCCTTCACGGTCAAAGGTGAGGTTGCGGTAGCGTGCATTGCCTGTGCGCAGTGCCGTGACAGTGCCGCTATTCAGATCACGCAGGTACAAACCGCTTTTGGTTGAATCGGCTTCGCCCACGGCGTACACAAGCCAGCGCTCTTCGTCATGCAGTGAGTAGCTGGTTACGTCTTCGAGGACGAGTTCTTCGCCTGTCGCCAGCGTGCGCAAGGTGTACTTGTCGCCCGATTCCTTGCGCGGTGTGTTGCGTCGCGCCGAATCACCGCCGGCACGCGCCGCACCAGGCCGTGCCGCAGGCGTGCGGGCAGCAGGTCGAGCGGTTGAATCACCGTTGGCGCCAGCCGCCGCAGAATCCGTTTCGGCCTGATACAGCAGGAAGCGTCCACCGTCTCGCGCCATGCGGAAACTGCGTACGCGCGGCAATGTGGTGACCTGCCCGGAAGGCAGCGACATGATGGCCAGGCTGGTGCGCGTGGCCTCGGCTGCCCGACGACGATCTCGACCCGCGGACTCGACAACGTCCTGCGTGGGATAAATCAGCGCGGCCACAAACTTGCCATCGGCGCTGAACGACGGAGAGGCCGGATTGAAGCCGCCCCCACCGCCGCCTGGCCGGTTATTGGGCCGGCCGGTGAATCCGCGCGGCAGCTTGAACTCGGTTGTGGCACCGGTTGAGCGCACCACCAGCTCGCCGTCTCCTATGGTTGGCGAGTTGGTGTAGGCCACCCACGCACCATCGCGGGACATCTGTGGTGACACGATTCCACGCCAGACGTCATAGACGTCCTGCGTGATCGTGCGGCGCGCCGCCTGGGCGTCAGCGGAGGCGGAAGCAGTCGCCAGCGCGAGCAGGCCAAATGTGGTGCGCAGAGCAATGGCGGCACCGCGCTGCGCCCAACGTCGGTAAGTGCGGACAGGAGTTGCAGGAGATCGCATCGGAGAGACGGGTTGATGGACTTCGAGAGGGATCGACGGAACCAGGTGGTCGACCGGAGCCGGGTGCAATGGCAGGCCCCGGGGTGGTTCCACGGGCGACACCCTACCAACTTGCAACAACGGCGCACGGAGGGCTACGCATCGGCGCCAACGGGCGTTGGTGCATTCCGTGGGTCGTGAGGCTGTCAACTTCTAAATCGCGGCCCTGCCGCGTGGGGTATTCG
>JBBSPO010000405.1:0-3042 GCA_038258695.1 Gemmatimonadales bacterium | reverse complement strand
GCCACGCCCCGGGCACACGGGCCCCACGGCCCCCCAGCACCAACGCTACTGCACCAGAGTAGGCTGCGCGTTCCAGTTGATCACCGCGTTAAAAATCATGTTGAACTCGCCGTGATTCTGCCACCGATAAATCGGGTTGTTCGAGAACATGATCACGCGACCCTTCCCCTTGAACGCCTCCGGGATGTCCACCGCAAACGGACGCCCCTTGAGCGAGTCGGCATTGACCATCAGCCCAGACAGCACCGCATCATCGCCGCCAACGTAGCGCGCCAGCACATTGCCGCGATTGGCAATGCCCACTTCAAACGGTGTGCCGCCCACGTACTTGACTGGAATGGTTTTCCTGCCAAAACCGTAGAACACCGGGTGGTCCGTCTTCACAATCTCGCCTTCAATCAGCGGACGCTGCGCCGTGAGGCCCGGCACTGCGGTTTTGTCTACCGTGCCCGCCCAGCCAAACTCAATCGGCAACCGTGATGCTTCGCCTACGGTGATAAGCGTGCCACCCGCCTCGAGAAACGCTTCGAATGCGTCAACGCCCTTCTGTCCGAAGCCGCCCGACATGTCATCGGTCTCACCATAGTCGCCCAGGAACTGGTACTTCTCGCTCTTCTTGTACGGCGTGGGATTCGCAGCCTTGGGCGCCATCACCGTTGCACGACTCATATTCTGCTCAGCCATAAGAATGACATCGTACTGATCGCGCAGCTTGCCTTCCATCACGCGCTCTTTGTAGATGAGATCAAACGGCACACCAAACTTGTCGAAGGTGAGACGATACCAGCCCAGGCTTTGCGTGCCGCTCCACTGTGTGTAGATGGCGACACGCGGTGGTACCGCGTCATGCGTGGCAACAGTGGGTGCTGCACTGAGCGCTGCGGCAGTGAGGCCGAGTTCTGCGACGGCTGCGCGCACGCGATCTGCGGCTGTCATGTCGGTGATAACAAACGAACCAGCCGGAAACTCGACGCCTTCAGCCGAGAAACTCTTCTCGGTCACGCGCATTGGCACGTCTTTGAGCTTGTAGCGCAGCGAGATCATGTTGTTCGATCCCAGATGCGCCACGGCCAGTGCTGCGGTGCCATTGCCCTTGGTGTTGCCGGCCAGCGTGACCTCATCAACCATGGTCACTGGGGCTTTGAGGATTGACGAGTCGGCGACTGCGAACACATCAACACCCATTGCAAAACCCATTGACCAACCGCTGTCGTCGTAGGTGCGCAGGCGAGGATCGGGGTAGTTCTGCTTCTCCAGCAGATTTTTGGCCAGACGACCGTACGGCTGGTCGAGCTTGATCACGTAGGAACCCGCCGGATACGTGGTGGAGTCGTTCACCTTGATCGCGTCGCGTGCAATGCCAACTTCCACACGCTGGAAGCGCAGGATCTTGACCATTTCAGCGGGCTTGGTCATGTCGCGCTGCACCGGAATCACGTAGGCGTACGGCGCCTCGGTAAGTCCATGCATCATGGAGTTGCGCGTCTTGACGTAGAAGTTTTCAAGAATTGTAGCGGGAAACATTGACGCGAGTTGCAGTGCGCTGAGCACACCGGTCTGCATGTAGTTCGCGTTGGCGCGACGTGTGAATGTGGCGACGTCATTGAAGCCCACCTGAATGCCGCGGTACCATTCGCGGTCCTGTCCGCCTCCGCGTCCTGTTGGTACAGCGCCACCGCCACCACCAAAGCCGCCGCCCGCCGTTGTTCGCGTTGGACCAACTTGCGGCTTGCGTGCACGCGCCACGGCTGCGCTATCGAGATCACGACCTGACTGCGTCTCATACATTTTCATGAGACCGTTGTGATTGTACGCGATTGAGCCCAAATAGCCTGGTGACCAACCGTCCATGAACGCGTGCGTGTACACACCCGGCATGCCCCACTTGGTCATCTGTGCCATTTCCCAGTTGGCAAACCAGGGCAGTTCGGCAAACAGCAACGGATCGAGATTGGGGTTTTGTGGCGCACCGCCGCTGTACGTGTACAGCAACGCGAGCGACTCATGCAGATCGTGCATGATTGGTGGATGCGCTGTGAAGTACCAATCGGCAATCGCGCGCATCTGGTCGAGCACAAGATTGATGTCGCGGTTGTTGTCGTGATAGGCGTACTTGCCCCAGTACGGGACCGACCCAATGCCGCGACCACTTCCACGCGTTGCGCGGCCGCGTGATGTGGAGTCGCCCGATGCACTGTCCGCGTCGGCGGCATCGCCCTCGCGCGCGGCTTCTGCTGCTGCCGAATCAGCGGCCTCAAGTCCGCGATAGAACCAGTCCACATTGCGATCACGTCCGTCAGCATCTGCTACCGGAGTAATGGACACATAAAGATTGTCGCGAATGCCTGAAATGATCGGTGACGTTTCAACGGCCAGACGGTATGCCAGCTCCATGAGCATTTCTGACGGTCCGGTTTCACCGCTGTGCAGTCCGCCCATGAAGTGATAGTGCGGCTTGGTCTGCTTGATGATGTCCTTGACCTGCGCTTCGCTCATGCCGCGCGGATCGGCAATCTTTTTGAGATTGGCACGATTCTGCGCCATGTTGGCCATGTTGGCGTCTGACGAAATCCAGATCACCACCAGTTCGCGTCCTTCATCCGAGCGCCCGATGGATTCCACCATGACACGCGGCGACGCGGCGGCGAGCGCGCGATAGTATTTGAGCTGATCGGCGTAGTACGTGAGTTTGCGCGGTGCGCCCACGTGGTAGCCGATAATGTCCTTGGGCATGGGGATGCCGGCCACGACGGGCAAGTGGTCAACCAGCGGACTGCCGTGTTTGGGGCTCATGATCCACTCGCTGTACGCCTTCTCGAAGCTGGCGTCCTGCTTCTGCGACGGGTCACGGGTGTCGAGGGACATCATTTGCGCGGCGGCCGACGAAATCGGCAGGAGCGCAAGTGTGCACAGGGCGCGTCGCATGAGGCGCGCGAAATCGGTTCGAATCATTCAGTCTTCCTGCGGCATCGGTGGGGAGGGAACTGCGTCTTACCTTCTACGCAGCACCACCGGCGTGTGTTCGGCACCCCCTGCGGTGGG
>JBBSPO010000404.1:0-3048 GCA_038258695.1 Gemmatimonadales bacterium | reverse complement strand
CGATCTCACGATTGCGGACCTGTTGTCGCGTGTCAGCGACGACCAGATCACCGAGGTGATTGTAGCCACCAATCCGTCGCTTGAGGGCGAAGCCACGGCGCTGTACGTGCAGCGTCAACTTGCACCAAAGGGAGTGCGGGTCACGCGCATTGCACGCGGGCTGCCGGTAGGTGGCGATCTGGAATACGCTGACGGTGTAACCATCGCGCAGGCGCTGCAGGCACGACGCGAGATGTGAACTGGGCGCGGCGGCGCGATTACATTTCAGGGGGTCGCGTCCTGCGGGGCGTTGTTATTCACTTCTTTGCTTTCATCGTCTGTCATGAGCCGGTTCCGTTCTCCGTTGGCTGTTTTTTCGGCTGGTCTGACCATTGGACTGCTCGTTGGTGCGACCTCATGGTCGCTGCAGCTGTCGCGCAGCCGTCAGGCACTGTTTCATGCCCGGCCGACGCGCCGCCTGGCCGCAATCAGTTACCTTCGGGCTCGGCCGAGCGTAGATAGTGTGCGACTTCTACGCGACTATGTGGCGTGGGAATCAAACCCGTTGCTTCGCCGTCGTGGCCAGCGAGCGCTCGGGCGCGTTGAGCGCATATTGCCACCGTCGTCAACTTAATCCGGATTCGCGGGAGCCCAAGTCATGTCCGTCGGCGCCGCCACGTGGTCGTTTACCGAAGACGACTTCGCGGCAATCACTCAGATTTTGCAGCGGTTCCTCTACGATGCCAAAGCGCGTTGCGCGCTGCTGGTGGACCGTTCCGGTCAGCTGGTGGCTACGGTTGGCGAGCCGCCCAACTTTGACGCCACGGCATTTGCCACGCTGACGGCCGCTGATTTCAGCGCCAATGATCAGCTGGCGCGACTGATTGGTGAGAACGATTTCAGCGTGCTCTTTCATCAGGGCGAGCGGGAGTCCATGTATCTCGCCGACGTCGCGAAGCGCGTGATCCTGGTAGTGCTGTTCGACAAGCGTACGACCCTCGGACTGGTCCGTCTCAAAATGAAGAGTGTTGTGGAAGAACTCACGGGCACGTTTGAGGACGTGTTTGCGCGCGGACACGGGAGTCAGACGGCGATGCCGGGCTTGCTCGCTGGCGCGGAAGACGAGATTGATCGCCTGTTCTCGTAGGAGAGACACGCGATGTCGATGATCAACTACGCGTCTCGCGAGATCAACTGCAAGATCGTGTACTACGGACCCGGATTGGGCGGTAAGACCACCAATCTGGAGTATGTGTACGGGAAGGTGTCGCCCAATACACGCGGCAAACTCATTTCGCTGGCCACCGAAACGGAACGCACGTTGTTCTTTGATTTTCTGCCGGTGGATCTGGGCACGATTCGCGGTTTTCGTACGCGCTTCCATTTGTATACCGTGCCGGGACAGGTGTACTACAACGCCAGCCGCAAGCTCATTCTCAAGGGCGTGGACGGGGTGGTGTTTGTCGCTGACTCGCAGCGTGATCGCGCCGAAGCGAATCTCGAGAGCATGCAGAACTTGTACGACAACATGGCGGCGTACGGCTATGACCTCACACGCATGCCGTTCATCATTCAATACAACAAGCGCGATCTGCCCAACGCGGCGCCGCTGGCCGAGTTGCAGGAGATGCTCAATCCCGGGTGGGAAGTACTGGAAGCATCGCGTCAACGTCCGTTGGTCAATCCGTTTCAGCCCGGGGCCATGTTGGTCGAGCAGCTTCCCACTGGCGAGTGGGTGGAAAAAGCGCCGGAGTTCGAGGCGGTCGCGGTGAATGGCGACGGTGTGTTTGACACGCTCAAAGCGGTCTCCAAGCTGGTGCTCAAGACCCTCGCCTGAGCGGGCTGCGGGTTGGGACGCGATGAATCGGTGTTTGTTCTGCCGGCATCTACCCACCTTGGGCGTGAGTGGGTGTAGATTGCCGAACGTTTGCGCGGCTACACTGGCTGTGCTGAGGGCGCCCACCGAGAGGAGCATGTGAACCTCCCCAATGCGATCACCGTTGGTCGGATTGCGCTGACCCCGCTGATCGCGTGGTTGCCGTTTTCGACCTCGTGGACCGCGCGCCTGATCGGCTTTACGCTGTTTCTTGTGGCAGCGCTGACCGATTGGTGGGACGGTCACATCGCGCGCACGCAGAATCTGGTGACGGATCTGGGGCGGTTGCTCGATCCGCTGGCTGACAAGCTCTTGCTGTTGGCGACGCTCATCCCGATGTACATCCTGCAGGCGCACTACACCTTCGTGACGCCGCTGGACGGTGTGTTGCCGGAGCCGTCTGCTTTCCTGTTTGTCACACCGCTGGGCCGGATCTCGCTGCCTGGCTGGATTGTGGCCATTGTGATTGGGCGAGAGGTCTTCATGACTGTCTTTCGCTCGCTCGCGGCTCGGCGGGGGCTGGTGATCAGCTCGATTGGGCCGGC
This sequence comes from Gemmatimonadales bacterium, assembly GCA_038258695.1. Taxonomy (GTDB): domain Bacteria; phylum Gemmatimonadota; class Gemmatimonadetes; order Gemmatimonadales; family Gemmatimonadaceae; genus JAABRT01. The sequence continues at coordinate 648 of JBBSPO010000404.1, read as the reverse complement.
GAAGTTCAAAACCGGGTTTCAGAGTGTGTGGACGGGAGCGGCATTTTTCTGGTTTTTTGCGCGTACGCTGGCGGGCGCGGAGGGCTGGCTGGATGAGACGTGGTGGCAGTCTTTCGCGCACGTCAACGGTGTAGTTGGTGTGGTGTGCATGGTGGCGTCGGTGGCGCTAACGCTGTGGTCGTTGGTGTTGTATCTGATGCGCTATGGGCCGGCGTATGTGCGGGCGGAGCGGGGCGCTTGACGGACTGCTTTTACCGCGGAGGGGTGGGAGGACTGCTTTACCGCGGAGGCTCGGAGGCGCGGAGAACGGCAACTGACTTTTTTTGGGGAACGGCAACTGCAGCGGCAACAGCAACAGCAACGGCAATGACAACCGCAACCGCAATGGCAGCGGCAACGGCAGGGGCAACGGCCAGGGCAGTGCCTGAGCCTGACGGCGACTGTGTTGTGGCGGCTGAGTGAATCAATCGCACGATACCGTCTTTCATGCGGCACTCGTGAAAGTTCAGGAGCAGCCCGATTCGGGTGTTGCTGAGGCGCAGGTAGGACAACAGCCGCGCGGTGTGCAGTGGATGCAGGTTGGTTACTGCCTTGAGCTCCACCATTACGCGACCCTCCACAAGTAAATCGATACGGTAGCAAGCGTTG
>JBBSPO010000403.1:0-3080 GCA_038258695.1 Gemmatimonadales bacterium | reverse complement strand
GTCAAACGCGCCGTTGCACGCAAGCCGTTGACGGTACGTGCTGGGCCAGCGGCGGGTGCTCCGCGCGGGCGGCGGTTGCGGGCTGAGGTCGACGGTGTGGGTGAACGGTTGACCGTTGACGTTTTTAAAAACTCAAACCGTTGACCGTTGACCGCCACCGTAGACGCCGTCAAACGCGCCGTTGCACCCCCCACCGTTGACCGTCCACTCACACCGTGAACGCTGTCAAACGCGCCGTTGCACACCCACCGTGGACCGTCCACCCACACCGTCAACGCCGTCAAGCGCGCCGTCTCCGCAAATTTCAGAGTAACCCCACCCCAACAATCTCCCCCCCCCGCCCAAACCGGTCCGGCGACAACGGTCCCATGTCAATCGTCCGCGCCGCCCCGTCGCACACCAACTCCGCCATCAATTGCCCGATCGCCAGCGCGTGCATCACCCCGTGCCCCGACGACCCATTGGCCAGCAAAAAGTTCTTCGTGCCCTCACACGCTCCAAAGAGCAGGTGCCCGTCAGGCGAGTTCTCGTACAGCCCCGCCCAGCACTGCGGCAGGTCCAGCGCAACGTTCCGCATGGCGGGCACTACACGGACCGCTTGCGCATGCAGCTCGCGCAGCCACGCCGCGTCCACCTGCGTGTCATACGGATCGCTCGGCAACGGATCGTGCGGACTGATCAACAGCACGCGATCCCCCCGCACGCGCAGGTGAAATCCACGGTCAGCGTCAACCGTCATTGGCGTGTTGGCGGGCAGTACGGAAGTTGGCGCGGTGATCGCCACGTGTCTGCGACGCGGTAACACGGGCACCACCACATTCGCCAGCGCCCCCACGACCGCCGCCCAAGCCCCAGCCGCGTTGATCACGATGTCGCAGCCGAGGTGTTCGTTCGGCGTAACCACCGCCGTCACACGATCGGCGGCGCGTTCAATGGCGACGCATTCGGTGCTCCACGAAAAGTGCACGCCGGCCCGCGTGGCGCTCTGAATCAACCCATTGAGCATGGCCCGCGGATTGATGTAGCCGTCGCGCCCGGCAAATACGCCACCTACGAACTGTTCGGCATCGACCAATGGCGAGAGTCTGCGGATATCAGCCGGGCTGACCTCGTGGCCGTCGGTGTAGCCGGCGCCATGTTGCACCTGCAGCGTGCCGCGCAATATCTCGAGGGTTTGCGGCGTGCGCGCCATGAACAGGTAGCCCACCGGCTGGTACTCCGGGTCCACGCCGTGGTCGTGGGCAAATGTCTCGAGCTGGGCCAGTGACAGCAGCGAGAGCCGCACATTGATGTCGGTGCCATATTGGGCGCGGAAGCCACCCGTGGCGCGTCCGGTGCTGCCCGCGGCCGGCGTGGCGGCTCGGTCAAGTACGCGCACGCTCCGCACACCGCGCGCGGCCAGCTGCCAGGCGATCGACGCGCCCACAATACCCCCACCAATGATCACGATGCCCGATGAGTTTGCGCGCATTTTGCGCCAAATTGACACCGCAGCGGCACCCCGGTCAACTCACCGGATGGCCGGGCCGCCGACCCGACCGGGAGTCTCCGACCGGCGGACCCAACCAGGACAAAAGATTTCGCTTGACAGATAGTTCCAGACCGCTTATCGTAGCCGCATGTGAGTTGTTCTGTCTTGGGACTACGGCTCTGGCTGTAGTCCCTTTTCTGCTTCTTGCATGCGCGACAGCGGGGCGCGATGCCCGCAGGATACGGACGGTCGGTGCGTACGGAAATACCGATACCTCGGCAGTCAGTACAATTTCAGGAGTAGGTATGCGTACGACCGGCACAGTCAAGTGGTTCAACGACACGAAGGGCTTTGGTTTCATCACGCCTGAGAACGGCGGCAAGGATTGCTTCGTGCATCACTCAGCCATCCAGACGAGCGGCTTCCGCTCACTGGCCGAAGGCGAGCGGGTAGAGTTTGACATCGTGCAGGGCCAGAAAGGCCCCGCCGCTGAAAACGTTACCAAGATCGGCTGAGTTACTTGGCTGCACATCGCACTCCGGTGTGATGTACAAGACGCCCGTCTGGACACTGTCCGGGCGGGCGTTTTGTTATCCGGTGCCCTTCGCGATTGTCGGCTCTGACCAGCATATTCCGTAAATGCAACGTGAAGCGATTTCTCTGGGCGGCGTACTCATGCGAGTGCTGGCTGCGTTGGTCCTCGTGTACAGCACGTGGAATCCCTTTGGCTACTCGTTTGTTGATTGGGCCATTGAGCCGCTGTTGGGCGGTCCCGCCACCCAAGGTCCGGCAGCGCTCAAGTTTCTCGTTGGTGTAGTGCTGCTCGCGGGCTGGGCGATTTTCCTGACCGCCACACGACGTTCGCTCGGCTTGTGGGGCGCGCTCCTGGCACTGGCGCTTACCGGCGGCGTGATCTGGCTGCTCATTTCGTACAATCTCGTGAGCGCACGCAGTTCGCGAGGCATTGCCAACGTTGCGCTGATCAGTCTCTCGTTGTGCATTGCCGCGGGTGTGTCGTGGTCCTTTGTGTCCCGACGGATTTCCGGCCAGGTGGATACCGACGTCGTGGAGTAGTCCGACATCACTGCCATCGGCGCACTGTGTCGACAAGTCCGACATCGCTGCCTTCGGCACACCGTGATGACACGCTCTACTGCCATCCCCACGGCGCGGGCGGCGTTGCCACGGTTCGTGTGAGATCGAACGCCACCCGGAACCGACGATCCGTGCCCTCGCGACGCAGTGCATATACAAACGACTCGCCAGGCTGCACTTCAATGGTCCACACGTTGGTGCTCGCGGCCGGCAACAGCGCCGCCGTGAATGCGTCGGCCGGAAACTCCTGCATGTTCGACGTGCCGGCGCGTTGCGTGTCACCGCCATACTGCGTGACACTGTCCTCGGTGCCGTCCTCGTGGCGATGATCATGCTTCAGCCGCAGCCCTGATGCGGTTTTGGAGACCACCCACGTGCGTGATCGATTGTCGCCCACATGAAACGGAATGTGCAACACCGAATCGTTGCACTCGCGGACGTGCATGACCAGTGCAGACATCGCAAAGGCACTGTCGGCCGACGAGTCTTCAATCACCTGTCCACCGTAGGCGTT
>JBBSPO010000402.1:0-3093 GCA_038258695.1 Gemmatimonadales bacterium | reverse complement strand
TGAGATTTTCGTGTCCGGCGTCCACCGAATCCCAGAAGCCACTGTGCGATGTGAGCCACACGGATTCCAGTGGGACCAGATCGCCAGCACGCACCTGCTCAATTACTTCGGGCCACGCTTGCTTGGGCAGATACCACGCTTCGCGCTGACCAGCGCCTCTGGTGGCGCGTTGCGCGTCAGCCGCATCCGCCGTTTCGGATTCGGCGCTTGTGACTTCAACGAACGCCGCGTGTGCACTGTCGCTGCGCCAGTAACCGGGGAACGCGTGACCTTCGAGAAGAAACACCACAGGATAAATCTCAATGAACTCAAGGCACGCGGCGAGCAGCAGTGTGAGGTCAAGGCACGTGCCCCGCCCCGAGGCGATTATTTCCGATGGCGTGCGAATGCGCTGTGATGCTTCGGAGTAGGCAGGCGGTGGATTGATATACGAAAGCTGAAAGTCGTATACAATGGCTGACCAGATGGCCTGCACCTGCAGATCGACACACTCCGACGGATCTTCCAGCTGATCGTCAATGCTTTGGTAGCCATCAAAGCCTGCCGACGGATCATCGCGCAGGGCCATCAGGTATCGCTGGGCCCGTTCGATGATGCGCGAAACCGCGGGGTCGCGTGGCAGTACAAAAGACGGGAGCCACACCCTATCCGCATCATCGTCGCGCCACTGATCGGCCGGCAACATGATGACACGATGCGTGTCGCGATACAGTTGACGCTCGTGCTCAGCGACGCCCCACACGACCTCGACAAACAAACTCGTGAACATCGCCTCGTGCCGCGATCGCGAAAGCGCAGACGTGAGCGGTACGCGCACAAGGTCGTTGAGGTCGATCTGTCCTTCTTTGAGCGTAAAGCTGCGACGGTACGGATACGTATCGGCACCAACATGCAGCTCAACACTGACCCGCAAGTGATCAGCTCGGCCTGGCTTGAGCTTCCGGATGACAAAGCGTTCAAAGAGCCCGCGATTGTTGTGCAGCAGTGAGTAGTTCGCTTCCTTGAGCGGCTGCACCGTAATCCGCAGTACCTCACCTGTATCTGCGGTGGCGCCGGGCTCAAGGATCTGGGCGCGTTCGACTGAGAGGCGGTCAGCAAAGACCGACTTCACCGTGGACGTGGCGGACACCGCCGGCGCAAGTAGCGGCGACGCACTCCACAGCACAAGCCCGGATCCTTGCACTGACCGAGGCTGATGACGCAGCTCTTCCCACGCATTGTCAAAGGCCATGACGAGGTCGCCTTCGGCGAGCATCAACGCGTGGTAAAAACTTCCGAAGAATAGTTCGGCGAGTCCGTCATCAAACGTGTCCTGAAAACCAATCGCGGCGCCGGTGCCGGCCGCCAGCGTCAACGGGGCAACTCGTCCGGCAGAGTTGTGCAGGTTACAGACAATCAGCGCAGGTTTTACAGCTGCGCTGGTAAGTGCGTTTGCCAGTTCTTCACAGCCCACCGGATCAGGGGCTCCCGTTGCGGTGCGCATGAGGTACCCGTCCCGCGATTCTTCTTCTGCGGGACTCTTGTTGAGCAGCCGCAATCCCTGATGCGTGTCGAATCCGGCGAGATGGATGATGTCAGGCGCGAGTGATCTGACCTTGTTCTCGAGCTCCTCGCGCGTGGGGTTGATCAGCACTTCAAAAACGCCCGGCTTCAGATTCGCTTCGACCACCGCACGTTCACCGCTAAAGTCATAACGCTTGGCCAGTGGCCCAACAGCACTTTCCACATAAAGCACACTGGGTACGAGCGGTACGCTTCGTGCACTGGGTCCCATGTCCAGCCGCCGTACCACACTCAGCTTGACATCTCGGCGCAGGTCACGCGTGGCCGCGGTGAGCACATATTCCCATGGGAAGATGCGCAGCTCCCAGCCAGTTGCCTCATCCGTCCATGGGATCACAACCTCTACGTGACCCGCAAACGCCAAGCGCTCCCGGTCGTGCTTCGACATACCAAGTTGTTCAAGCAGCTCGCGAGCACGCCCCGCCTGATCATGCACCGTATCATCCCGCTCCGCCCATCGTCTGCGGTTTCGCACGATATACGCCCAGTTCACCGCAACTCGCTGGAACTCCTGTTGCTGCAGCAATCGATCATCGGCTGCAGCACTCCAGCCCACCACGCTGCCGTCGGGTAGCGCAAAGCGCACACCGCGTACTGCTGACGGTTCGTAGCGCGGAAACGTTCGACCATCTGGCATGACACCAACACGCGAACGCGACGCAGACTTTGCTCGCTTTGGCTTGGCGACTGATTTTGCGGTCTTCGCTCGCTTTGGCTTGGCGGCTGATTTTTTTGACGATTTCGCAGCTGCTGGACGTTTTTTTGCTGCAGCTTTCTTGCGGACCTTGGCCGGCATGCACTCCTCGCGATTGGGGGCGGGAGCGTGACGTTACGATTTTCTCAGTCCGGTGGCAAGCCAACCCCAACCCACGAGAGCAGAGGCTAGCCGAGGCTTGTAGTGGACGCTGCCATACGTCGCACCACTCAAGCCGTCATCGAGTCTGACTGCAGCCCTACCGCCGCACTCCCTCGCCGAATCCGGCCACACCGGGGATCGTGATGGGCAGCAGCCCGGAAATTGGTGTCTTGCCCAACAACGCCCGTGCAGCAGCGCGTTGCGAAAGCGTCCACGGACTCCAGGCAATGAGATGCGCGTCCACCGCAGGCAAGCCTTGCGCGAGATACGGATTGAGAAACGAGACAAGCATCACTTTGGCACCGGCACGGCGAAGTCCGTCAATCAGCTCTGGCAATCCGCGCGTGGCGGCTATGCTCGCGCTGTTGGTACTCGCGCCGATATAGCTCGATACGATCACCACATCGGCATCACCCGCGATCTGCAACGCGTTCTGCACCGATGCCGCCAGCAATGTGGGCTCCGGATTGACTTTGTATGTTCCCGTTCCACCAGCGGCTGCTCCGGCGGTTTGGTCAGCTACCGTTTCCGGACTCAGCGTGAGCGAGAGTAACTGTGGGATCGCAGTCTTGAGCTCAGCGTCAAAGCTGCGACCCGCACTCAAATCGGCGCGCGGTGACACGGTAATGCTCACCACGCGTTGCGCCGCGGACGGCTTCAGCGGACTCAGTGAC
>JBBSPO010000401.1:0-3094 GCA_038258695.1 Gemmatimonadales bacterium | reverse complement strand
TTGGCGCGAGACGGAGGATGGCGAAACCAAACGGGCCTGCTTTTGCACCGCGCCGGCCATTCGCTCGTGGCCAGCCAATCTGGTGAGTGAAGTGGTAGGGACGTTCGTGCTCGTGCTGGTGGCCATGTCGCTGGGCAGTCCGGGCTTTGGCGGCACGACACCAGCGAGTAACCTCGGGGCGATGCTGGTTGGTGCACTCGTGTGGGGCATTGGCCTGTCGTTGGGCGGCACCACGGGCTACGCTATCAATCCGGCCCGCGACCTCGGCCCGCGTCTCATGCACGCACTGCTGCCAATCGCTGGAAAAACGCACAGCGACTGGTCGTACGCGGCCGTGCCGGTGGTTGGTCCGCTGATCGGCGCAACCATCGCCATGTTGCTCTGGGGCGCGGTGGGCGCGTCGTGAACCGCGCGACACACCATTGCGCATCTCCCATAAAACAACTATTCTTCTATATGGTTGAGCATTTATCAAAGGCTGTAGATTGCTGACACTTGTTTTTGCCCTGGTGATCGGGGCGGTGCTTGGTATGCTCGGCGGCGGTGGCTCCATTCTCACTGTCCCCGTGCTCACGTACGTGTCAGGTCTTGACCCAAAGATTGCGATCGCTTCGTCACTGCCCGTCGTTGCGGTTACCAGCGCGTTCGGCGCATTGGGACATTGGCGCGCCGGTCAGGTGCAACTTCGGGTAGCCGCGATCTTTGGCGGCTTCACCATGTTGGGAGGCTTCGCGGGTGCACGCCTGGCGACCTTCCTGTCGGGTGAGTTGCAACTGTTGGCCTTTGCGGCCGTCATGCTCGCCGCATCGATGTCGATGCTGCGACCATATCACCCGCCGGTACGCGCGCCCGATGCAGAGCCATTTGTATTGCCGCTCGCCAAGCTCGCGCCGCTGGGGCTTGGTGTGGGCATGCTCACCGGGGTGGTTGGCGTGGGCGGTGGATTTCTGATTGTACCGGCGTTGGTTCAACTCGGACATGTTCCAATCCGCGCGGCTATCGGCACGTCGTTGCTGGTGATTGCCATGAACGCGACCGCGGGCACGCTTGGCTATCTCGGTCTGGTGGAGTGGCCGGTGAGCCTGTTGGTGCCGTTTACAGGTCTCGCGCTGGTTGGCATAGCAATCGGTACCAGCGCTGCGCAGCGCGTCCAGCAGAGTGCGCTGCGGCGGTTGTTTGCGCTGCTGCTGCTGCTGGTGGGGCTTTTCATCTTGTATCAGAACCGCGTGGTGCTGGAAAAGCTGACGCACTCCTTCACCGAGCCAGCGATGGAGCCCACGGCACGCGCGCTCAGTGTCAACATCAATCACCGCGAGGTGTAACGTGTTTTTCCGTCAGTTTTACGACCAGCCGCTCGCACAGGCCAGTTACATGATTGGGTGCCAGGCCACAGGCAACGCGATTGTCATTGATCCGTTGCGCGATGTGTCGCAATATCTGGATGTCGCCAAGGCTGAAAACTTGCGTATCTCGCACATTACGGAAACGCACATCCACGCCGATTTCGTGTCTGGCGCACGCGAGCTGGCCGCTCATACTGGTGCCACGTTGTATCTCTCCGCTGAGGGTGGACACGACTGGCAGTACGCGTTTGCCGCGAGTGATGGTGCGACGCTGCTGCACGATGGGGATTCCATCATGGTGGGCAACATTCGTCTCGACGTCATGCACACACCGGGTCATACTCCTGAGCACCTGTCTTTTGTTGTGACGGATGAACCGGCGTCTTCCGGCCCGATGGGTGTTGTTACCGGTGATTTTGTATTCGTCGGTGACGTTGGCCGCCCTGATCTGCTTGAGAAGGCGGCGCATGTTGCCAATACAATGGATGCGGCGGCTCGCCAGCTCTTTCACTCGCTGACGCGTTTTGTGGCATTGCCCGATCACTTGCAGGTGTGGCCTGGCCACGGTGCCGGCTCAGCATGTGGCAAAGCGCTTGGCGCGGTTCCATCATCGACGGTGGGTTACGAAAAGCGTGCCAACTGGGGTCTGCGTACGACAAACGAAGAGGAGTTTGTGCGGACGGTGCTTGACGGACAGCCCGAACCTCCGGCGTACTTCGCACAAATGAAGCGCATCAACCGCGAGGGGCCGCGCGTGCTGGGCGCCCGAACGCTTCCGGAGCAAACGGCGGCCAATGCCCTGCCCGACCTGTTGCGGAGCAACGCAACAGTGATTGACCTGCGTTTGGCAGACAGTTTTTCGCGAGCGCACGTGCCGGGCACGTTGTCGATTACGCATAACCGATCGTTCAGCACGTGGGCAGGTTCACTCGTCCCGTACGATGTGGACGTGTGGTTGCTCACGGGCGAAGTGGCAAACGGTGAAGACAATCCAGACGCACAGACGCTTACGCACGTGCCCAAATCAATTGCGGGTGCGATTCAGCAGCTGTCAATGATTGGGCTTGACCGGGTTGTCGGATGGTTTGACGCGTCCGCGCTCGAACACTGGACCCGTCACGTGGGTGCACTGTCCAGTACACAACCAATCACCGTGCAGGATTTTGCGACAGATGGCAGCGGCGCTCAGCTCATCGATGTGCGCGGTGCCAGCGAATGGCTGGGAGGACATATTCCGCACAGTCGCAATATTCCGCTGGGAGATTTGCCCGCCGCCGTTGCGTCACTCGATCCGCACCGACCCATCGTGGTGCAGTGTCAGAGCGGAGCGCGGTCAACCATCGCGTGTAGTGTGCTCGAGCGTGCGGGCCGTACGGATGTGCGCAACCTGCAGGGCGGCTATGCTGCGTGGCGCGACGCCGGCCTGGCCGTGGCTCATCAAACCGAGGCGGCCGTATGAGTACAACGCGACGCAAACCCATCAAGGCACTGTCACCGGCCATGTTGGCGCTGGTGGCCGAGCGGTTCAAGGCGCTCGCGGAGCCCACGCGTCTGAGTTTGCTGCAGGCCATGCAGGGGGGGGAAACCACAGTTGGTGAGCTGGTGGAGAGCACCGGTCTTTCACTCGCCAACGTATCGAAGCAGCTGCAGCAGCTACACGCGGCGGGTTTTGTGTCGCGTCGCAAGGAAGGGTTGTTCGTGTACTACGCGCTGGCCGATGAAGATGTCATGCAGTTGTGTGATCTGGTGTG
>JBBSPO010000400.1:0-3113 GCA_038258695.1 Gemmatimonadales bacterium | reverse complement strand
CTGCTGGTGCGGACGTTGGCCCAGGTGCTGGACCTGAACTTTAACCGCATTCAGTTCACGCCCGATCTGATGCCGTCAGATATTCTGGGTGCAGAGGTGATTGAAGACGATCCGGTGGGCGGCAAGCGACACGTGCGATTCATTCCCGGACCGGTGTTTGCCAACATCATTCTGGCCGACGAAATCAATCGTACACCGCCGCGCACGCAGGCTGCGCTGCTTGAGGCGATGCAGGAGTATCAGGTGACCGTGGGCGGTGTGCGATATCCGCTCGAGCGGCCGCTGTTTGTGCTGGCCACGGAAAACCCGATTGAACAGGAGGGCACGTATCCGTTGCCCGAAGCGCAACTCGATCGCTTCATGTTCAACGTGGTGATTGACTATCCCAACGTTGATGACGAACGGCGCATTCTGGCCGAAACCACAACGGGTGTCACGCGCACCGTGTCGGCAGTCGCAACGGGTGCCGAGCTGGAAGCGGTGCGTGCGTTGGTGCGTGAGCTGCCGGCGGCCGCCAATGTGGTTGACTACGCGTTGCGCCTCATTCGTGCCACACGTCCCGCCGACCCGAGCGTGCCCGATGCGGTACGCGAATGGGTGCGCTGGGGTGTTGGTCCGCGCGCGGGTCAGGCGCTGCTGCTGGGTGCCAAGGCCAACGCGTTGCTTGATGGACGCGTGGTGCCCACCCCTGACGATGTGGCGCGTGTGGCGTATCCCGTGCTGCGTCATCGATTGCTCGTCAACTTTCAGGCCGAAGCCAATGGTGTCTCGAGCGACGCGGTGATTGAGAAGCTGCTGCACGCTGTGCGCCCGTAACATGTTCAACCGCATGTTCATCTGCACGTTCAGCGCACCACGTATTGGCGCGTCAGGAACCCGCTGATGTCTGCCCTGTCGCCGAATGTGGTGGCTGCGATTGACGATCTTGAACTCGCGGCGCGACTGGTCGTAGAGGGTTTGCGCACCGGTGGGCACCGCAGTCCGTTTCACGGCTTCAGCACCGAGTTCAGGCAGCACAGGCCGTATCGTGCCGGCGACGATCTCAAGCACCTCGACTGGAAGCTGTTCGCGCGCAGTGACCGGCTGTACACGCGTCAGTTCCGGGAGACGACCAATCTTTCGGTGATGCTGGTCCTCGACAGCAGCGCATCGATGGCGTATCCGGAGTCTGGTGTGAGCAAAATGCGCTACGCAGTGATTCTGACGGCCGCGTTGGCGTATCTTGCGAGCTCGCAGGGGCACGCGGTGGGCTTCATGTCCATGCGCGAAGGCAAGCTGATGTACGTGCCGGCGCGCGGTGGTCGGCAACATTTGCGCGGGCTGCTGGCACAGCTGGATGGATTGCAGGCCGGCGGTGTGTGGCGGCCAGCGGAAACAATTGCGCGTGCGGCACAGCTGCTGGAGCGACGGGGTATGATCATGGTGCTGTCGGATTTTTACGACGACACCGAAGCAATGCAGCGCGAGTTGCGACACGCTGCGCAACGTGGGCATGATGTGGCCATGCTGCAGCTGCTGTCGCCCGATGAACTGGCGTTGCCGCACGATGGGCAGGTAGAACTTGACGAACTCGAGTCGCGTGTGAAGTTGCGCATTGATGCCGCTGCAATGGCGACAACGTATGCGCAGGCGATGCAGGATTTCCTGCGCGATCTGCGCAGCGTGGCCACACGGGATGGTATGGACTACGCGTTATTTACTACCGACGTGCCACCTGAGCGCTCGTTGCGCGACTATCTGCTGCGCCGTGCACGACGTGAGCAACAGCATGCGCACGCAATGCCTGCACTCGGCTCGTGATCTGGCAACAACCGTGGGCTTGGGCGGGAGCGGCCGCCGTACTGCTGCCGGTGGTCATTCACCTGCTCGGCTTCGGTCGTGCGCCAAAACATTCATTTCCATCGCTGCGCTTTTTGCAGCGATCGCGATTGCTACCAACACGTCGCACGCGTATCCACGATCCGTGGCTGTTGCTCGTGCGTGGGCTCATTGTGCTGGCAGCTGTAGCGGCGCTGGCGCAGCCGCTGTTTGATACGGCCCATCGTCGCGCGAGCTACGAGGCGTCGTTGGCGCGTGTAGTAATACTCGACACGTCTGCCAGTACGCAGCGCGCCACTTCTCGCGCGGGCTGGCGCGCCGACTCGGCGCGAGCTTTGGCGCGTGTGTTGGCCGACAGTGCCAGTGTGAGTAGGGTGCTTGAGACGGCGCATGTTGAGACCGCAGTTGTGGGCGCTACGTACTGGCTGAGATCACAGACACAGCGACGGGAGGTAGTTGTGCTGTCCGACTTTCAGATTGGCGCGCTGGATGAAGCTTCTGTGCGGGGCTTACCGGGTGAGATCGGATTGCTCCCTGTGCGCATTGGTGAACCGGGCAACGAAGCTGACTTGCCGGGTGCGATCTTGGCAAGCGACACAAGTGCGGCAGCCACTGTGCCGGAACGGGTGGGTGTGGCGCCGTTGCTGCTGACTGGCGCGAGTGGTTCGGCCACGGTGCGTGCTGCCTTTGAGGCCGCTCAGCGGATGCGAACACGCTCACTTGCTGATAATGCGGCCACACGCATGGATCGAATGCGCGATGTTGTCATTGTGGCGAATGACTATCCTGCGCGTGATTCGGTATTGTCCAACGCCGAACCGATGCAGACTGCGTGGATGCTTCGCCTGGTGCACGAGGTGCGGTCTCACCGTTTGCTCGCTGGGCAGTCGATTGCTTTGCGTGGGCTGCAGGGCCAGCGTGTTGGCGAGCCGCTTCTACTGTTGGAGTTGAACGAGCAGGCTCCATCTGCTGCGTGGTTGAGTGTCGCCGCTGCACTGTATGATGTGATGCCACGAGTGAATGCGCAGGGCGCGATGCAGTCGCGAGCGGTCGAGCTGGCTGAGCTGGAGAGCGCCACGGTACCGGACAGCGTGTTGCGGTCGTGGCGGCAGATGCCGTCAGACGAACCAGCAGCATCAGACGTGCAGCGCTCATTCTCCGCTGCAGCGGCGACGCTGGATGTGCAGTCCAATGTGCGCGGACCCGTTTCCGATGCCCGCTGGTTGTGGGTGCTGGTGCTTGTGCTGCTTGGTGTTGAAGTGTTCATGCGTCGTCGCATGTCGCGGGCCGTGATT
>JBBSPO010000399.1:0-3132 GCA_038258695.1 Gemmatimonadales bacterium | reverse complement strand
GAAAGACGGGCTACGCGCACATGTTGTGGCGCGCGAGGCAATTATTGCCAGCGAAGCCATGTTTGACATTGGTCCGGAGTCGATCCGACAGTTTGCGGTTGAAGTGGAACGTGCCAAAACAGTGCTGTGGAACGGTCCCATGGGTGTGTTTGAGCAGCCGCCATTTGACAAAGGCACGCGCGCGATCGCCGATGCGATGGCCCATGCCACCGACCGCGGGGCTATTACGATTGTAGGCGGTGGTGATTCGGCAGCGGCGATTGCCGAAGCCGGTCTGGAATCGCGACTCACTCACATTTCTACCGGTGGCGGCGCGTCGCTCGAGTTTCTGGAAGGCAAAGAGCTTCCCGGAGTCGCTGCGCTCGATCAGGAGTAACGTTTGCTTCGTACCCCGATTTTTGCAGCTAACTGGAAGCTCAATCACGGCCCGTCCGATGCTCGGGCTTTCATGCAACGATTTCTGGCGCAGACACCGCGTCGGCACGATCGCACGCTGCTGTTTTTTCCCCCCACGCTTTCGCTTGCGGCCGTCAACGAGTCTCTGCGAGACCGGCCGGACATTCTCACCGGCGTGCAGCAGGTACACGCTGAATCGCAGGGTGCGTTTACCGGTGAGAACTCGGTGGCGATGGCCCGTGATGCGGGGGCACGCGCTGTGCTCATTGGCCACTCGGAGCGTCGCCAGCTGTTTGGCGAAACCGACGAGGCGACCGGCAAAAAAATGCGGCTGGCCGTAGACGCGCATCTCATTCCCATGCTGTGCGTGGGTGAAACGCTGGACGAACGTGAGGCAGGCGCTACGGAGCATGTGGTGTTGCGACAGCTGGCCGCCGGCGTGTCACAGCTCACGGACGGAGAGGTCAGCGGTATCGTGCTGGCGTACGAGCCGGTGTGGGCCATTGGCACCGGGCGTACGGCTACGCCCGACGATGCGTCAACCATTCACGCTGTGTTGCGCGCCGCGATCCAGCAGCGAAGTGCAGAGCAGCATCAGCTGGTGCCCATTTGCTACGGCGGATCAGTCAATCGCGGCAATTCCCAGGCGTTGCTGTCGGCGCCAAACGTAGACGGTGTGCTCGTTGGGGGCGCCAGTTTGGACGCTGATGGTTGGAGCGCGATTACCCGCACCGAGTTCACGCGCGGGTAATCGCGCACAATGAGGTGGCAACCGATTGTGATTGCAGAGCTTGAGGTCCGTCCAGCACTTGCGAAGTGACACCTGAAGCTGCGAAGTTATGACACTAAGAGGTTTTGCGACGGCGCCCGCTTTTGTGGCGCTCGCAACGGCCGGTCCCGATCCCCGATTTGCACCATGTACACGCTGCTCCTGACACTCCTTATTCTCGACGCACTGCTGCTTGGCGTTGTCATCCTCCTGCAGGCTGGCAAAGGCGGCGGTCTGGCCGCCAGCTTTGGTGGCGCCAGCTCGTCGTCCGATTCCTTCATGGGCACGCGTCAGGCAGGCAATCTCCTCACCAAAGCGTCATGGTGGTGTGGCGGAATCTTCCTGGGGCTCGCGTTCGTGCTGCAGCTCATGTCCACACGCGCCGCGGCGCCTACGTCGGTGCTCGATCGTTTGTCGGCGCCGGCCCCGGAATCGGCCGTTCCAGTAGCGCCCGGTGGAGCGACGCCTGCGCTGCCGCTTGAGACCACACCGCCGGCACAGCCGCCGGCGCCTGAGCCCAACAACTAAGCGCAAGAGAACTGGTGGGCACACTGCCTCCCGAAGGGTTCCTCCTCCTCGAGGACGGAACCCTTTTTCTCGGCCGCCTCGTCGGACCGAGCACAACTACTGTGGCCGAAGTCGTGTTCACCACGAACATGAGCGGGTACCAGGAAGTCTTCAGCGATCCGTCGTACAACGCGCAAATCGTTGTTATGACCGCGCCCATGATTGGCAACTACGGTGTCAACACCGAAGATCCAGAATCGGCCCGCCCGCAGGTGGCCGGTGCCGTGGTGCGTGAACTGTCGCAGACTTATTCCAACTGGCGCGCAACCGGCTCGCTACAGGACTGGCTGCTCGACGCGGGCGTCCCGATCCTCACTGAGGTTGACACGCGCCGGCTGGCTATTCACTTGCGTTCGGCCGGAGTCATGCGCGGTGTGATTGCATCGGGCACGACACCCGGCGCTGAAGCACTGGCAGCGCTCGGTGGATGCCCGTCCATGGTAGGCCTCGACCTTGCGTCGGTGGTGACCACCAGCGAGCCGTATACGTGGGGCAATGCACAGCATCCGGTGCACGTGGTGGCGTACGACTTTGGCATCAAGCGCAACATTCTGCGTTTGTTCGATGAGCACGGGGTGCGCGTCACGGTGGTTCCGGCCCAAACGTCGGTGGCCGATGTGCTCGCGCTCAAGCCGGACGGCGTCTTCCTGTCAAACGGACCCGGCGATCCAGAAGCGGTCACGTACGCGTTGCCGGCCATTCGTGAGCTGGCCGGCGCCGGCACGCCAATGTTTGGAATCTGTTTAGGCCACCAGCTGCTGGGGCTGGCCTTTGGAGCCCATACCGCCAAAATGCCCTTTGGCCATCGCGGCGGAAATCAGCCGGTCAAGGATCTGGTCTCCGGCAAAGTGCTCATCACCTCGCAGAACCATGGCTTTGCAGTGGCTGGCTCCGAATCGGAGGGTGTCACCGGCGCAGACGATCTGCAGGTCACGCACATCAACCTCAATGACGGTACCGTTGAGGGGTTGCGCCATCGCACGCTGCCCATCTTTGGGGTGCAATATCACCCTGAAGCCGCACCCGGCCCGCACGACGCCATTCCGCACTTCAACGAGTTTCTGACGGCGTTGAAGTCACCTCGCGCGTGATTGGCACAACTGCTTGCGCCCCAAGTACTTGACTGCGGCGAGCTGAAGCCGTAGGTTCGCTTCTCCCGGGCGAAATGCGCACGTTTTACACACGCCTGTTTCGTACCCCCGCGCTGGCATTCTGGCCAGCGTGCTGCCCTTTGGAAGAGCTCATGACGAAAGCCGATTTGGTGGAAAACGTCACGGCGCGCATCGCTCGGACTGCTGGTCCGACGATCTCGAAAAAAGACTGCGCCCGTGTCGTTGACGCCTTTCTCGATGCCATCAAGGACGCCCTCGCCGAGCAAAAGAATATCGAGGTGCGAGGCT
>JBBSPO010000398.1:0-3136 GCA_038258695.1 Gemmatimonadales bacterium | reverse complement strand
GTGATTCCGTGCACGCGAACGCGGTTCTCACCGTCGGCCTCAACGTTGATGCTTGTGAAGTCGGCCACGACGTCCGGCGTGATGTAGCTCTTGGGATCGCCCATCTCGTACACCAGCTGCTCAGTCACACTGGGCACGCTCACGCGTCCTCCAGTATTCGGATGCTTGGTAATGACAAACGATCCATCAGCGCGCGCTTCGGCAATTGGATAACCGACGTTGGCGAGATCAGGGATGTTGCGCCAATCATGCAAGCAGTTGCCACCCGACGCCTGCGCACCACATTCAAGAATGTGGCCGGCCACGATACCGGCGGCCAGCTTGTCCCAGTCATCTGCACCCCAACCAAACTCGTAGCGCAACGGCGCCATGGTGAGCGCGGTATCAGTGCTGCGTCCGGTGATCACGACATTTGCACCACGCTCCAGCGCCTCTACAATCGGTGTTGACCCGATGTACGCATTGGCTGACAACACGCGATCACGCACCGTAGAAAGTGGCGCACCACTTTCCATGTGCTTGAGTTCGTGTCCGGCCTCCAGCAACTCATCAAGACGCGGCAACAAATCATCGCCGGTTACCACACCCAGTCGCAGCTTGCCGCGTACACCGGCCTTGTCCGCGGCGGCCAACACGGCGTTGGCACAGGCCACGGGATTCACGCCACCGGCGTTGGCAATGACCTTCACGCCGCGATCAGCTACGGCACTGAACACACTTTCCATCGCGCCAATGAAGTCACGCGCGTACCCCATGTTGGGGTCGCGCTCCTTCTGTTTTTGCACAATGGACATGGTGACTTCGGCGAGGTAGTCGAGCATGAGGTAGTCCACCTGACCACCTTCCACCTGCCGTCGTGGTGCTTCGAGCCAGTCGCCCCAGAAGCCCTGGCCACTGGCAACGCGAACAACTTTATCGCTCGGATCCTGCGTGTTTGAATCAGACATGACAGTTTGGTATGAGTTGCATCGGGCTGCAGCGCGATTACGCGCCACTCGTGGGCATGGGCGGCAACACGAACGCGCCGAGATGCGGTCCGGGGTTGTGCAGCGCAGCGCGAAGTGCGAGCGCGAGCAAGTCACGGGTGTCTTCCGGATAGACAATCGCGTCAATAAAACCACGCGCTCCGGCGTATCGCGCGTCGAGCTGTTCTTCGTAGTCGGCGCGCATGGCATCAGCCGATGCGAGCACTGCGTCGGACGGCTGCACGCCCGCCTGTTTAGCCTTCTCAAACGTTGGACCATGCACCGCCTTCACGGCCGATTCACCTTCCATGACTGCCATGCGTCCCGTGGGCCACGACAGAATGAAGTCCGGATCAAAACCCTGACCAGCCATGGCGTAATAACCGGCACCGCTGGCGTGATTGACCGTGAGCACAATCTTGGGCACGCGTGCCGTAGCCATTGCTTCAACAAAGCGCGCACCCGCACGAATGATGCCTTCGTGTTCCGCGTCAGGTCCGACCATGAATCCTGATACGTCCTGCACAAACAGAATCGGCAAACCCTGCCGGTCGCAGCGATCAATAAAGTACGCCACCTTCTCGGCACTTTCTGCGTAAATGATGCCGCCAAAACGTGGACGCTCACCCGGGCGTCCTTTGATCAGGCCACGCTGATTGGCAATCACACCAACCGGAATGCCTTCAATGTGTGCGTCGCCGCACATTATTTCCCGGGCGAGATTGGGCTGGAACTCATCGAGCTTTCCGTCATCAAGCACCGCGCCGAGCAAATCATGCATGTCGTACTGCATGCGATGATCGGACGGCAGCAGGTCGTACAGTTTTTCCGGATCAGTGGCGGGTTTGGTGTCAGCACCCTTGTTCGCCGGCCGATGCATGGGCGCCGGCAACCTCTCAATAAGGTCGCGCAGCTTGGCCAGACACTCGTGATCATCTTCAACGGCGTAGTGTGCAACACCGCTGACTTCGGTGTGCGTGACGGCTCCGCCAAGCGTTTCGCCGTCTACCGTTTGTCCTGTGGCGCCTTTCACAAGGTTGGGTCCGCCCAGTCCCATAAACGAACTGCCCTTCACCATGAGAATCACATCGCTCAGCGCAGGCAGATACGCACCGCCCGCCACACACTGCCCCATGACCGCCGAAAACTGCGGAATGCGCAGATAGCGACGCATGATGGAGTTGTAATAAAAAATGCGCGCCGCGCCGTACTGACCGGGGAACACACCGCCCTGATAGGGCAGGTTCACACCGGCGGAGTCAACGAGATAGACAATGGGAATGCGGCAGCGCATGGCGACTTCCTGCGCGCGCAAAATCTTGGTGATGGTTTCGGGCCACCACGAACCGGCCTTCACAGTGGCATCATTGGCCACCACCACCACTTCGCGTCCGTGCACCATGCCAACGCCTGTCACCACACCCGCAGCGGGCGCCTGACCATCGTAACGGTCGTGCGCCACCAGCAGGCCGAGCTCCAGAAACGGTGCCCCTTCATCAAGCAGTCCGGTGACACGTTCACGTGCCGTGCGCTTGCCCTGTTCGTGCTGTTTGGCAATGCGCGCCGATCCGCCGCCTTCGCGCAACTTGTCTTCAAGTTCGCGCACTTCGGTAGCGAGCTGTCGCAGACGCGTACTCACGCCTCTTGCGCCTTATGCTCAGCAAACCATACGCGGATAAAGTCCACGAGGTCCTGCGTGCTGGTACCGGGACCGAACAGCTTGCCGATGCCGCGAGCTTCGAGTGCCGACATGTCTTCTTTGGGGATGATGCCGCCACCGGTAAGCAGAATATCATCACGTCCTGCTTCCACCAGCAGGTCGTGCACACGCGGGAACAGCGTCATGTGCGCGCCGGAGAGGATGGAGAGGCCTACCACGTCGACGTCTTCCTGCACGGCGGCTGAGGCGATCATTTCGGGCGTTTGGTGCAGCCCGGTGTAGATGACTTCCATGCCGGCATCGCGCAGCGCGGCGGCCACCACTTTGGCGCCACGATCGTGACCGTCGAGGCCCGGCTTGGCAACGAGAACTCTGATTGGACGAGACATTCCTGAAAGTTAGGGGATATCCTTGCGGGCGACCAGCATCATTTCTCCGGAACGCCGGTGCAGCGGCTGTTCTGACCAGCCATCATGGGCCGCTTCCACTACCAGCCCCACCTCAGCCATGC
>JBBSPO010000397.1:0-3160 GCA_038258695.1 Gemmatimonadales bacterium | reverse complement strand
CGTGTGGCTTGATCCGTTTGGCAACACAGATGCCGCCTCGCCGGGCCGTATTCCCATCAACTGACCTGGCCGGCTGACCACCTCGGCCGACCTCGTTTACTGACCTTGCGCCCGCTTGGGTCGTCTGGGGCAGGTACAGCAGCTTTCCTCTTCACGCTTCACCCAACAAAAATGAGCGGACGCGTCGACACGCGCTTTGTACAAAAGCCCTGGGGCCATGAGCTGATCTGGGCGCACACCGATCGCTACGTTGGCAAAGTGCTGCACATTACGGCCGGTCAGGCGCTCAGCGTGCAATACCACGAGCGCAAGGACGAAACCGTGCACCTGCTCTCGGGGGAGATGAAATATTGGGTGCAGTTGCCGGGTGATACGGAGCTGCAAGACCAGCGCCTGACCACCGGGCAGTCGTTCCGCATCAGGCCCGGCACCATTCACTACATGGAAGCCATCACCGATTGCGACGTGCTCGAAGTGTCAACGCCCGAACTTGACGACGTCGTTCGGCTCAAGGACCGCTACGGCCGCGAGGGCACAAGCGCCCCGTAAGCGCTGATTGCGCGCAAAAACCGGCGGCCGGTCGCGGGTGGTTGGTTGCCCTGTTCGCTCCGGAGCGAGAGATTGCGGGAATTCCTTTCCTTTGCGGGCGCCGCATCATGCGCTCCGAACCCGCCGCTCCAGAGTGTAATGCGATGAAGGTTGTCATCCCGCTCGCCGGTAAAGGGACACGCTTGCGTCCGCACACCCACATCACGCCCAAACCCATGCTCAAGGTCGCTGGCCGACCGGTCATGGATTACGTCATGGACGACGTCAAGGCGCTCGGCAACGTCGAGCAGGTCATCTACATCACGGGACATCTCAAAGACAAGGTTGAGACGTACGCCAGCGGTGCGTACGGCCTGCCGAGTGTCTTTGTGGAGCAGAAAGTGCAGGACGGGACAGCGGGCGCTGTCAGTCTGGCGCGCGAGTTCGTTGATCAGCCGGTGCTCATCATTTTTGTTGATACGATCTTTGATGCCGATCTGTCCATTGTGAACACCACCGATGCGGACGGCATTATCTGGACCAAGGAAGTCGAAGACTATCAGCGCTTTGGTGTGGTCGTCACCGATGAAGACGATCACATGACGCGCATTGTGGAGAAGCCCAAGGAGCCCATCTCCAAACGTGCCAACATCGGCTTGTACTACATCCGTAACTGGAAGCTTCTCTTCGAGGGCATTGCGCATACGCTCACGCAGCCAGCGAACAACGGGGAGTGGTACCTCACCGACGCGTTTCAGTACATGATTGACCACGGCGCCAAACTCAAAGTGGTGGACGTGGCCGGTTGGTACGACGCAGGTCAGGTCGAGACGTACCTCGACACCAATCGCGAGATGTTGCTCAAGGGACGCGCGCGCAAGCCGGCGCAGCTGGGCGACGGTGCGACAATTGTTGAGCCGGTGTACATCGAAGACGGCGCCATCATCGAGCATGCGACCGTGGGTCCGAATGTTTCGGTGTTGGCGGGCACACGCATCACCCATGCGCAGGTGTCGGACAGCATTGTTGGCGGCAACTGCACAATTTCGCACGCCACCATCAGCCATTCGCTGGTGGGTGATCGCGTGCATCTGGAACATGTGCATGGCACGGTTTCTGTGGGTGATGATGGTGTTGTGAGCGGCAGCGTGGCGCTATGAGCACGCTTGTGGTCGTTTCCCGTAGCGCCTGATTCGTGCAACTGACTTCTCTCGATTGGGCGATTGTCGCGATTTCGCTGCTGGTGTGTTTTCTGCCAGCAGCGTTTATGGCACGACGCGCCGGTCGCAGTAGCGCGGAGTTTTTTGGATCCGGACGCTCGGCGCCGTGGTGGCTGGTGGGCGTGTCCATGGTCGCGACCACGTTCAGCACCGATACGCCCAACCTTGTCACGGATCTTGTGCGCACGGGCGGCGTGGCCAACAACTGGGCGTGGTGGTCGTTCCTGCTCACGGGCATGGCGACCGTGTTTTTTTACGCACGGTTGTGGCGACGCTCCGGTGTGCTCACGGATCTGGAGTTCTACGAGGTCCGCTATTCGGGCCAGCCGGCTCGTGCTGTACGCGCATTCCGTGCCGTGTATCTGGGATTGTTTTTCAACTGCGTGATCATGGCCACGGTCAATCTTGCGGCCGTAAAAATCGCCAACGTATTACTCGGTTGGCCCATGGGGCAGACGCTGCTCGTGTGTGCCGCGATCAACATTGCGTTTGCGGCCACGAGTGGTTTGTGGGGCGTGATGGTGACGGACCTGGTACAGTTCGGTATTGCCATGACCGGCTCTATTGCGGCCGCGGTGTATGCATTGCGTCAACCGGAGGTCGGTGGCCTCAGCGGACTGGTGGAGAAACTCGACCCACAAGTGCTGTCGCTCGTGCCCGACTTCAGCGACTGGAATCTGGCGCTCACTGTCATGATCATACCGCTCACCGTGCAGTGGTGGTCGGTGTGGTATCCCGGTGCAGAACCGGGCGGCGGCAGTTACGTGGCGCAGCGCATGCTGGCGGCGCGTTCTGAACGTGATGCACTGGGTGGCACGCTGCTTTTTAATGTGGCGCACTATGCGTTGCGCTCGTGGCCGTGGATTCTGGTGGCGCTGGCGTCGCTGCTGGTATATCCAACGGTTGGCGATATCGGCATCGCGCTGCCGCATGTTGACCCGCGTCTCATTGGCGACGATATGGCGTATCCCGCCATGCTGCGTTTTCTGCCGGCGGGGCTGCTCGGGCTCATGGTAGCCGGTTTGCTCAGCGCGTATGTATCCACCATTTCCACGCATCTGAACTGGGGCACCTCGTACCTGGTGCACGACGTGTACAGACGTTTTTTTCGCGGTGACGCCACTGAAAAACACTACGTCTCCGTGGCGCGCTGGTGCACCGCGTTGCTGATGGTGGTGGCCGCGCTGCTCACGTATGTGCTGGAAACGGCCAGACAGAGTTTTGATCTGCTGCTGGCCATTGGTGCCGGCACCGGGTTGCTGTACTTGCTGCGCTGGTTCTGGTGGCGCATCAATGCGTGGAGTGAAATCGCTGCCATGGCCAGTTCCTTTGTCATTGCCGTATCGCTCGCCATTGCACAAAAGAGCGGCGCTGACATTCCGTCGTCTGTTGCGCTGTTGATTTCAGTGTTT
>JBBSPO010000396.1:0-3199 GCA_038258695.1 Gemmatimonadales bacterium | reverse complement strand
CGGAACTTTTCGCAAATAAATCCGCCGGATTTTGACCAAAACCGTCACACTCTCGGCACAAGTGTCACAGGCAACCTATAGAAAATGAGTTTTGTGTTTTGCGTCACAAAGAGAGATACCTCCTCTGTCACGGCAGAGTCTGCTGAAGTAGACGAGGTTCCTGCCGACACTGATTGGTGTCACGCTGGCGGCACTCTCTCTCAGGTAGTACGGGAAATGCCGCCAATCCTGGTTCCTCTCAGCCCTGCGGTTCGTCGTTCCCGGTATGTCATACTCACTTACGTCATCGCGCCTGCACACTGCAGCTTCGGCCAGTGTTGCGCACGTTCGGTTCTGGGCCCGCCGACTTCTGCGACTTCGCGTCGCTTTCACTTCAGTTTTGACAGCCGCGTCGTTGGCCGCGTGTGCTGGGGGCGATGCGCCGACCCAGCCGCCAGCGCCACCGGTGACGCCGCCGCCGGCGCAGAATCCGGAAGCACCACCCCCGGCACCAACGCTTGGTGCGATTGTTGTCGAACTCAGCGAAGTACCACTGGGTGCGCAGCCAAACGTCAGCGTGTCGTCGTCGGGCGGATACCAGCGCATTGTGCGCCAGTCGCGCACCGTTGATTCACTGCCCCCCGGCCTCTACAATGTGAGCGCGCAGGACATCGTCATTGATTCGGTGCGCTATGCAGCGGAACCGGCTGTGCAATCGGTTCAGGTACTCGCTGGCAATGCCGCGCCAAGAGTCATGATTCGTTTTCAGCGCGCCGGTGCCTCAATCATTGTTGCGCAGAACGGATTGCCGTCTTACGCGCGTGCCACAGTACGACTGAGTGGCCCCAACGGTATCACCCGTTCGGCGCTCACCAGCGACACCATACGTTTGTTGCCCTCCGGTGCCTTCTCGCTTACCGCCGATCCGGTGGAAACAACGGACGGGCGCTTTGTCCCGTCACCAGAAACCGTTTCGGTGACGCTCAATGGCAGCCAGATGCAAACGGCGCAGTTCAAGTTCGTGCTGGCCAAGGGATCGCTCACCGTATCCACCAGCGGCTTGCCAAACGGCGCGCTGGCGGGCATTCGGGTCACTGGTCCCGCAGGGTTCAGCGAAACGGCCAACGCCACGCAGCGCTTTGATGGTCTCGAAGCCGGTACCTACCGTGCCACCGCGGCACGTGTTCAGTCAGGCGGCTTTTCGTACGATCCGAACCGCACGACTGCCGATGTGATCATTAGCGGCACACAGTCGCGCAGCATGGACTTCAACTACTTACTGGCCACTGGCGCCATTGCGCTAACTATTGGTGGATTGCCGAGTGGCACCAACGGTAGCGTGATGGTCACCGGGCCGTCAGGGTTCTCGCGCTCGGTGACGTCCACGCAGACGCTCATTAACCTGGCGCCCGGCACGTATCGTGTGAGTGCAGCCGCGGTAACGTCCAACGGTGTCAGCTACACCCCGACACCGGGCACGCTCGATGTCACCGTGAGCGCGTCCATGGTCGCCGTGCCAGCCGCCATTCAGTACGCCGGCAGCATGGGTGCCATGGCGCTGCGCGTGGAAGGACTGCCGCCGTCGCTCAATGCAGCGGTCAAAGTCACGCGTCCAAACGGCACAACGTTCTGGCTCACCACGTCGGGCACGACAAATGATTTGCCCGCGGGACAGTACACGATTGAGCCGCAGACGGTCACCAGCCCGAACGACAGCTTTGATCCGGACGTGACCTCGCGCAAAGTGCAGGTGCGCAAGAATGAAACGGTGGAAGCCGCCGTTCGCTACTCACCGCGTACGGGTAGCATCAACGTGTCCGTATTGGGTTTGCCGTCAGGTGTTTTGGCTGCGGTGCGTGTCACAGGCGCTGGTACAGACACGGTGTTTACAACGTCTGGTACGCTGGCGAATCTGACTGTTGGTTCATATACCATTGCAGCGGCCAACGTGATCAACGGCGGTATGCAGTATGTGGCGTCACCAGCATCCGCGTCGGTGGCGGTGACACGTGGTGTAAACACGCCGCACACAGTCAGCTACGGTGGACAGAGCACAGCGCTCACGGTGGACTTCAGCGGACTGCCGGGTGGCACATCGCCAAGCGCGATTGTGACCGGACCAAACGGATTCAGCAGCACTCTGACGTCCGCACGCGTGCTCGAAAATCTGTCGCCTGGCACATATCGTGTCACGTCTGCCAGTGTGACCACGACCACCGCGATTTACAGCGCGTCGCCAAGCGCAGTTGATGTCTCGCTCAGCGCGGGCAATCGCAAGTCACAGCAGATTGCGTACACACTGTCGACCGGCTCACTGGCCATCAGCGTTGGTGGCTTGCCGAGCGGTGCGACGGCGTCGGTTGCCGTCACCGGGCCCAACAACTACTCGCGCACATTGACGGGCTCTGAGACTCTGATCAAGCTTGCGCCCGGCACGTACAACGTGACCGCGCAAAACATCAGCGCCAACGGGATCACCTACACCGCGGCGCCTGCGTCGCGCACGGTCACTGTCACCGCCTCCATCACGGCGGCCGCCGCACCGATTACGTACGGTGCCGCATTTGGTGGCATGCGTGTCACCGTCAGTGGCTTGCCTACGCAAGCGGCCGGCGCCGTCACGTTGAACGGACCCAACAACGCGACCATGTCGTTGTCGCAGACGTCAGTGTTCGGCAACCTGGCGCTTGGCAGCTGGGACGTGCGCGCCAACGAAGTCACGATCAACGGTGACTCCTATAGCGCCTCACCGTCCGCGCAAAGCGTGATTGTATTGGCGAGCGACACGGTCAATACGTCGGTGCAGTTCGCTCGTACCACGGGACACCTCGCCATTACGGTGAACGGTCTTCCCTCGGGTGCGAACGCCAACGTTACCGTAACGGGACCGGGTAACTTCTCGCGCAACATCACGTCGTCTCAGACGATCGTTGGTTTGACCGCCGGTACTTACACGGTGTCTGCCGCTGCTGTAATCAGCGGATCAACCAGCTACACACCAACCACGTCATCGCAAACGGTCGTGGTCAGCAGCAGTGCCCTGGCTGCGCGCACGGTGTCGTACAGCGGAAGCACCACGTCGCTGTCGGTGAACGTGAGTGGCGTGCCGAGCGGTGCATCGCCGACTGTCACGGTGAGCGGTCCGAGTGGATTTTCGGAAGTGATGTCATCCACCAACACGTTGTCCGGCTTGAATGCCGGCACGTACACCATTGCCGCG
>JBBSPO010000395.1:0-3204 GCA_038258695.1 Gemmatimonadales bacterium | reverse complement strand
CGAATGCGGTTGCGCTCTCGTAGCGGTCCTTTGGGCCTTTGGACAACGCCTTCATGACAACCGCTTCGAGGCGGGACGGAAAGAGCAATCCCGGCTTGGCACTGCTGAGCGCGGTGGGGGGCTGTGTGAGCAGCTGGGAAAAGAGCTCGCGCGGCGTTTTGCCCACGTACGGCAAGGCACCCGAGAGCAGGAAGTATGCGATGGTGGCCAGGGAGTACTGGTCGGCGCCGGGTCCCACCAGCTCTCCGGAGAGGGCTTCTGGGGCGACGTACATGAGCGTGCCGACAAAGAAGCCGGCACGGGTCAGGCGCTGGTCTGGCGAGGCGTCGGTGTCGGCGGCGATGCCGAAGTCGAGCAGCATCACATGCCGCGACTCCGGATCGTACATCACGTTTTCCGGTTTCAGATCCCGGTGCACAATGCCTTCGTCGTGGGCCGCCTGCACAGCGGCGCACAGCTGCGACATGATGTGGGACACCTCGTCGGCCGGCAGCGGGCCCTGTGTTTCGGCGTACTTTTCGAGCAGCTGTCCGGCGGCCCAGTCGATGGCCAGATAGTACCGATCGTTTTCGGCCTGGCCGAAATCGATGGTGCGCACGATGTTGGGATGCACGACACGCTGGCCGAACTGCGCCTCGCGAAGAAAGCGCTGCACGGCCGTTTTGTCGTGCCGCAGCTTTTCGCGCAGCACCTTGAGCGCCACGGTACCGTGCTCCGCATGTTCGGCGCGGTACACCGTGGAGGTGCCACCTTCACCGACCTTTGCGCGCAGCGTATAGCCGGCGAGAGTTAGCCCTACGAGAGACTCTATGGACACCGGGCGAACGTAACGCGCGTTCCGCTGTCCAGCAAGGTATCTGGTCAATCCGGGGCAAATCGGTGGGCACTCACCGGGTTGCCCGGCGGTAACATTCACCGGATTACTGGGTCTAACTGCATACTCGTAAGTCGGCTTCATATCATCTACTTGTAGTGGTTGGCCGTTTTCTTTTCCTGACTCTGACTCCTCGGCTGTATGCCCGATTCGCGCCCTCTGCTCTGTTTGTTGCTGGCCACTGCGCTGGTTTCGACCGCCTGCGCCAGCCGTCCGCCGGTTGACGCCGATGGGCGACCGGCCTCGCAGCGGGAGCGTGCCAACGAAGATCTGCGCACGCTCGCGTCGCTCAATGTGTCCGACACGTATAAGGAGATGGGATTGATTGCCGCCCGGGGGGCCATCCCGTTTGTCGCCCGCGTGGCGTTTTTCCCCGATCGCAACAGCGACTCGACGCTGGTGATGGTGTCCATGTCGCTCGCGCCGCGCTACGTGGCGTTTGCGCGCGAGGACGAGCAGTACGCCGGCGGCTACACGGTTCGGCTGGATGTGCGTCGCGGTCCCAATCTGGTGCGTCAGGTGGAAGCCAGGGAAACGGTCCGGGTGGCCACCTTCCGGGAAACGTCACGCACTGACGAGAGTCTGATCTGGCAGCAGTTTGTGCGCATGGCTCCTGGCGAGTATTCACTGGCGGTGGCGGTGCGTGACGCGGGTAGCCCGAGAGCCAGCGGCGAGGAAGTGGTTCTGACGGTGCCGAGTTTTGATGGGGTTTCGCTGAGTTCGCCGGTGCCTGTGTACGAACTGGTGCCGCGCACCACGGCGGATTCGATCCCCAGTTTGCTGGCTCGTCCGCGCGCTACGGTGACTTTTGGTGTTGACGCGCAGGTGCCCGTGTACGTGGAAGTGTCTGGCACACGCGAGGCCACGCGCATCCGGACGGAAGTCCGGGGTGAAGGCAACGCACTGCTGTGGCGCGATTCCATGGTGCTGCTTGGTCGCGGCGGGAATTTGGTCAGCGGCACCGTGATGGTACCGGCGGCCAGCATCGGTGTGGGTGTGGTGAGTCTGGAGGTGATGCAGTCTGACCGACCTGACACAGCCCGCACCAAGCTGTTGGTGACGTTGGGTGAGGACCTGCCGGTGGCGGGATTTGAGCAGATGATTCGCTATCTGCGATTCTACGCCTCCGAATCGCGGCTTGAGCGACTGTCCAACACCACGGGCGTGGAACGGGCACAAGCGTGGAGCGAGTTCCTGCAGAACACCGATCCGGTGCCCACCACGGTTGAACACGAGGGTTTGTCGGAATACTTCGCGCGAATCCGGCTGGCCAACCAGCGCTTTCGTGACGATTCAAACATGGGTTGGCTCAGTGATCGTGGTATCGCGTTTGTGGGTCTTGGCGATCCGGACAATATTCTTGAGCCGATGGTCAACGACATGTCGCAGCGCAATCGTCAACAGATCTGGGAGTACCGGCGCTGGCGTTTGCAGTTGGTATACTTCGACGAAACCGGTCTCGGACGGTGGCGCCTGTCGCCCAGCCAATCAGTAGAGTTGGCGGCAACCATTCGGCGTCGATTGTCTGAACTGAACTGATCGCGACCCGTACCCTCTGGTTTGTGCCCGACAACAATTCAATCACATTGCCCACTCGTCCACGATTGTTTCTGGTGGACGGGTACGCGCTCATTTATCGCGCGTTTTTCGCGCTGATCAACCGGCCGCTGGTGACTCGGCGTGGCGAGAACACCTCCATTGCGTGGGGCATCGCCACGTTTCTCAAGCGCATGCTGGCCACGCACCAGCCGGAGAATCTGGCTTGGGTTCACGACGCGGGTGCGTCGTTTCGTGATGAGCTCTATCCCGAATACAAGGCCACACGGGAAAAGCTGAGCGACGATTTGCAGGCCGATTTCGACACCGGTATTGAACGGGTGCTGCAGCTGCTGCGCGCCTACGATGTGCCGGTGTTGTCGGTTGAAGGCTACGAAGCGGACGACGTGATTGGTACGCTGGCCAGGCAGGGAGCCGAGGCCGGTTTTGATGTGGTGATTATTTCGGGCGACAAGGATTTTCACCAGTTGGTGAACGAGCATGTGTGGCTGCTCAATCCCGGCCGTGGTGGTCCGGCGGCTGTTGATGAACAGTGGGTGGGCATGGACAACGCCAGCGCGCGACTGGGTGTCGCCCCCGAGCGAGTGATCGACTATCTGGCGTTGGTGGGCGATTCGTCGGACAACGTGCCCGGTGTAAAGGGCATTGGTGACAAGGGTGCGGTGGAGCTGATTGAAGCGTACGGCGCACTTGAGGATATCCTCGCAAACGTTAATGACATCAAGAAAAAGCGTCCGCGCGAAGCGTTGCAGGCCCAGGCAGACGCCGCACGG
>JBBSPO010000394.1:0-3205 GCA_038258695.1 Gemmatimonadales bacterium | reverse complement strand
TACGCGGATCGCCGTACTAAACCGATCCGCGCTTGCCTGTTCTGGTGTCTGCTCGGCACGTACCTTTTGTAGCTATGCGCATAAACAGACAGGCCATGGCCGGACTCGTTGCACTGCTCGCTGCCGCTGTCGGTTGCCGCGGTGCACCTGACGGCGCTGCGCGCGCAGCCGCCCCTTTGTCGTTTGGTCCCCCGATTTTCCTTGAGGATAGCGCCGAGACGACCGCTAACGCGAGCTTGGGCGACCTCGATGGGGACGGCGATACGGACATTGTCCTGGCGAAAGGCCGTCACTGGCCGCTGCTCGATCTTGTGCTGCTCAACGACGGACAGGGCCGCTTCGCTCAGCGCCATGCCGTGGGCGACGTAGCGGATCGCACGTACACCGCGGCGCTGGCTGACCTGGATGGTGACGGGGATCTCGACCTCGCGATGGGCAACGACAAGCCCGATCAGAAGCGAATCTATCATAACGACGGCACCGGTCGCTTTGCGGTCGCAGGCACCTTCGGCAGCGCTTCGTGGAGCACCCGCAACATTACGATCGCCGAGCTGAATGCAGACGACCGACCCGACATCATTGTGGCCAATCGCGGTGGTCCGAAGAACCTGAGCAACAACTATATCTGTCTCAATGATGGCGCTGGTAAGTTTCCATTATGTACGGTTCTCTCATCGGAATCGGCGACAACGATCGCCGCGGCAGATCTCGACGGCAACGGCACGATTGACCTCGTGGTGCCGCATCGGGACGAGGGCCAGAGCTACGTCTTTCTGAACAACGGCTCCGCGGGTTTCGATGTGAAGCTGCCATTTGGGCGGCCAGACGCGGCAACTCGCGCGGTGGCGGCTGGCGACCTCACCGGCGATGGTTTGCCCGAGCTGATCGTGGGCAGCGACGAGGGGGGAGCGCTCGTCTTCGTGAACCTGGGCGGTGGTGTTTTTGCTGAACCCGTGTCAATCGGGGCGAGCTCGGATGAGGTGTACGCGATTGCGGTCGCCGATCTGGACGGCGACGGCGTGAACGATGTGGTGCTGGGCAACGACGGTCAGCCGGGTGTGGTGCTCATCAATGGCGGAGACGGTCGCCGCTTTTCGCGAACTGTTTTTGGCGATGGCGACGGCGCGGTGTACGGGTTGGCGGTCGGCGATGTGAACGACGACGCGTGTCCCGATATCGTCGCGGCGCGGTCTGGGGCACGCAGCGTGTTGTACCTGAACTCGTGCGGAAAACCGGACAACTGACGTGCCCTGCGGCGAAACCGCGCGCAAGACTCGCAGCGGTCGGGACCACTTTCAAACCCCAACAGAACGCACCGCCATGCACCCTTTATCACGTTCGACACTCTCCAGGCTACCGTTCGCGCTGCTGCTGAGCCTCGCGCTGTCCACACCCGCTGTCGCGCAGGAAACCGCGGCCAACCGCGCTGCTCGCGGCACCGAGAATCGCATTGACGTGGTCACACCGCTGGCACCGGAGTTGGCGGCGTTTGGCGCGTACCCGGTAGGCGTGCGCACCATGACGGTCACCGACAGCAATCGCACCGACGTGCTGCTTACTAAAAGCGGCGAACCCACGGTGCGCTCCGCACGACCGCTGACACTCGAAGTGTGGTATCCCGCCTCGGCCGCGGACCGCACGCGCGATGGCGAGTATCGCGCCATCATGCGCGACCCATCAGTGGTAATGACACTGCGTGGTCGGGCGCATCGCGACGCGGCACCCATGGTGAGCGATAGCGCGTTCCCGCTGCTCATCATCTCGCACGGCTACCCCGGCAACCGGTTTCTACTCAGTCACCTGGGCGAGAACCTCGCGAGCAAAGGCTACGTCGTGGTTTCCATAGACCACACCGGCAGCACATACGACAATGCACAGGCGTTTGCGGTCACGCTGTACAACCGGTCGTACGATCAGCTGTTCGTCCTCAATGAACTGGCCCGACTGAGCGCGGCCAACTCGGGGCACTTTCTTTCGGGTAAGGTAGACGCGACACGCACCGGTATCGTGGGCTATTCCATGGGCGGCTACGGCTTGGTGAACGTGATTGGTGGCGGGTACCGTGCGGCAGCAGCGGATTTTGCGGGCGCGCCACCCAATCAGCTGCTGCTCGAGCGCAGTGCCGGCAATGCGGCCTATCAGGCCACCATCGATTCGCGCATCAAGGCGGCGGTTGCCATTGGGCCGTGGGGCATGCAGGCCGGCTTCTGGGACGCTGACGGACTGGCTGGCATCCGCACGCCCACACTGTTTATTGCCGGCAGCGCGGACGAGGTGTCCGGCTACGAGAATGGTACACGCGCCATTTTTCGTGGTGCCGTGAACGCTGATCGCTACCTGCTTACCTTCATGGGCGCCGGCCACAACGCGGCCGCACCCATGCCGGCACCGGCGGAGAGCTACGCCTTTTCGGAAACACTCAGGTCCTTCCCGTTCACGCACTACGCCGATCCGATCTGGGACACGCGTCGCATGAACAACATTCTGGCGCACTTTGTCACTGCGCATTTTGACGCCCGACTCAAGGGTGACAGCACACGACTGGCCTACCTGCAGGGTGTGCCCAACGGTAAGGACGGCGTGTACGCGCTTGATCGTGAAGGTCAGCCGCAGCCAACGCACACCTACTGGAAAGGATTCAAGCGCGGGACGGCCGCAGGGCTGGTGTTGGAGCAGGAAGGTGCGGTGGGCCGGCCGTAGCTCGTGATCTTCGCCGTTTCCGGCCTCAGCGAGGAGGAGTAGGCAGTGCGCTGGCAGGGGCTTGCGGGGGGGGTGAGTTGAAAGCGGTTGCCAACTTACGTCCATGCATGGTGCGGCATTTGCATTTGTGGGTGGAGCAGCCATGGAGCACATTCGGGCGCGGGCTTGCTCGGCCCTTGCCGGTGTTATACCGCATTATCCGCTGTATAACGCCGCGCGACCGGGTGTTGGCGACGCTGGCGAACTCAATGGCACGGTGCGACTTGGCATCGCGGGCGACGTTTCTTCGAACCATTGTTATGCTGCGTGGCACCGAGTGATAACATGTGCTGTGCAGCAATGTGCTGCGGTCTAATTGTCGTTAGGCGTACACACCACCCGCACGCAGATTGAATGAGACTTCCGAACGCCGATCGTGCGGTTGTGGAGGCGCGCAAAGTGCGCGAGTACTTGCTCGCGTTCGATCATCCGATCGGGCGAGCAAAGGCGCGATTCTTCCGTGCAC
>JBBSPO010000393.1:0-3214 GCA_038258695.1 Gemmatimonadales bacterium | reverse complement strand
GATTGCCGGCGATCATGACGATCAGCGACTTTGGCAACGATGCGCGCAGGCGGGCAAAAAGCGCAAATGCGCTGAGAATCGCCGAGTTGGAGGGACGGACCTGGTGAAAGACACCGCCAGCGATCAGCACCACATCCGGTGCACAGTCAATGACCTGCGCGACGGCGCGCGCGCACGTGGCGGCAACGTCGGCTTCACGCTGGTTTATGCCGTCAGCGGTTTGGCGGGGGAACTGCCGAAAACCCAGATGGAGGTCCGAGAGGTGGACAAGTCGCATGTCCTCAAGATGACATGCGGATCAGCGCACGCGTAGCTGTTGCCTGATTCGGATGCCAATCTGCATGGATTGTCCGGCGTCGGACGTACCGACAACGTCTGAGACAACGTCAATAACGGTGTTTGCTTCGGTGATCCAGCCCCGTACGCGATCAAGCAGCAAGGTGCCGCTCATCACGCCATCGGTGATCACCTGCGTGCCACGTGGCAGGTCGCGGGGGGAACCGCCGCGGCGCAGGGTGCCACGCATTGACACATAGGCCTCACGCCCGGAGCGAGAAATGGAGTCGAGCCGGAAAATGGCGTGCAACACCCCGTCCGCCCGGTACGACGTGACCGGCAACGCTGGCACTTCGACGTCACGTTCCCAGGTGTCGCCCACCTTGACCGGTCCGTCCGGCAACATGGCGGGCATGGACGACAGGGACGCGCCCACCGACGCCACATTGGTCGGCGCGTCAACCATGACCATGGAACCGTTTGATTTGACCCGGATGCGGGTGGGTTTGGTCTCGTCGCTCACGGCCATGCGCTGACCGCGCAGTTGCTTGATCGTCCCCGTCTTCACCAGCAGCGAGTCCACCACGGTGGACACTACCGAGCTCTGGGCGTCGCTGCGCTCGACCTCGCTGTGTGCATAAAAATCCATGACGGTGACGCTCGTTGGCAGTGCGCTGCGCCGAGGTCCGCGGGGTGGCGCGCGCAGCGGCTCGCGTTCGGGCAATACCTGGACACCGCTTTGTGGCAGGGCATAGCTACTGAGGCGCTGGCCGCCCATCTCGACGGTCTGCTGCATGTGCAGTTCAAGCACATCACCCGTCTCGGGACGAACAAGCAGGAGCACCGGCGCGGTGATGCCCAGACCGAGCACTACATCGCCCGCCGACGACCGAACGGGCTTGTCGGACGCCTGCGCGTGCAGTGGGGAAAGAGCGAGTGACGCGAGCAGCGTTGTCGGCAGCAGCGCCCGCGCAGAGGAGCGCCAGGCATGGGCAGCCGCGCCACCACTGCGCGCAATCACTGTCTCGGCTGAGCCCTGGCCCTGCAGCCACCCAGACCACCAATGGAAACCGCGTGTTCTCATATTGCAGACATACCCCACTCCTGATCGGAGGCTCCGACAGCCGGCCGGCACCCGGTTTCGTAGCAACCAGCGCCCTGAATCGTCTTACGCGCAGCAGTGTAGATCGCTGCAGTGCCTGACGCGACGGCGGGGTTGAGCATCGCACCAGTGGCGCGAACCGTATCAATTTGCATTAATGAGTAGTTGCGAGTGTCTTCCGGTGCCTTCAGCCCGCTATGCGTCGTCCTCAGTTTTTGAGCATTCTCCGTTTTGATTCTCCCGGTCCGCGTCCACTGCATGTGGCGGCGTTGGCCCTGGCGTTGGCGTTCACATCGGCGTGCGGCGGTGATGGCGATACCGTCAAGAAGCTGCTGGGACGGGATACGGGCCCCACGCGCTGGGAGCGCGACAGCATGTTGCTCGCGGCTGAGCCCGAAGTGCTCTTTCGGGTGACGGCCGATCCCGGCGGTGCCTACGTGGTGCCTATCGCGACGGTGGGGACGGAGGGGATTCAGCCGCTCAGACTATCGGCGCGCGGCTGGCGTCGTGTGGATGCCGACTACATGCATGCCGGCAATACACTCACGCTGTACCGGGTGGGGCAGACGGAACGGGCCATGCGCATGTTCCGTGGCATGTGGCAACCGGGCGCGGGCCCGCTGGATTCACTCACTTGTCCGGTGGTCATTCCGAGGGCGCGCGCGATTCTCCCGTCCGGCGACGGGCGTTGGGCACCACCGCTCGCGACCAGCGGCAAGCGACCCGCGCTACCGCCACGTTCACGGCTCGACGCGGCTGAAATCAATCGGGCGCTGGCTAATGTTGGCACGCTGGTTGCGCCCACATCTGGGATCGCGCCGGCTGACTTGCCCCGGTACACCCGGGAAATCCACCAGATTCCCACGGGCATCAATGGCTCGTCCACGATCCTGATTGTGTACAATGATCGCGCGCCTCTGCCCGATTCGCTCAAGGCTTACGGTGAGCGTCCGCGTCAGCTCATCGTGATGATGGACAAGGGCACCTACGGTTTCCGCCCTTCCCTTCAGTTGGCGACGGTGGGCAATCGCGGCACTCCGCCCAAGCTCGAGTTTCTGGATTATCTGGACACGGACAACGATGGTGTGCCCGAACTGTTCTTCGGTCTGCAGGAGCGTGAGCTCGCACCGCTGTTCACTGTGGTGTACCGCTACGAAAATGATTCGTGGCGCGAAGTTTTCCGATTTACCGGCAATCGCTGCGACTTTTGATTCGTGTACGCGGTTAATCAGCCCACGCCGATGTCCCACGCCTGCTCAAGATCGCCACGCGAGTAGGCACGGAATGCGGTGAGCGTTTGGGTTCGCTCAATGCCCGGAACGGTTGCAAAGTCACGTGTGACCACGTCCGCGATGCGCTCCAGATCCGGTACGCGAACAATGGCTACCAGATCCCATGCGCCCGAGACGGAATACACTTCGGCCACACCGTCAATACCAGCCAGCGTCACCGCACATTCCTGAATGCGTTTGGGATCGGCCTGCACGAGCACGATGGTTGTAATCATGTTGACTCCGATGTGGTCAGCAGCTGCGCCACACGGCGCATGCCTTCAATGGCCAGCGCGTCTGTCGTAGCGTACGACGCGCGAATCCAGTTTGGTGTGAGAAATGCGCTGCCCGGCACCACGGCCACCTGATGTTTTTCGAGCAGGTCTTCGGCGAACTTGGCACCGGGATTGTCACCGCCATACGACGACACGTCGAGATAGAGATAAAAGGCGCCAGCCGGAAAGATCGCATGTTTTCTTGCGTCACCAAGCGCATCAAGTACTGCATCGCGACGACGCTTGAAGGCCACCATCATATCCGCAATCGCCTGGTCCGACTGTTGAAT
>JBBSPO010000392.1:0-3216 GCA_038258695.1 Gemmatimonadales bacterium | reverse complement strand
TGGTGTACACCTCGGCGGTGCCAGCGTCACATCCAGAGCTGGTGGCGGCGCGAGCGCTCGGCTTGCCCGTGATCCGTCGTGCCGAAGCGCTGGGCGAAGCGGTGCGCGGTGGCACTGTGATTGCGGTGTCGGGAACGCACGGCAAAACCACCACCACCGTGATGATTACCGAAGCGCTGGCCGCGGCCGGTGTGAATCCGACGGGTATTGCCGGTGGTCGTGTCAATGCGTGGGGCAGCAACCTGCGCGCCGGTGGAACGGATCTTTACGTGGTGGAGGCCGACGAGTACGATCGCTCGTTTCTGGCGCTCACACCCACGGTAGCGGTGATTCTCAACATCGAAGCCGATCATCTCGACATCTACCGCGATCTCAACGACATCAACTCGACGTTCAGCGCCTTCATGCAGCCCGCGCGTTCGGTGGTAATCTGTGCTGACGACGCGGGAGCTGCCGCGCTGCCACAGGATGCGACGCGAGAGATCGTGCGGTACTCGGCGCATGCTGCGGCAACCGCGTCCACTGCAGCCACCGCGTCCACTGCAGCCACCGCGTCCACTGCAGCCACCGCGTCCACTGCAGCCACCGCGTCCACTGCTCAACCGGACACCACATCTGCAACATTGCCTGTAGACAGCAGCGGTACAGCTGTGGTGAATCATAGCAGCGACGCCCGCCTCATTGCGCACGACGTCCAGTTTCACGCGCACGGTTCCACTGCGCGGCTCACCTACGACGGAAAGTCGTGCGGCCAGCTGGTGTTACGTGTGCCCGGCATGCACAACGTGCGCAACGCACTGGCCGCGCTGGGCGCGGGCATTCTGGTGGGTGCCCGGGTCGCCGACATGCTATCCGGTCTTGAATCATTTGGTGGCGTGGAACGCCGTTTCCAGCGTTTGGGCGAGCACAACGGCGCGTTGCTCATTGATGATTACGCGCATCATCCAACAGAAGTCGCGGCTACCATTGCTGCAGCACGTGCCGCGTATCCTGCACGCCGTTTGGTGGTCGCGTTTCAGCCGCATCTGTTTTCACGTACCCGTGACTTCGCGCAGGCGTTTGGCCAGGCGCTGGCTGACGCCGATGTGTGTATGCTGTGCGACATCTATCCGGCGCGCGAGCAACCGATTGAGGGTGTGACATCGGCACTCATTGCAAACGTCATGCAGTCGCACGGTTGCGCACCCGTATGGCGAGGGAGCCGCGCCGAATGTGCAGCGGCGCTAAGGCTGATGATGCAACGCGGTGATGTGGTGATTACCATGGGCGCGGGCGATATCACGCGTGTTGGTTACGAGCTGTTGTCAGCGTGAGCAACCAGGTGGCCAACAGGTGAAGAACGAGCCAGCAGAGAGTCTCAAGCCCAAAGTGTATCGCTGGCTGCGCCGTAGCGGCGTAGCGTTCGCCTTGGTGACGCTGGTGTCTACTCCGTGGTGGGGACCGCGCCTGCTGTCGCAGTTCGATTTTTTCCACGTACGCCGCATTGAGTTTGATGGCCTTCGGTATACCGATCCCGCCGAGCTTGTCGCGCTGCTCGAAACCGATACTACGTCGTCGGTGTGGATGGAGCTGCAGCCGCTTGAGGAGAAGGTGTCGGCGCATCCCATGATATCGCAGGCGCTGGTGCAACGGCGATTGCCATCCACGCTCTACATCACGGTGCGTGAGCGTGTCCCCGTCGCACTGGTGTCTGGTGAGCGGCACCTGGTGCCAGTCGACTCGGCCGGCCAACCGCTGCCCATTGACCCGTCGCTCACGCCGGTAGACGTGCCCGTGGTGGCCAAGTCCGATACCACCGTTTTGCGTCTCCTGGCGCAAATCCGCGGCGGCGCGCCGGAGCTCTGGTCCCGGCTTTCAACGGCAAGTCGGGAAAATGCCACCGATTTACGCCTGCAGTTCGGCGAAATCACACTTCTCACACGTGATAACGTGACCTTGGCCCGTCTTGCGGACATATTACCTGTCGAAGCGGATCTTGCGCGGCGCCGCCTGCAGGCGGTTGAACTGGACCTGCGCTTCCGAGACCAGGTGATTGCCAGACTCCCATGATAAACGAATCCATTATTGCCTCGCTGGACATCGGTACCGCGCACACCACCGCACTTGTCGCGGCGGTGGGCGGTGAGCTGCCACGCGCACCCATGCTGCGAGTGCTGGGCGTTGGGCAGGCGCGCACGCAAGGCATGCGACGCGGCGTTGTGTCCAACATTGAAGAAGCCACGCACTCCATTCGTCAGGCGCTCGACGAAGCCACCAAGCTGGCCGGCGTGAGCGCCGAGTCGCTGTACATCGGCATTGCCGGTGAACATGTGCGTGCCATGTGCAGCACCGGTGTGGTGGCCATCAGCAATGATGAGATTGTGCGTGCCGATGTGGAGCGTGTGAACGAAGTGGCGCGTGCGCTGGCTATCCCGCAGGACCGTGAGTTGCTGCACGCCATTCCGCAGGAGTATCGTGTGGACAATGCGCTCGGCATTCGCGATCCCGTTGGCATGGCCGGTACGCGTCTTGAAACCGAGATGTATCTGGTCACGATTGGCAGTGCGCCAGCCATGAACTTGCGACGCAGCGTGGAGAAAGCCGGCTTCAAGATCAAGGAGTTGGTGCTTGAGCCGTTGGCGAGTGCGCTGGCCGTGTTGTCGGAAGAAGAGAAGGAGATGGGGGTTGCGTTGGTGGAGCTTGGTGCCGGCACCACCGACGTCGCCATTTTTCACGAAGGCAAGATCCGTCACATCGGTTCATTGGCCTACGGCGGCAACAATGTCACCGCCGACCTTGTGCACGGATTGGGCGTTACGCAGCACGACGCCGAACAGCTCAAGGAAGCGTACGGTTGTGCGTATGAGCCCATGATCACCCCCGATGAGCTCATTGCCGTACCAGCCACGTCATCGCAGCCCGAGCGTCATCTGTCGCGCGAGCTCATGTCGCACATCATTCATCAGCGCATGGACGAAATCTTTGATCTCGTGCAGCGCGAAATCACCACCGCCGGTTACGCCGGCAAACTCAATGCGGGCCTCGTGCTCACCGGCGGCGGCGCTGCGCTCGAGGGAGTCGCTGAGTTGGCCGCCGATGTGTTCAGCGTGAATGTGCGCGTGGGTGTGCCGAGTGGTCGTTTGAGCGGGTTGCGTGAGCTGGTGGATGAACCACGCTTTGCGACGGTAACTGGTCTGGCGTTGTACGGCGCGCATCGGGTTGCGCTGGGCGGGGTGG
>JBBSPO010000391.1:0-3221 GCA_038258695.1 Gemmatimonadales bacterium | reverse complement strand
TGGCAAGTACTTCTCGCGCCGTGATGCGCGCGATGCGCTCCACAAGGTCAGCATCGCGCGCTGCGCCGAGTCCGATATTGTGCGGGAAGACGGTGGCTCCCAGCACGTTTGCGTGTCCGTGCACCGCATCGACACCGTACAGGATCGGGATCGGCACGCGCCCCGGTGCATCCTGCATGGACGCGGCCCAATAGGCGTCGTTCATGGCAATCCAGTCGGCCGGCTGATTCGCGCCAGGCGCGGACCCGCCGCCACTCAGGATCGAGCCCAGGTGATACGTGGTGACGTCTTCGGGCGTGACGGCCATGCGTTCACCCTGAATCATCTGTCCGACTTTTTGTTCAACCGACATGCGGGCAAGCAGTGCGTCAACAAACGCAACGGCCTCGCGGTCCGCAAAATGTGCGCTCATAAGTGTGTTGGGGTGGTCGCGCAATGTTATGAAGAATGTGCGCCGGGATGATCGTCAACCAACTCAAATTCCGTACGTAGTTCGGCATTTGAGTGTCCGCCAATCCAGACATGAAAACGGCCTGGTTCCACAATCAATCGCTGTGCGCGTCCGAAGAACGCCAGATCACGCGGTGTGATGGTGAACTCCACGTGCCGTCGCTCACCGCGCTCAAGATGCACGCGGGTAAACGCCTTGAGCTCTTTGACCGGACGCGTCACATCACCTACCAGGTCGCGCACATACAGCTGCACCGTTTCATCAACCGCGCGCGGTCCGGCGTTGATCACATCCACGCCAAATATAATACGACCGTTCATGGTCATGACGGCGCTGCTGCTGAGCAGATGTTCGTATTCAACGTGAGAGTACGACAGTCCGAAACCGAACTGGTACAAGGGTGTAAGTCCGGCATCGAGATGAAACGAGGTGTTGCCCACCGACACCTGATGTGCGCGCGGTTCAATGTCCTCGATCTGTATCAACGACTCGGCCGTCGCCGGCTTTCCTGTGTGCTTGTGCGCGTAATAAATGGGTATCTGCCCGGTCACGCGCGGAAAGGTGACGGGCAACTTGCCGCTGGGCGACGCCACACCGAAGAGCAAGTCAGCAATCGCGTCGCCACCCATGCTGCCGGGATGCCAGGCGTACAGCACCGCGGCTGCGCGCTGTACGGTGCGCTCCAGCGCGAGCGGCCGGCCGGCCATGATCACCAGCACCACCTTGGTGCCGGTGGCTGCAATGGCCTCCAGCAGCGCATCCTGTGCGCCCGGCAGTGTGATGTCTGCCCGGCAATGGGCTTCACCGGAAAGGATCGCCTCTTCGCCCAGCACACAAATCACGACATCCGAGCGCGCCGCCAGCTCAACGGCTCCTTCGAAGCCGTCGGTGCCGCGGCTGCGCGTCGTCTCAACACCGCGCGCGTACTCCACGGTTGCGCGGTCGCCCACAAGCTCGCGCACCGATTGCAACACTGTGCGGCTGTGTGTCGGGTCCCCATCAAAAATCCACGTGCCCAGCTGCTCGTATGGATCATCAGCCAGCGGGCCAATCACGGCCACCGATGTGAGTTCGTCGGCGTGCAGTGGCAAGGCCCAGTCATCGTTCTTGAGCAACACGGCGCTGGCCACTGCGGTCTCGTAGGCCGCCCGCAAATGCACCGGATCAGCGATCGGCGTAAAGACCGATGGATCAGTCTGCGCACTGTCAAACAGCCCCAACCGAAACTTCACCCGTAAAATGTTGCTCACCATCGCATCTATTTGCCGTTCCGAAACTCGCCCGTCGTTCACGAGCCGTTCCAGATGGTCGGCGTAGGTGGTGCTGGCCATCTCCATGTCCACGCCCGCCGTGGCCGCCTGATACGCCGACTCGCGATCGTTCTCCGTAAAGCCATGAACCGCCAGCTGTCCGATTGATTCCCAGTCGCTCACCACCATGCTGGTGGCGCGCCACTCATCTCGCAGCACCTGACGCAACAGGAACGTATTGGCAGACGCGGGCACACCATCAAGATCAGAAAACGACGTCATGAGTGTGGCCACACCGGCGTCCACCGCCGCCTTGAATGGCCGCAGATACACATTGCGCAATTCGTTTTCGGGAATGTTGGTGGTGTTGTAGTCGCGACCACTTTCACTGGCGCCGTAGCCTGCAAAATGTTTGGCGCACGCCGCAATGCTTCCCGTGTCCGCGAGATCGTCCCCCTGAAATCCGCGCACCATGGCGGCGCCCAGCACGCCGGTGAGATACGGATCCTCACCAAACGATTCAGCGATGCGGCCCCACCTGGGATCGCGCGAAATGTCGATCATGGGCGCAAACGTCCAGTTCACACCGTGGGCTGCCGCTTCCTGCGCCGCAATGCGTGCGCCCTCTGTGATCATGGACGGCTGCCAGGTGGCCGCCTGTCCCAGTGGAATCGGAAACACGGTGGCAAAACCGTGAATGACATCGCGCCCGATCAACAGCGGAATACCGAGCCGACTGTCCTCTGTGGCAATGCGCTGCAGCTCATTGACCGTATCAACGTGCACTTCATTGAGCACTGAGCCTATATGACCCGCAGCGATTGCTTCGCGCAGATGGTCTGGCACCTGTCCGCCCGCCGCATTGACCTGCGCCATTTGCCCGATCTTTTCACGCAACGACATGCGATTGAGCAGCGAAACAATCTGCTGCTCGATCGAGGCGGCACGAAGTGATGCGTTCTGGCTCACCACCCAACCGTGAGATAAGTACGAATCTCCCACTCCGACCCACGCGCGCCCGGCGCCGTCGGATCACAGGCGAGTGTGCCCGTTGCGTCTGGTACCTGCGCGGGACAAAAACGCGGTGAGAAGCGGTCGAGCGTACGGTAGGTACCGCGCACACCAAATCGGGTGGACGGCAGTTCGGCCCAGTTGGGCAGTCCCAGAATGTACGAGACGTCGGCCATGTACTGCTCGGGGAACGTGAGATTGAAGTCGCGGTGATAGTCAAACGGACCCCAGTCGTTGAACTTGGCACCGGCGGCCACCTTGATCTGCTTGCGCACCGCGCGCAGCTCGCCACCATAGCGGCGAATCAGACGATCACTGTCTCCGTTGGCTTGCGCGGTGCCACCAAAGACGTTGGCAATCAGCCGAA
This sequence comes from Gemmatimonadales bacterium, assembly GCA_038258695.1. GTDB lineage: Bacteria > Gemmatimonadota > Gemmatimonadetes > Gemmatimonadales > Gemmatimonadaceae > JAABRT01. The sequence continues at coordinate 142 of JBBSPO010000391.1, read as the reverse complement.
GCTCGGGCGTGACACGCGATACGATGCGGCTGCGGACTTCCCATAAGTCAGTGGCGGGAGCAGCGCCGCCAAACGGGAAGAACGTGCGTCCATCGGCCAGAATACCAATCGCGGCGTCCTGCGTGGTGGGCAGGTGACGATA
>JBBSPO010000390.1:0-3232 GCA_038258695.1 Gemmatimonadales bacterium | reverse complement strand
GGCCGCGTAGCGCGCCAGTCGACGGTGACGGCGCTTCTGCTCATAACGCACCGCGGCAAACACGAGTGCGGGCACCAGACACACCACCACCATAGCGATGGGCCAGGCGAGATCAAATCGTATGTCGGACCAGTTCATGGTACGGTACCTCGCCAGGCCAGCACCCACACTTCGCCAATCAAGGCCAGCACGGCAAACGCGAGTGGCCATTGAAAGCGTTCGGTGAAGCGCACAAAGCTGCGCGCTTCCACGGGTGAACGCTCCAGCAGATCGATCTGTTCAAAGATGCCCTGCAGTGCCTCCGCGTCACGTGCGCGGAAGTAGCGACCGCCCGACGATTCGGAGATTTCAGTGAGCAGCGCTTCATCAATGCGCACTGGCCGGTTTTCGTAGCGCAGTCCAAACAGCCCACGTCCCACGGGCATGGGCGCCATGCCTTCGCTGCCAATGCCAATGGAATAAATGCGAATACCAAACTGCGCCGACGCCTGAGCCGCAGTGCGCGGATCGATGGCGCCACGATTGTTTTCGCCGTCGGTGAGCAGCAACATCACGCGCGAACGCCCATCGGCGTCGCGCAGCCGATTGGCGGCGGTGGCGATGGCGGTACCAATGGCGGTGCCATCGAGCAGCTGGCCGGGCTGCAGATTTTCAATGGCCGCGAGCACCACCGGATAGTCGGCGGTGAGTGGTACCTGCGTGAGCGCTTCACCCGAAAACGCGATCACACCAATACGGTCGGTCTGACGACCAGTGACAAACGCCTTGGCTTTGTCCTTGGCCACTTCCATGCGATTCTGCGGCTGAAAATCTTCGGCCAGCATAGAGCTGGAGATGTCCACCACCAGTGCGATGTCGATGCCATCGCGCGTCACGTTTTCAGTGCGCGCACCGGAGCGCGGCTGCGCGAGCGCCACCACCACACCGGCCACGGCGGCCCAGCGCAGCCATGGCGCCACACGCGCCCAGCGCGATCCACCGTGCGGACCGCGAGCCAGCAAACCAGCGCGCGAGAAAACCAGCGCCGGCGGTTGATGACGACGACGCCACCAGATCCAGCCCGGAATCAGCAGCAACAGCAGCAACACCCATGGGCGCGCAAACTCGATGTTCGCCACCACTGGCAACGGCACCTGCCACCACGTGTTCAGCCACCCCAGGAGATCGCTCATGATACGCCTGACGTCTCGCGCGACGAAGCCGCCGCCTTATCCGACGCCTGCGGCGCACCGATACTGCCGGCGTCCCCGTCCTGGCCGTCACGCTCGCCCGCATCTCGCAGTGCCTGCGCACGCGCCATCGCATCCGCATGCGCCCGCCGTACCCGCTCCACCGACTCAATGCTTTCCACCACCGCACGCGCTTCGCTGGTAAGCGCGCGTGTCTCGCTGGCGTCAAGCAGGCGACGCGCAAACTTTACCGCATCGGTAACGACGAGCAGGTGAATGAGTTTGGGCAGCGGTACGCGCGTATCATCGCCCACAACGGCCAGCAGCTCCGCACTCGTTTGCGCGCGAGTGGTGGCCGGAATGCGCGCCGACAGATAACCACGCAATACATCCATAGCGAGCGTGGTGGCCCGTCCGTACTCACCGGCGTCGGTGAGCGCGAGCCGATCGAGGCGATCGAACGCGTGCATGGCGTGATCATAGGGACCAAGCCGGCCTACAGCTGAAAACCTGGCCGCAGGCGCACGCTGTCGGCGACGCCACAGCACGTACGCCAGCACCAGGAGCGCAGCCAGCACCAGCAGCGCAGGCCACCAGCGCTCCCACCATGGCACAACCTGCGCAAACGGTGGCTTGGCCGGACGCGGCACGTGCTCCAGCGTATCGGCGCTGAGCACGCTCTGCACAACCACGCCCACATCGGCCAAGGCAACGGATACCGTATCGTTGCCCACAATGACCAGCGCCGGTGCCCAACCCGTCACCACCCGCCCTGTGTCCCACGCTGCCACTTCAAACTCGGCGAACTCCTCGCGTCCCGATACGTCCGCCGGCCCGTCACGGCGTCGCATGGGCGCGCGCAGCGCAATGTTGGCGGTAGTATCGTCGAGCGCGGGCCAACGCACCGTCGCCTGTGCCGGCACACGCAGTCGCACCACAATCGAAAATGGGTCGCCGACAGTAACCGTATCAGGATCAACGGCAATACCAACCTGTACCTGCGACGCAGGCAATGTCGCCGGCAAACCGGGTGACGTCTGCGCAGCCGCCTTCCCCCCCCCAAGCATGAGCGAGGCGAGCAGCGCACCAGTAATGACGCACCAGGCGCAACGTGTCTTCATGCGGCCGCTCCGGTGCCCGCCACCGGACGTACCGCGGTTCGGACTGCCCCGTGGGCCCGTCGCGCGCGCGCACGGAAAAACTCGAGCAGCGGCTCGACGTAACCCGTGTCCGTGCGCACCAACACTTCGTCAATGCCGAGTCGTGCAAACAGCTTCTGACGCGCCGCCTGTTCGGCCGCGATTTGCGAGGCGAACCAGGCGCGAACGGCCGGGTCGGTGGTGTCCACATCCACCATTTCGCGTGTTTCCGGATCAACCAGACGGGCCATGCCAACATCCGGCAGCACCAACTCGGCGGGATCTTCCATGGTCAGCGCGATCACATCGTGTCGCTGCGCCAGATGCGAGAGCGGGCGCTCAAGATTGTCGCCCACAAAATCGGAGCACACAAACACAACCGAGCGATGTGGCAACAGTCGCCCCAGGCGCTCCAGCGCCACTCCGAAGTCGGTGCGTGTACCAACGGGCGTAATCGTCATCAGGTCGCGCAACAAGCGCAGCGCGTGACGCCGTCCTTTGCGCGGAGGTACGGCGTGTTCGACGCGATCAGTGAAGCACAACAGCCCCACGCGGTCGTTGTTGCGCACAGCAGACAGTGCCAGCACGGCCGCGAGCTCCGTACTCAGCTCCGATTTGAAGCGCGCGCCGGTCCCAAACTGCGACGAGCCGCTGATATCAAGCGCCAACATCACCGTGAGCTCGCGCTCCTCGACATAGCGTTTGACAAACGGCCGGCCCATGCGCGCCGACACGTTCCAGTCAATGGTGCGTACTTCATCGCCCGGTTGGTATTCACGCACTTCGGCGAACTCCATGCCCTGCCCCTTGAAGAGCGAGCGATAGTCGCCCGCGAACTGCGAGTCTACAAGGCGGCGGGTGCGAAGTTCCAGGCGGCGGACCTGACGCAATACCTCCGACGGCACCGCGAAGGCGTCGCTCACG
>JBBSPO010000389.1:0-3275 GCA_038258695.1 Gemmatimonadales bacterium | reverse complement strand
GCTCCGGCTCGATGCCCTCCTCGATTGCCGTGTCATGAATGAGCTCGGCGAGCTCCATTGTGATCTTGTACTTTCGGGCGTACGTAAAAACGCTGTTCCACTGCAGCAACTCACGAGTGGACTCGTCGAAGCCGGACAGCGACGCATTCTGCGCGCGCCACGGACCTTCTCCCACCGGTCGGTCAAGCACGTTGGCCGCAGCACGCCACAGCGGTGGCACCTCAAGCGACGAATGCTCAACCGCTGACGCCGGTACGCTGGAACCACGACCGGCAACTTGCAATCCCGCCACAACCACGGCGGCCAATACAACCATTCGCGCCAACCGACGCTTTGTGCGACGACGCTCAACAGGTGTCGTTCGCGTGTCATCCGTACCACGTGCTCGACGATCACTACTATATAAAGACATATACCTTCCAATCAGCGAGTAAGGAGACGTTGCACGACCCTTGCGCGCCAACCGAAAGAATCCGGACATCAATCGTTGCCTGATGTCTGCCCTTTCGTGTAGTCACCCGATGTGCCACCGCGTTTTTCGCGCAGCATTACATCGGTAAGAATCATGTCACGGTCGACCGCCTTCGCCATGTCATACACCGTAAGCAATGCCACGGTCACGGCAGTCAACGCCTCCATTTCCACTCCAGTGCGGGCAGTGGTTCGTACCGATCCCTCCACCAGAACCCCGGGAAGCGATAGATCAACGCTAAGCGACACCTGAACGCCCGACAACGGGAGGGGGTGGCACAGCGGAATCAGGTCGGCCGTACGTTTGGCCGCCATGATGCCCGCCAAACGCGCCGTCGCAAGCACGTCACCCTTTTTTAATGCGTTGTCCTGTATGAGTTTACACGTTTCCACGCGCATTCGTATAGATCCGCTCGCCACCGCCGTCCGAACCGATTCTGGCTTATCAGAAACGTCTACCATTCGCGCGCTTCCGGCCGAATCCACGTGACTGAGAGCAATCGCGGGTGGTGTCGCGGGCCACGAAGGGGGGGCCGCCGACTTGCCGTCAGGGGCGTCTGCTGGCGGTTGAACATCAGATGGGGGAGACACAGGGGGGGGAGAATGAGTACGGGTGTTTGCCGCCGCGTGCGTCGACACGCGCGTGGGATCAACCATCATGACGAGAGCAACGCCGACAGTTCATCGAGCAATACCGCGGTCAACAACATGGGCGTGATGTTTTGCTGTGTGCGCGACTTGGAGACCTCCAGAACACTTACGGCAGTCGCGATTCGTCGCGCGTCACGTTCGCTGCCGCTGTGCACGGTGTGACGAACATGCTCGTGCAGTAACACCGTGAGCGCATCGAGCGTGTCGGAGAACGCCCCGCGTGCCTTGCTCACACCTTGCCGCGCGGCAACATGCGCGCGCGTGGCGTGTCCTTCGGGCGATTGCGGCGCGAGTGCAGCGTCGAGCAGCTGCCGAGCAGCAGCAAATGCGTCGGCCGTTGCGCTGTCCTCGAGCAACTGCCCAGGTGCACCGGCGGCTCTGGCGAGCAAGTCTGATCGAGACTCATCGGTTGCGCCAAGTCGCCGCACGACGGCCTCGTCATCCAGAAACTCTGACACGTGAGCGGAGCTGAGCGGTGCTACGCGAACCGTCACCACGCGCGACCGGATGGTGGGCAGAAGCGCTCCCGGCTCACTACTGGTCAGAATCAGCGTCGTGCCTGGCGGTGGTTCTTCGAGCAGCTTGAGAAACGCGTTGGCCGCCGCATCAGAGCCGTCCTGCTGTACCATGCGTTCGGCGTCTCCCACCACAAAAACTGCGCGTGGCGCCATGGCCGGCCGGAGTGATGCCGACTGAACCAGTGCGCGAACGGTTGAGATGTACAGTCCGTGCATACCCGAGGACGCTGCCCACAACCCATCAGCCTTCACGCGCTCCTCTATAGTGTCCGCCAGATCGGCCCGCACATCCTCGGCGCTGGGATCGCTTTCCTTGCGCTTCTCGTGAGGGAAAAACCAGTGCAAATCCGGGTGCTGCAGCTTGAAGGCGTATCGGCAGTGTTGACACTGTCCGCACGGCTCAGTCTCCAGGCGGGCGTCTGGTCCGTCGCACAGCATGCGCTGGGCCAGCCACAGGGCGAGCCGTTGTTTGCCCACGCCACGTGGACCGGTGAGCAGCAGGCTGGCCGGTAGCCGCCCAGACCGCGCGGCGGCGGCGAGGCGAGAGCGAAGTTCATGGTGGCCGAACACCGGGCGGAGAGACATCATTCGAATATGATCCACTCCCTGCTGCGGTGCGAGCGCTGGCGCTCACTTATCACGTGCCGAGTTACTCTCGCGGCCTTGGCTGCCGCCACAATCATCCCGGCGCTGGCCAGCCACGCGCAATCAGGCCAGGCAACGGCGGGGGCAGACGCGCAGCCACGCATGCGCGCCCGGTCATTGGGCGTTGCGCCCGGCGTGTTTCCGCCCGGCACTCACAACGCCATTACCGACGTGCCCGGCGTCCGCGTGGGCCATGCCACGGTGCGAGCCGGCGATTCGTTGCGCACCGGTGTCACGGCTATCGTGCCGCACAGCGGTGATTTATATCGCTCGCGGGTTCCGGCGGCCATTCATGTGGGCAACGGATTCGGCAAACTGTTGGGCATCACACAAGTCAGTGAGCTTGGCGAACTCGAAACACCAATCGCGCTCACCTGCACACTGTGTATCTGGTCGGTGGGAGACGCGCTGGCGCAGTCCATGCTGGAGCGAGACGAGAATCGCAACGTGCGCTCCATCAATCCCGTGGTGGGTGAAACCAACGACGGTGGTTTGAACGCCATTCGCGCACGTCCGGGAATCGGTGATGCGCTGCGTGCCGCTCTCAGCTCCGCCGACAGCGGCCCCGTTGGTGAGGGCAGCGTGGGGGCGGGAACCGGTACGTCGATGTTTGGCTGGAAGGGTGGTATTGGCACCAGCTCGCGCGTGCTGCCGTCAGCGGCCGGAGGGTACACGATTGGCGTGCTGGTGCAGGGCAACTTTGGTGGCGTGCTCCAGGTCATGGGCGTGCCGGTGGGCCCGTTGCTTGGTCGGCACGCGTTTCAGCGGATGGTACGGCCAGCCGACGGCGGTCCTGGAGACGCGCAGGCCGAACGTGGCGACGGTTCGATCATGATTGTGGTGGCAACCGACGCGCCACTGCTTGACCGGAATCTCGGGCGTGTGGCTGCGCGAGCCATCATGGGACTCGCTCGTACTGGTTCAAGCGCGTCCAACGGATCGGGCGACTACGTGATCGCGTTCTCTACGGCCGAGTCTGTACGTCGCGGT
>JBBSPO010000388.1:0-3293 GCA_038258695.1 Gemmatimonadales bacterium | reverse complement strand
GTGCCGGTAGACTCCATCACATGTCAACACGGCGATACGGGGATGACGAGGTGCGCGAAATCTTTGCGCGCGCGACAACAGACAGCGCGGGCGAGGCGCTCACCCGGGCGGATTCCGGCGGGATGACACTCGAAGAGATCACGCAGATTGGTCGCGAGGCAGGAATCGAACCCGCACACGTCGCGCAGGCAGCCGCGAGTCTTGACGCGCGGGTGCACCTGCCGAAAGAGCGGCGCTCGTTCGGCATGCGCATTGGCGTTTCACGGGTGGTTGACCTGCCGCGCGCTCCAACGGATCGCGAGTGGGAGCAGATGATCGCCGAGTTCCGGACCACCTTTGACACGCGGGGCGTGGCCACGAGCGTTGGCGCAATGCGCGACTGGTCGCAGGGTAATCTGCACATTTGCGTGGAGCCGACAGCGCGTGGGCATCAGCTGCGCCTGAGCACGCACAAAGAGGACGCCATAGCGCTCAACGGCGTGGGCGCCGTGATGGCCGGCATGTCCGCTGTCATGGGTAGCGTGGCCGCGGCCGCCGGCAAGCCGGACAAGGCGCTGGTGCTGATTGTCATGTTTGCCGGCGTTGGCTTGGCGGCGTTTGGTGGCAACCTGCTTCGGTTGCCCCGTTGGCGGCGCGAGCGCGAGCAGCAGATGGAGCAGCTCGCCACACGGACGGTGCGGATGTTGGGCGAGCCGGTAAACGGTTAAGCGGACTGTGCCACCATGGCGGCCTGTGGACGAGGATTGCGCTTGTTAGATCGACCACGTCGCGATTCCTTCCGCCCAATCCGCAATGCCCGCTCTCGGCATGATCTTCATCAGCGCATCCGTAGGCGCCACCGGTCGCAACCTGCGCGACGATGTCCGTACCATTCAGTCGCAGCTCAACGCCCTCATGCCACCGGGGCGCACCCGCCTGATGGTGGACGGCAAGTGTGGACCACTCACGACCGACACGATTCGGTCCTTTCAGAAAGTCGTGTGCGGCATGCAGTGGCCGGATGGACGTGTTGATCCCGACAAACGCACCATCGCCGCGCTGAGCGACCTGCAGTCGGCACGGGCATGGGCCGGGACGGGGCTACCGGTCGCGCCAGCAGCGACGCCTACCGCAGGCGAGGGCGGCGGTAGCGCGATCGCACCAGGCGCGTCTCTACCCACGCCGGCTCAAGTCGCCGTGGTCAAGGCGGCGGTTGAGGCCGCCCCTGCGCAATCGTCGACAAACTCGATCAACAAGCCGCCCGAGGCGGACGGCGAGATCAACCAATACGAATCGGACGACTACGCCGGCAAGCCCTATTTCAACCGGTTGTACTCGGCCATTTTCGTTAATGGCATGCTGACCAATGGTGCCACGCACGTGTCGCACGCCCGGTTGCTGTCAAGCACACTGCGCTGCCCGGTGTACGGGGTGTACAACGCAACGAAGAGTTGGGACACCGACTTGTTACAGTGCGTGACGGACAAGCTCGGTCTGCACGGGGCGCTCGGCGATGTGGTGGGATCTGATCACCTCCTGCGTGCGCGCCTGCAAGCAGAACACGCGGCCTATCGGCTGGCGGGGCTCAACGTCACGTGGCCAGCGTTTATCGAGAGCGTGGTCACGGACAATGTGGCCACGAAGAAGCTTTTCCGCGCATTGCGTTCCGGGCCGCTGAGTGACCGCCGAGTTCCCATTTATGCGCACAGCCAGGGCAACCTGATTGTGAGCAACGCGCTGCGTGCGGTGGCGCTGACCGACGGCGACGCGGCCATTGCGGGGCGCGTCGTCGAGTCCTATGGATCGCCATGCCGCTACTGGCCACGCGGCATCTCGCGACGCGATCATCGCATCAGCCTCGACGGGATCACGTTGGCGCAGTTGCGTCGGTCGCACGACATGCCGGCGGTGCACATGGCATTGGGCGATCTCTTCAGACTCACAGACACGCACGGCTTCGACGTGTACATGATGCACGACCCCGAGTTCATCATCAACTCGTGCCGATGGTCGGTGCTCGGATTCAAGTACACGCTCGACGCCGATGACCTCGTGCAACGGCTCATCGAGCTGGGCACCAACACGAGACGCATTGCGGGCGTATTCGATCGGCTCGCCATACAATACGTGCGTCTGGCCGACACGGTCGCGCTCAAGTACTGCACGCGCATGTTCAGTCATGCGCGCGCCAGCCTGCAACGCATGCTCAGGGAAGTTCCCGAGGGCCGCAAGCTGGTCGATAACCTCGAGCGCTGCCTGATTGCCGGGCTGTGGGTGAGCGACGAAGAGAAGGAGATGGTCAACAGGTTGTGGAAGTTGCGACTGTGATTTTTGCCGTGTGCTTTGACACTCGACGACGCACAGCAAACAGGCCAACAAGTCCAACGCCCAGCAGTGCCAACGTGGCGGGCTCGGGCACCAGTGCCACGTTCTGGTTGAGCGCCACCAGGTTGTAGGCAGCATCCGACACCAGCTTATGTCCGGCCGTTGTTGGGTGCAGCGCATCGGCGAAAAGGGATACGTCGCACGGCGATGCACCGGCCAGTGCAAATGGCGGTAAGCACGGATTCGTTACGTCTGTGAGGCCGTAGCGCTGGCCGCCAGTTTGCGCGTCGGTGAATGCGTTTGTGAGCAGGTTGTCGAGGCGCAGATCAAAGAATGTGGTACTGGCGAAGGCACTGCGAAGCAGCATCAGCTCCGCTTCGAGCGTCTGGTTGAATAGCGCGCTGAGCCCCCCCAGCACTTGGGTGCGGCCGGGTATAGCCATCGATTCCGGCACCAGCCCCAGATTCACCGTATACGGCAACAAGACAAACTGCGCCCCAGCGGCGGCGAGCGCACCGGCTCCGGCGGCGATGTTCTGCGCTGCAGCGACCGCGACGGCATTGCGGAGTGTGGCGTCACCAAAACCAGCGGCGGCGCGCAGGTCGTTGGCACCACCAAAGATTGTGTACAGTCCCGTGGCATCTACTGTGGGGCTTGGCCGGGTAATCCATCGACCGAGCTGCTGCTGCACACTTGGAGGGGTGAGCGGTGACGCACCAGGCGGGTTAACCGTGAGTGCGCCAGCTACAGCGTAGTTGCCGGTGTTGGATTGCGCAACAAACGCGGGGGCTGCCGCGCCGGGTAAACCCAGTCGGACGGCGAGGTACTCGGTCCACACAGGGCCATCAGACAAGCGACCGCTGACGTACGGCGGGCTTGGTGGCGCGATTCCGAACGTGAGCGCTCTCAGGTTACCGGTATCGGAGAACGAGTCACCAAAGATGGTGAACGACGTAAACGTGCGCTGCGCGATAAGCGGTTGTGCCAAT
>JBBSPO010000387.1:0-3303 GCA_038258695.1 Gemmatimonadales bacterium | reverse complement strand
GCCGGAACCGGAACGTGAAGTCGGGCCAGAGTGATGAGTTGCGTCCGTTGCGGTCGAGATACCAGCTGCGACAGCCACCCGCGACCCATACCATGCGTTGCATGCGCGTGTCGACATCTTGCACCCAGGCTTGCTGCGCGCTGTCGCGTGGTTCAACCGCAGTAACACTGTGCGTACGCCGATAGATCGCGGCCTGCACAACATGCTGCAGCTGCGCTTCAATCATGTAGAGTTGCGATGTATGTCCGAGCCCCGTGTTGGGCCCAGGCACAAGAAACAGGTTTGGAAAACCGTGCACGGTAGTGCCAGCATAGGCGCGCATACTGCCATTCCATGCGTTGGCCAGCGACCGTCCGTCGCGTCCTCGCACATGGGGCGCCAGCGGTGGATCTGTCGGGCGAAACCCGGTGCCGAAGATGAGGACATCACCCTCATGCTTTTGGCCGTCAGTGGTCAGCACACCGTCGGGTACAACACGGGCAATACCGTTGGTCACCACCTGCACATTCGGTTGCGTGAGCGCCGGATAGTATTCGTTGGTGACGAGGATACGTTTACACCCCATGGCGTAGCTGGGTGTGAGTGCGGTACGCAGCGCGCTGTCGCGCACCTGACGGTGCAGGTGCCACAACGCCACCCGCTGCACCTGTCTGGCCAGACGCACATCCCGAAATGCGAGAAACGTGGCCTCACGTGACAGATACACCACACCGCGCGCAAGTCGTTCAATGAGCGGCAGTTTACTGTACACCACGCGCTCAATCGCGCTGTAGGCGCGGTCGTGTCGCGGCAAAATCCACGGCGGCGTGCGCTGAAACAGCGTGAGCGAAGCCACGCGGCGTTGAAGTTCAGGTACGAACTGAATGGCTGATGCGCCCGTCCCGATCACCAGCACGCGAGTGCCCTGCAACGGCACGGTGTGATCCCACTGCGATGAGTGAAATGCGGGTCCGTGAAATGTGTCCCGTCCAGGTACATCGGGAAGCACGGGGTCGCTCAGCGCACCGGTGGCCAGAATCAACAGTGATGCTGCAAACTCGCCCTGATCTGTCGTTACCTGCCAACGGCTTGTCTCGACGTGCCACTGCGCCGACCGCACGTTGTGGTTGAAGCGAATAAGCGGCATGATGCCGTGGTCGCGCGCCACTGATTCGAGATACGCGCGAATCTCGGGCTGGGCTGAGTAGCTGCGAGTCCAGTGGCCGTTGGGAGCGAAGCTCAGCGAGTAGAGCCGAGACGGTACGTCACAGGCACAGCCGGGATAGTGGTTGTCGCGCCAAGTGCCGCCAACCGATGCCGCCCGTTCAAGAATCAGCACATCGCTAAACCCAGCCTCGCGCAGCTTGATTGCCGCCGCGATGCCGGCAAACCCACTGCCAATGATGAGTACGTCGTGCGTGTTCACGGTGCGCAGGGTTGGCGGGTCGCCGAGCCGGGATAATTGAAATATGCGCCGCGTCCGGTGGTTGTGGGTGGCATCCGGGTTTTCGCCATGATACGTTGGCTGACATCACTCTCCCACCCCGCCGCAAGCCAGGCAGAGATGAAAGTTGCAGTGACAATACTCGCCATCAGTGCTGCGCTCATGGGCGAACAGGCACGGGCGCAAGTACCGGGCCGCATTCCCGACGCCGTGTCATGCGCGCAGTGCCGCATTACCACCTCTGCACAAACATTTATGCGTGTGCCAAGTGCGCACGCCCTGTCAAGCGCGCCATATCGTATGCGCGTTGATGCGCAGTCGCGAATCTGGATGCTGGAAGGCAACTCGATGTTGGTGTTTGACCGCAGCGGACGGTTTGTGCAGGCCGTTGGGCGGCAAGGAGGAGGACCAGGTGAGTATCAAAGCAAGAGCGATGTGATGAGCCTGCCCGGCGATTCCATTCTTGTTCTGGATCCGGTCAGCGCGCGTGCTTCAGTGCTTTCGCCTGACCTTAAGTATGTACGGTCTCTTTCGTATCCGTTCACGTTTGGCCAGGGCGTGGTGCTTCGCTGGCCTGACAGCGTATTGGTGAGCGGCACCACGAACGGTCGCCGTGCATCTGCAGATCCGCTGTACCTCATGAACTTTGCGCAGTCAGCTGTGGGCGTGACAAAAAACTTTGGCTCTGTTGGTGGTGCGTTGCGACCAGGCTACTCGCGCGATATCAGGCAACATATCAACACAACTAAGCGTGGTGACATCATCACGGTTGACCACGCCGCCTACGATATCACGATCTGGAAGCGGTTGGGCGCCGAACGCACTCAGCTGCAGCGCCGTCCAACATGGTTTTCGACACCGTCAGCATCCGGATTGGGGCCCAACGCGCCACCACCTCCAGCTATTGGCGGAACGTGGATAGATGAGTCAGGCCGGTTGTGGGTAGCCACGCGCGTGCCTGCACCCACCTGGAAATCGGCTTGGGCTGGAGTGCAAATGGCACGCGAAATCAAAACGAGTTCCATCGCCTTCGAACTGCTGTACGACACGGTGCTCGAGGTGATCGACCTATCGAGCGCAAGGGTGCTGGCGCGCAAGCAGCTGGACGGCTGGATACTGGACGTCCTTCCGGGAGGACGACTGGTCAAGTACAACGTCGACATCACCGGCGAGCCGCGTGTGGGACTTATTGACGTGCAGTTGGAGGGGTTACGGCAGCGGTGAGGCTGTGATGCTCGATGTGCTGCCGCACAACTTCCGTGGCAGCACGTCCTCCTGCATCACACCGGCACGTAGGTGCCAAACGACCAGCAGTTGCCCTCAGGGTCGAGACACGCGAAATCCCGCGACCCGTAATCCGTGTCGCGCAATGTGATCGCCATTTGCGCACCAGTCGCGACGACACGATCGTGCAATGCGTTGACCTCATCAGCCGTCTCGACCACGATGTACACGCAGCCCTGTCCGGGCGAGCGTGGTGGCAGGTTGCCGTCCTTGAATGAGCCAAGCATCACACAGGCGTCGCCGAACCACAGCTCAGCGTGTGCGACGCTATTGTCTGGACCGTCGTACACATGGCGCGCCTCGGCGCCCAATGTCGTGACGAGCCACTCAATACCGGCGTGCGCGTTGGTGTACGACAGACAGGGAATCGCGTGCGTGTATCGCGCGTGCTCATGAGCAGACATGTGGACATCCTCGCGGGTTGGAGTGAACAATATTCGGCCAATCCTACCTTCCCGGGGCGCGCCTGTCTTGGAGAAAAGTTCGGTGCCAGCCCCGAGAGCACTTGCCCTCGGAATGTCAGCGCTACCTACAGCGTGTCTGGTTGCTGCTTCCGCGCTACGCCCCGGGCTCCGGCAGGCTGGGAGAGTTCGGAT
>JBBSPO010000386.1:0-3328 GCA_038258695.1 Gemmatimonadales bacterium | reverse complement strand
CAGGCGGCCGGTTGCCCTCACCCACCACGGCGGCAAACACCAACGTCGCCTGGATGTCGCGTCCCGCGAGATAGAACCCGTTCACCGTGATGCAGTACAGCCGCTGCACCGAGAGTCCGGTCTCCTCGGTCACTTCGCGCCGCGCGGCGGCCTCCGGGGCTTCACCCACGTGAATGCCACCGTGCACCAGCTCCCACGAGCCCGGACAGCGGCCCTGCGTGCCCCGCTGGAGCACGAGCACGCGCCAGCTATAGCCCAGGCCTGCGTCGGGCCGCGCGTGCCCTGACCCCACCGCAGCGCGGTACAGCACGCACACGTCCACCACGCCCGGCGTGATGCGCACGCGTCCATCGTCTCCCAAAGCATTCGCCATGTCGCAACCTACCGCCAACGCTTGCCCTGAAGGGAGACGGCCAGCGAGTATTGGGGGTGCCTACCCGTGACGCCTTCTTCAACCGTGCCGCCGACTGCCTCGCGCTCGGCGGCCTCGTGCCCGTGTGGCGCGACTGCCTGCTCGACCTCGACACCCCCGTTTCCGCCTACGCCAAGCTGCGCGACGGGCCGTTCAGCTTCCTGCTGGAATCGGCGCCGGCTGGCGGCGAAACGTGGGCGCGCTACACCTACCTGGGCAGCTCGCTCAGCGGCGCCTGGCGTGTCACCGACGGCGTGGTGGAAGACTGGAGCGCACAACATGGCTGGCATGATGCGCGCACGCCTGATGATCCCATCGCCGACTTGCAGCAAATTGTGGCAGGCATGCGACCGGTCTCCATGCCGGAGCTTGGGCCGTTCTGGAGCGGCGCCGTGGGGTACTTCACGTACGACACGGTGCGCTACATCGAACGACTGCCAAACGCGCCGCCGCGTAGTGTGAACACACCTGACGCGATCGTGATGTTTCCGCATGCGCTGGTCATGATTGACAACTGGCGTGCGCAGGCACGGGTGATCGTGTCGGTACAGGTACCAGCCGGTGCGTCTGCCGAACAGCTGGAAACATTGTACGGCGACGCACAGCGCACGCTCGACACCACGATTGACGCACTGCAGGGCCCCAACGTACTGGAGCCGCTGCAGCTCGCACACGATGCACCAGCAGCGACCGGTGAGTCGTCATTTGCGCGCGAAGACTTTGAGCGCGACGTGCTCCGCATCAAGGAATACATTCTCGCGGGCGACGTGTTTCAGGCGCTGCTTGCGCGACGCATCAGCACACCGCATGACTTTGACAGTCTCACGCTCTATCGCTGCTTGCGCGCATTGAATCCGTCGCCCTACATGTACCACCTCGCACTCGATGGCGTGGAGATTGTAGGCTCGTCGCCCGAACTGTTGTTGCGCGTGGCTGACGGTCGCGTGACCGTGCGTCCCATTGCCGGCACGCGTAAACGCGGCGCCACAGTTGAAGACGACGATGCACTGGCCGCCGACCTCATGGCCGATGAAAAAGAACGTGCGGAACATGTGATGCTGGTAGACCTGGGACGCAATGACGTGGGGCGCATCGCGACGTACGGCAGCGTACGCGTTACCGACCTCATGAAAGTGGAGCGCTATTCGCACGTGCTGCACATGGTCAGTCAGGTGGAAGGCGATCTGCTACCCGGATACTCGGCGCTCGACGCGCTGCGCGCCACGTTTCCGGCTGGCACCATGACGGGTGCACCCAAAGTGCGCGCCATGCAAATCATTGATGAACTCGAACCGGAACGACGCGGGCCGTACGCCGGCGCACTGGGATTCATTGCAGCGGGTGATCAGCGCATGGATCTGGCCATCACCATTCGCACCTGCGTGATGGTGGATGGCGTTGCCTCCGTGCAAGCCGGTGCGGGTATCGTGCATGATTCAGTGCCGGCCGTCGAGTGGGAAGAAACCGAAAGCAAGGCCCGCGCACTGTTGACGGCCATTGGTCGCGCGCGGGTCGCTGAGTCCAACGTCGTGCTCAGTCACTGACCGATATGCCACTCGCGCTGGTGTCGCCGTCGGGTGACCGTCGTTTTGTCCTGCCGGTAAAAGCCGCGCTCGTGCTCGGCAGGGACACGTCGTGCGATCTGCCGATTCTTGATCCTGGTGTGTCGCGTCGGCACGCCGAAGTACGGGTGGACGGTGACGGTGTGCTGCTGCAGGACCTGTCGTCGCGCAATGGTACATGGATCAACGGTCAGCGTGTGGCCAAGTCACGGGCTCGCGTTGGTGATCTGATTTCATTCGGGCCGGTTGAGTTGGCGGTGGTGGAAGAGACCGCGCCCCGAGTATCGGTCACCGAGCCATTTGCACTCGACGGCGCGGCCACGATGGTGCGTGAACGCGCTATGGGTTCACCGACCGATGCCGTCGAAGCCGTGGCGGGCAAGCGTCTGTCACAGCTGGTCGCGGTCGCACAGCGCCTCGGCGGGTTGGCCCGACTCGAAGCGCTGCTCACGCGCATTGTCGATGACGCATTTGAGGCGTTTGACGCAGATCGTGTGGCGATTCTGCTCGTTGCAGAGGGAGCCGAGGCAAACGCCGACCTCGAAATGCGCATGGCGCGCGACCGCAGTGGCGCAACGATTGCGCGCCCCGTTCCGCGAAGCATTACCAACGGGGTCGCACAACGTCAGGTGTCATGGCTGCTGCACGACGCGAGCCGCGACGAACGCCTGAGCGGAGATTCCGTCGGCTCGCAAGAAGTTCGTTCGGCGCTGGCGGCACCGCTCATTGGCGAAGGACGGCAAACGCTGGGCGTGCTGTACGTTGACAACCTGCGGAATCCGCATGCGTTCAACGAAGCCGATCTGGATTTTCTTGTGGCTTACGCGGGCATTGCCGCCGCGGCCATGGAGAGGGAACAGTCGGTCGAACGTCTGCGCGAAGCCACACGCGTGCGCGAGAACTTTGAACGCTATTTCACACCGCAGCTGGCCGACCGCATTGCCAATCAGCGCGGCGACGTGGTGCTGGGCGGTGTACGCCGAGGCGTTGTGGTGTTGTTCAGCGACATCCGTGGATTTACTGAAGTGGCCGAGTCGCTGCCACCCGACCAGATGGCGCAACAGCTCAATGAATATTTCGCAGCCATGGTGGAGTGTGTGTTCCGGCACGATGGCGCCCTCGACAAGTTTATTGGCGATGCGCTGATGGCGTACTGGGGTGCACCGGTGTCGCATCCCGATGACGCCGATCGTGCAGTGCGCGCTGCGCTCGACATGCAGCGGGAGTTAACACAGCTCAACGCACGCTGGACGGCGGAAGGCCGGTCGGCGTTGCACGCGGGTATTGGCATCAACGCCGGCGACGCATTTGTTGGCAACATTGGCTCGCCCCGTCGGTTGGAGTACACGCTTAT
>JBBSPO010000385.1:0-3340 GCA_038258695.1 Gemmatimonadales bacterium | reverse complement strand
ATATAGCCGTCCTGCACCGTCGCAAAATCGGAATCGGCCGGACCGCTCCATTCCACCGAGCCACCGCCCACCCAGAAGATCTCGCGTCCCCACGGATCCTTCATGCGTGTGATGGAATCAGAGAACACACGGCGACCCAGGCGGGTGAGTTTGACGCCCTTGATCTGCGACGCTTCAATGGCCGGCAGATTCACGTTGAGCAGCGTATCTGCGGGGAATGACGGCAGCGACGTGAGATGCGCCAACAGACGCGCCAGCAACTCGGTTTGTGAATCGAGCAATGCATCGGCGCGCAGCACCGTACCGGAAAACGACACGGCAATGGACGGAATGCCCAACGCGAGGCCTTCCATGGCGGCGGCCACCGTGCCTGAATACAGCACGTCCTCGCCCATGTTTGGACCGTGATTGATGCCGCTGATTACAAAGTCTGGCTTGTCCTCCATGAGCACACCCACACCGAGCAGCACAGAATCAGTAGGCGTGCCATCAACCTGCCACCGCCGCTCACCCAGGCGCACGGGGCGCAACGGATGATGCAGCGTGAGCGAGTGACTGGTGGCACTTTGTTCACGATCGGGGGCGACCACGGTGAGTTCACCCAATGACTCACAGGCTTTTTCGAGTACACCGAGGCCACGGGCCAGGATGCCGTCGTCGTTGCTCAGAAGAATTCGCATGAGAAATATTTAAAGCGGCGCGTCGAGTAACTCCTGCAACGATTGCAGATCCCGTTCCAGCGCTTCGATTGTCTCGAGCTCCAGTGCCGTACGTGCAACAGCGCGCAACTCACCACCACGTCGGTGTTCTTCCAGCTTTTGGCGCGCCCCGTCAATGGTGAACTTCTCCACATACAGCAGTTGTTTCACCAACAGAATCAGCTCCACCTCGCGCCGCGCATAGACGCGATTGCCCGAACGGTTCTTGGCCGGACTGAGCACCTTGAACTGACTTTCCCAATAGCGCAGTACATGTGGCTTGAGCTCAGTGAGCGCGCACACCTCGCCAATCGAATAGAACTCCTGGACGGGTTCGCCCTTGAGCATCACCCGCCGTCCCGTTCAGCGCGCAGCTCGCGTGCCATCAGCTCCGCGATCGCCTCAACCGGTGCTTGTCCATCGAACAGAATGCGGTGGGTCGCTTCAATGATCGGCATCTCGACGCCAGCCCGGTCAGCCAGCGCGCGCGCGCTTTGTGCATTCAGCACACCTTCGGCCACGGTGTCCTTGCCAGCCAGCGCTTCGTCGAGCGTTTGCCCCTGCCCTATGGCCACACCGAGCGCACGATTCCGGCTTAGCGAACCGGTACACGTGAGGACCAGATCGCCGAGTCCGGCCAGTCCGGCAAACGTTTCCGGGTGCGCGCCGAGCGCGACACCAAGCCGCGTCATTTCGGCCAGTCCGCGAGTAATCAACGCTGCGCGCGGATTGAATCCCATGCCCAGTCCTTCGAGAATGCCCGTGGCCACGGCCATGACATTTTTGAGTGCACCACCCAGCTCAACACCGATCACATCATCGGTGGTGTACACGCGAAGCGCCGGCGCGCTGGCCGCCAACTGCAGAAACGCCGCAGCCGACGGCACACTGCTGGCCGCGACAATGGCAGTGGGCTGCTGCGCCGCAACTTCGGCCGCAAAGCTCGGTCCGCTGAACGCAACCGTCGCGTGCGTCGGCAGCTCGCTCTCAACCACTTCGGTCATGAGAGAAAGCGTGTCGCGCTCAATACCTTTGGTGGCCACAGCGAGCACGGCGGATGACGCGATGTGCGGCGCGCCGCTGCGTACCACCGCGCGCAACACGTGAGACGGCGCCGCGTACACGACCAGCACCGCGTTCTCGAGCGCCTCGCCCATGTCGGACGTGGCCACAAGTGTGGGCGCCAGCGGTGCGTCCTTGAGAAAGCGCTGGTTCGTGTGCGCGCTGTTGACGGACAACACCACATCGTCTTCGCGCGCCCACAGTCGGACCGCGTGCCCGTTACGTGCGAGTCGGTCGGCGATGGCAGTACCCCAGGCACCGGCGCCAATCACAGCGCAGCGCATACGAGCCGACGGTGCAGAATGCATCACAGTTGTCCCTTGGGCACAGTCGTTGTTGGCTCAGCAGATGTTCGCTCGCCCAAGCGACGTTCGGTGCCGCTGCGCAGTCGCGCGATGTTGTCCCGGTGCGTATAAAAAACAAACAAGGCAACACACGCCGACAGTACGAAGTACGGCGATCGCACGCCATACTGCAGCACCACACCGCTCACGAGCGCCACCGATCCCACCAGCGATGCGAGCGAGATGTAGCGCCACATCCAAGTTACGAAAAAGAAGCTCACCATGGCGCCCAAGGCCGGCCATGGTACGAGCGCCAAAAACACGCCGCTGGCCGTGGCCACACCTTTGCCGCCGCCTTTTCCTCGCAGGAACACCGGCTTCACGTGACCAAGAATGGCCGCCACACCCAGCGCCATGCCCCAGTGCTGCGGTGGCGTAGTACCAAACATCGCCGGCAGAAGCCGAGGAATCAGCGCAACCGGCAGCACGCCCTTGAGCGTGTCCACAAAGTACACCAGCAACCCCGCCTTCCAGCCTAGTGTGCGCAACGCATTGGTGGCACCGAGATTTCCCGAACCAACGGTGCGCAGGTCAACGCCATGGGCGCGACCCACCAGATACGCCGTTGGCACTGAACCCAGCAGCCAGGCCATGAGCAGGCCGACCACAAACATGAGCGTCATGCGACGGCGTTTTTTCTCCGCAATACGATGCGGAGCGGGCTACCGGTAAATGGAAACGTCTCGCGAAAGCCGTTGTGCAAAAAGCGAATGTAGTGTTCGACCACAAGATCTGGATGGTTGCCAAACACAGCGATTGTTGGTGGAGCAACTTCGACCTGTGTGGCGTAGTTGAGCTTCACTTCGAGCCCGGCCTGCTGCGGCGGCTGACGACGTGCCAGCAACTCGCCCAACCGGTCGTTGACCGCACTGGTTGAAATACGTGTGTTGCGCGCAACGTCTACATCCATCACCACGTCGAGCACTTTGTTGACACGCTGACCGGTAAGTGCAGAGGTAAACAGGAACGGCACGTGTCCGAGAAACGGCGCCTTCTCTACAATGGTCTTGCGGAACTTGTCAGCGCTCTTATCGCCCTTCTCAGGGTACAGGTCCCATTTGTTGGCCACAAGAATCAGTCCGCGTCCCGCTTCCCAGGCCAGCGTGGCAACTTTGAGATCCTGGTTGTGAATACCGTCCACCGCATCGACGAGCAGCACACAAATGTCGGCGCGATCAATGGCTTTGAGCGTACGCAGTGTGGCGTAGAACTCAATGCCTTCGTCAACCTTGCTTT
>JBBSPO010000384.1:0-3371 GCA_038258695.1 Gemmatimonadales bacterium | reverse complement strand
TTGGCCTCGGATTCGCTCCACGTGATGGTCAGCTGCTCATCAAACATCTGTCGGCGCTGGGCTTTGATCATGACCGATTGCGTGATGCCGGCCTGCTGGTGGTGCGTGAAGACGACACAACCATTCGCCCACGCTTTCGTGGCCGCCTCATGTTTCCGATTCTCGATGAGTTCGGACATCATGTGGCGTTTGGTGGACGCGCCATGGGTGACGACGTACCCAAATATCTGAACTCGGCCGAATCCGGTGTTTACCAGAAGCGACGCGTGCTGTATGGCATGCAGCGCGCAAGGTCGGCCGCTCGACGGGCCAGGCGTTTGCTGGTGGTGGAAGGGTACCTCGATGTCATTCGTGTGTCGGTAGGCGGCATTGAAGAAGTGGTGGCGCCGCTGGGCACGGCGCTTACCGAAGAGCAGGCGGCGCTCATTGTGCGTTATGCACCGGAAGTGTTTTTGCTGTACGACAGCGACGAAGCCGGTCTCAAGGCAACGTTCCGTTCGGGCTTGGAGCTGTTGCGTCACGGCGCCGCGGTGCGTGTGGTGTCGCTGCCCAAAGGAGAGGATCCGGATTCGTTCGTGCGCGAGCATGGTACGGCGGCGCTCGAGAGCGTGCTGCACAACGCCATGGACTTCTTTGACGTGCAGGTGGAGTTGCTCTCGCGCAAAGGCTGGTTTGCCGATCTGCATCATCGTCGTCGTGCTGTCGATAAGCTGCTGCCCACCATTCGCGCCACCAAGGACATGATCACGCGCGATCTGTACATCGCGCGTCTGGCCGAGGCCTCATCGCTGGATAAGACACTGGTGCAGCGGGAGGCCGATGAACCGTCGCCTCCGCCCACGCGCGTTGGCACGAGCGTGGTACGCACGTCGGGCGAGCACTCGCCGCCGCCGCCCTCTGATGGCCCACCGCCCGATGATGCGCCCAGCCTGCCGACGCAGCGCGCGTGGGTGCCCAAGGGTCAATGGAAGGGACGTGGACGGAAGGCCGGGCCTGAGTGGCTGGCGACCGAGTCAATGCCGCGGGCCAGCACCGACGATCCGATCGAGCGGGAGCTGGTGCGTGTGATGCTGCGGGAGAGGGCGTGGGCGGAGCGCATTGCCGAACGGTTTGGGCCCGACGGGTTTAGCGATGAGCGATTTGCCGCGCTGTTCCGGGCGATGCTGGCGCACTCGGCGGAGACAGAGCTGGATCAGGTGCTGGATGGCATGTCGCCGGAGTTGATCGCGCTGGCCGAGGGGCTGCTGGTACAGGCGGATGCGCCGACAGATGTTGACTTTGTCCTGCGCAAGCTCGAGGTGCGCGAGCTCAGCCGCACGATTTCCGCGTTGGGCGAACAGATCAAGGTGGCGTCCACCGAGGAAAAGCCAGGGCTGATGGAGCGGCAAACGCGTCTGGCGCGCGAAAAACAGAGCCTCTTGCACCAGGGCGGCCAGGGACGTAATCCCAAATAGGTCGGCCCTGCGGGGTTCGGGTGTGTGCCCCGTGCGCTATGTTCAGGTTATCGACTGATTTGGTTTTGAATTCTTGATGGAGGGTGGGCGTGCAGCCGGAACTCGTGGCGTTGTTGGCAGTGCAGGAAGACGATGCGGTAATTCGCGGTATTGAGTCAGAGTTGGGCGCACTGTCGCCGCGAATCGCGTCGCTCGACAAGGCGCGTCAGCGCGCGCACGACGAGCTGGAACGCTCGCGCGTTGCCATTGAGCGCGAGACGGAGCGCTACAAGACGCTGAATGATCGCATCACCGATCATCGCGAAAAGCACGAGCGCAACCTGGCCACGCTGGAGCAGGCGCGAAAGGTGCGCGAGGCCACCGCCGCCATGGCACAGGTGGAAATGGCCCGTCGTGTGCTGGCCGAAGAGGAGAGTGAGCTGTCCGGCATGGCACGTCGGCTGGGCGAAATGACGTCGGCGCAGGAAGCGCATCGTGCCGCTGCCGCCACGTTGGACGAAGAGCAGACCGCGGCGCGTGCGGAGATTGCCGCAACGCAATCGCAGCTGAACGCTCAGCTCGCCCAGGCACGCGGTGTACGCGATGAGAAGGCCAAACAGGTGAGTGCAGGACTGCTGTCACGCTACGAACGCATCTCCACGCGTCGCCGCAGCAACGGGTTGTTTGCCATTCGTGGACTCACCTGTGGCGCTTGTGACACCGCCATTCCGTTGCAGCGCCGCAACGCGCTCGTGGTGGCTGGTCTCATTGATGTGTGCGAGGCCTGCGGCGTGTTGCTGTTCGCAAATCCCGAGCCGCCGGCGCCGGCCGTCGCACCTGCCGACGCTGCTGCTGAGTAGTGGATTGCGTGAATACGATGGCGTGCGTGGCGTTGTGATCACGCGTACGCCATCCCACGCGCAGTAGATTGGCCACTGTGACTGCAAGCTCCCATTCTCCGGTTCGCGTGCGTACTGCGCCGCGGTGGCGATCCGCTCCCGTCGCGGACAGTGCGCTCGTAGAGATGCTCCACGAAGCGCTGCACTTGCCGCGGGTGGTGTGCGGCTTGCTGGTGGCGCGTGGTTATGGAAACGTCGAAGATGCACGGCGCTTTCTGCGTCCCCGTCTGGAGTATGTCAGCGCGCCCGAAGCGCTCACCGATGCGTCGCGCGCGATCAATCGCATGGCCGATGCCGTGCGCCAGCAGCAAACCATCTTTATTCATGGCGATTACGACGTGGACGGCATGGCGTCCACCGCGTTGCTCACGCGAGTGTTGCGTCATCTGGGCGCACAGCACGTGGTACCGTGGGTGCCGCATCGGCTGACCGATGGATACGACCTCACCAATAACGGCGTGACCGCGGCGCGGACGTGCGGCGCACAGTTGGTGGTGACCTGTGACTGTGGGACGTCGGCGCGTACGCAGGTTGATGAGCTCATGCGGGCCGGTATCGATGTAATCGTGACCGATCATCACTTGCCCGGACACGGTCTGCCGCCGGCCTATGCAGTGGTCAATCCGCGCCGTGAGGACTGCACGTCTACCGACAAGGACCTCGCAGCTGTGGGTGTCATCTACAAGCTGGCGCTGGGCCTGTGTGACGCGATGGGTGTGTCGCGTGGATTTGTCCATGAGCAGCTGGATCTGGTGGCACTGGCTACGATTGCCGATGTCGCCCCGCTGCGTGGCGAGAACCGCGTCTTGGTACGCTACGGACTGCGCATGCTCGGCGAGACACGCAATGCCGGCCTGCGCGCGCTGGTGCGGTCGTCGGGGCTGGAGGGCAAGCCGCTCACGGCCGGACGTGTGGGTTTCGTGCTTGCCCCTCGGCTCAATGCCGCCGGACGCATTGGCGATGCCAAGCTTGGGCTGTCGCTGCTGCTGGCCGACACCGACGCCGAGGCCAATGTCATTGCGCGTCAGCTGGAAGAGCT
>JBBSPO010000383.1:0-3386 GCA_038258695.1 Gemmatimonadales bacterium | reverse complement strand
GGGGCGGGTTCGCGTTGAGCCGGTCACGTCGGTGGGCGACAGCGCAGTAGAGCTGGTGGCGGGTCAGGAAACGCTGGTTCGGCGGGATTCCGATACGCCGCTGGTGGCCGGACCGGTGGACATGGAGCTCCTTACGCTTTGGCGTAGTGGCGGACTTGCCTTGGTTAATCTGCCGCTTGACGCCATCTTTCGGGAACTGGAGCGTCGCTACGCGGTAGACATCCGACTGCGCGGCGTTTCTGTCGGAGAAGAACGTCCGTCCTTCTACTATACCGAAAGCCCGTCCATTGAGAGTGTCCTTAACGACCTCTGCACTATTCACGGTCTGCGTTTCACGCGTACCAGCCGCGGCTTTGATATTTCGCCGCAACCGGAGAACGCAGCCCCTTAACGCCCGGGCCAAGCCGCCCATGAAGCTCCACGCGATCATGCTGTGCGGCGTGCTGGGCCTAGGCAGCGCATTTTCTACTGCCGCGGCGCAGGGGCAGCAATCGTCGCGGCGTATTCCCGGCGACAGCACGCGCATCTCCCTCGCGCTCATCAGCGTTCCGTTGCAGGACGCGCTGGAGCGACTGGTGGAGGCGAGTGGCATGAATCTTTCCGTGTACGACACGCGTGTGCTGCGGGGGGGGGCAAGTGGGCCGCCGCGTGTTTCGTGTCGCGTAGACCGCCAGCCGCCGGAACGCATGTTGGCCTGCATTGTGACGCAGGCTGGACTGGACTACTACCGCATGTCGTCGGGCACGTACGTGGTGATTGCGAGGGCGGAAGATGTGCCCGCCTACGCGACACTCAGCGGCGTGGTGATTGATGGCACCAGCGGCAGTCCACTCCCACAAGCCCGCATCATGCTGGCCGAACGGCCGGATCAGCGCGTGGCCAACGACGCAGGATCGTTTGCCTTTGGCAGACTCGCACCCGGTAGTTATCGCCTGAGCATTCAGGCCATCGGCTACGAACCGTTTGAAGTGGCACTGGCCATTCCGCCCGACGGCCGGCTGCGCGAACGGTTTTCGCTCAAGCGATACGCGGTCATGACCACACCCATCGTGGTGAACGGATTGCAACCGGGTACTGCCTCGTCCACACTGGGCGGTATCGCGCTGGCCGGCACCGTGGCCACACCACTGGTGCTTGGTCCGGGGTTGTACATGCCCGGTGCGCCCAGCGCGCTGGGCCTGACGCGCCGCGACGGGCTGGGTGATTTGCACATCCAGGGTGGCGAGGCGGGCGAGCATGTGTGGCGTCTGGACGGCGTCCCCATTTTTGATGCCGCGACGCTGGCCGGTGTATTCGGCGCCTTTTCGCCGCTGGCCATTGAGGAGTTGCGGGTGCGGCGGGCCGGCTACGAGACGCGCGCCGGGAGCTTTACGGCCGGCGTCATTGACCTGTCGCACGGCTTTGGCGATGCGACGGTGAACGTGCCGGTACAGTCCGCGGCGCAAGCCGATCCGTTTTCGGCCTCCACACGAATCGTGGTGCCGCTCACCTATCGAGCCACGCGGGTGACCACGATGGTGTCGGCCCGAACGGGGTTGTGGAATGTGTTTCAGCCCACGCCGCTGGCCAGTGCCATTCGCGCCTGGAATCTGCCGGACCCGGTGCTGTTGAGTCGTCTCACAGGGATCGGCCGCACCATTACCAGCGATCTGCCAGCCGGCTCGCGTCCCTACGAAATCGAGAGCGGCAGTACCGATGTCACGTTGCGCGACTACCACCTTGCGACACGCGCAGAAATCGGGGCCTTTCAGCGCTTGAGCGCATCGCTGTACGTCGGCCAACACGGGGTATCCACCGTGACGGAAGCGCGCCCCGAGCCATCGGCGCTGCAGCAGGGAGGTGTCTCGATTATTGACGTGCCCGATCAGCCCTCCACCCGGGCCACCGATGCGTACGGATGGCGCACCGTAGCCGGTCAGATCAAGCATGAACAGCTGCACGGCACCCGCGTCACGCACACGCTGCAGCTGCGTGGTAGCGAGCATCGGCTCGACCACGATTTTTCAATGGTCATTGGCGCGTCGCCACTTATTCAGGATCCTCCGCGACGTGACGGCAATCGTATTCGTGAGTTTGCGGCAGTAGGCGGTGTGCAGGTGGCGGGCAGCGCGGCCTGGGATCTGGATGTCGGCGCCGAGCTGGTGCGGACGGACGCGGTGCTGGACCTGCGTAATGGCGTGCTGCGCTCCCTGGGCAGCGATGTGATGGCCTGGCGAGTGGCCAGCCACGCCGAGGTCAAGCGAAGGTTGGGCAATCGCTATTGGCTGGACGGCGGAGTGCGGGTCACACACTTGCCGGGAAGCAACACCACATTTGCGGAGCCGCGCATCGCGCTGCGAGCCGACGGCGAGTCGGCGATGCTGGGGCCGTGGGCGTGGCGGGTTGGGGCCGGGGTGTACCGCCAGTTTGTCAACCAGTTTGACGTGGCGACGTCCAACCCGACGGCTTTGGTGCCGAGTGTACGCTTCTGGTTGCCGGCGGACGGGTCTGACGGTGTGGCCACCGCGTATCACTTCACGGGCGAGGGCGTGATCACGCCGCTGGGTCGCTGGCAGCTGCGCAGTGAGTGGTACGCCAAGTGGCAGCCCACGATCAAGGCGTTTGACTATGCGGTGTTGCTGAACCGCGACGCGGAGCAGTCCACGCAGGTTCCGCCGAGCGCGTACGTGGCCAAGGCGAGTGGTTACGCGTACGGTGTGGGGCTTCGCGCGACTCGTGAGGGTTATATGGATTGGACCGGTTGGTCCGACCGTACGAGTGGCCTGCCGTTGCGGGTTCAGGCGGGGTACGACTACGGCGTGTCGCGGCGATCCTTCCCGTCACGATTCGGTGGCGAGCTACAGCCAACGCCTTGGAATGAGCCACATCGGGCGCTGATTTCTGTGGAGGCTCGCCCTGGTGCCGGTTTTGTTATCGCCGCGCGGTCCCGTGGAACCTGGGGACGCACCTGGGGGCTGCGTCAGTCCTATTACGACCTGCTGACACTCGGGAATCTCGGCGCGGGCCTGCCCATTACCGCACCCGAAGACGCGCCTCGTCCGGCTATCCTCGAAACCGATCTCGGCGTTACCTGGACCACGAAACTGGGCCCGTGGACGGCCGAGCTGGGCGCGGCGGTGCAGAATGTGTTCAACCGGCGCAATGTGCTGGACTACAGTCTGGCGCAGACGGGTACAGCCGCCAACGCCCCTGAGTTCGAACAGGCCGCGCGATACCTTCCGGGAGCGCTTCCTTCCATAAGTTTTCGCATAATCCCGTGATTACGATCACAAAGTAGGAACATATGGTCCTATTGGGGAGATCAGTAAGAGATCGTTCGGCTTCCGTTTTTCGCATACACGCGATTAACGGGTCCTGACATCCTTGCTCGAGGATTCCCAGATCTG
>JBBSPO010000382.1:0-3394 GCA_038258695.1 Gemmatimonadales bacterium | reverse complement strand
TGACCGTGCCCGACCGCGTGGGTCTGGTGCGTCTGGACATGCGCGCCTTTGGTCAACCGGGCGGGCCGCTCAAGCTTGTTGTGACCGATGGAACGCACACCGTTACCGCGCGCTCGGACATTCCGCTGGCGACGGCATCCAAACGTGCGCTCGATCTTGCACAACTACGCGAACAGCTTGGACGCCTGGGCGACACCACCTATGTGTTGGGTGATGTCAACATGGACGGGCTGGCCGAGGGATGCTTTTTACCTGTGAGCGCGCTCAATCATTTGCGACAGGCGCTGGTGGCCGAGCTGTCGGAGCGACGTGAGTGGGATGGCGTGGCGATGGGTGCGGAACGTGAGACGTTGCTAGATGAAACGATCGCGCAGCTGAACTCAACGGCCACGCCTGCTGCAATGCTCGAGTCATCTGAACAAGCAACACAACAGCTGCTTGTGCACAACACGTCTGCTGCATCAAGCACAAGCGACGCGTTTCACCTGGTCGCATCGGTGTGCACGCTGGACGATGCGCGCGCCGCGGCGCTGGCCGGCGCGACGGAAGTTGTGCTTGATGTGTTCCTGCGTCATCCCACACCGCCCGTCAGCCGCGTTCGCGCACTGCATGAAGAGCTGCAGGGGCAGGGAGTGACACTACGCCTGCGCACACCAACCATCGTGCGCCCCGAAGACCGCAAGCGTCTGAACAAATGGCTCGGACTTGATTTACCGGTACTCACCGGACATCTCGGACTGCTGGCCGAGTTGAGCGCCAAGGGTGTTGATGTGGTTGGTGATTATGCGCTCAACGTGTTCAATCCGCACACGGCAGATATTCTGTTTGGTTTGGGCGCGCGTCGCCTTACTGCCAGCGTGGAACTCACCACGCAGGAGATTGCTGCGCTCGTTCAGCCCTGGCGCACCCCGTCGTTTGATGTGCTGGTGTGGGGACGTCCAGAAGGCATGACGATTGAGCATTGTGTATTGTCGGCCGCGTTCGATCGCGAGCCCACGACTTGTCGTGATCTCTGCGTACAGAAGCACGCCAACGTCACGCTTACCGATCCCACGGGTTATTCGTTTCCGCTGGCTACCGATTCCGATTGTCGCAATCGCTTGCTGCACTCCAGACCAATCGACGCATCAGAGTTTGTACCGGAGCTGTGGCAGGCGGGTGTGCGTGGCTACCAGCTGGTGTTCAACATGATTGGTGATCCGGTGGCCGACGTAACCGCCGCGTATCGTGGAGTGCTGGAGGCCCAGCTAACGGGGCAGGTGCCTGATCTGGCCACACCGCGTGCCCTGGTTCGTGGTGCGTTCACACGCGGACATTTTGCGCGCGCTGTGTAAGTCCTACGTACACGGATGGGGCTGCAAAGCGCAGCGGTCGGTGTCAATTGCTACAGGGTCTGCTCGCCGTACCTATTCGTCCACAACTTCCGTACGAATGCGTACCGCGCCACGAATCGGCGTGATGCTGCCGCCCTCGGCGATCACCAGCGCTCGCGTTACTGCCGTACCGAAGTGAAGAATGAGCGATGAGTAGTACACCCAGAACAAAATGATGACCAGCGAACCGGCTGCTCCGTACGCTGAGCCGGCGCCGGTGCGGGTGAGATAGAGCGAAATGAGTGACTGTCCCACAATGAACAGCACGCCGGTGAGCACGGAGCCGCGTGCCACATCTTTCCAGGACAGCCGCACGTCAGGCAACACACGGAAAATGAGTCCGAACAGCGCCGTCATGATCAGCAGCGAGAGCGCGGTATCAGCCAGCATCACAAAGACACCAGGCACCGGAATCCACTCCTCGGCAAACTCCATGACGGTGGCCAGCGCGATGGATATGAGGAATGAGGTGAGCAGCAGGAACCCGATCGTCAGTACCATGCCAAACGAGACGATGCGCGTGAAAACAAACGCCCAGACATCGTTGCGTGACGGCTTGGCGCGCACATCCCAGAAATAGTTGAGCGACGAGCGCAGCTGCGCGAACACCGTGGTAGCGCCAAAGATCACCGCCACCGCGCCAAGCACCGTGGGCCAGACCCCCGATTGCTCAATACGGGATCGCCGGACTGCGTCCTGCACCAACTGCGCTGCGTCAGCGCCAATCAACCCGTCAAGCTGTGCCACAACCTCACCACGCACCGCCTCGTCGCCCAGAAACACACCCACCAGCGTGATCACGATGATCAGCAGCGGCGCCATCGAAAACAACGTGTAGAACGCGAGCGCAGCCGACGCCTGAAAAGACTTCTTGCTGAAGAACAGCCGAATCGCCGCCAGGAGTGTTTTCCATATTTTGTGAAGCATACGAATACACGCTCCAGAACTGGTGACGCTGCAGTGTTTTGATGTCGCTTCGTGTCCGGGTTGCAACTACCATGCAATATGAACGTATCGCATCTCCATAAGCTTCCCGCGGCCCCTCCATACGGCACGATGGTCGATGCGCAGGCAACACTGCTGCGGTTATTCGGTTATCCGGACTTCCGCAAGCCGCAGAAGCCCGCCATTGAAGCTGTGCTCGCCGGTCGTGATGCACTCATTGTTTTGCCTACCGGTGGTGGCAAGTCGCTGTGCTACCAGGTACCAGCGCTGATGCGCCGTGGTCTTACGGTGGTGATTTCGCCGCTCATTTCCCTCATGAAGGACCAAGTTGACGCGCTGGAAAAACGCGGCATAGCCGCCGCGTTTATCAACAGTACACTGCCGGCTGCTGCCGTCGCCGACAGACTCACGCGCGCGCAACGTGGCGAGCTGCAGCTGCTGTACCTCGCCCCCGAACGCATGGACGCCGGTCGCACCATTGATCGACTGCGCGATATCGGAGTGGCCATGCTCGCGGTAGACGAAGCGCACTGCATCAGCGAGTGGGGCCACGACTTCCGACCCGCCTACCGACGCATTGGTCGCATCCGGCAAGGGCTTGGTCATCCGCAAACCGTGGCGCTCACTGCCACCGCCACGCCCAACGTGCGCGAAGACATTACGCGACAGCTGCAGCTGCACAACGCCGTCGTGGTCGTTGGTGGGTTTGATCGCACCAATCTGTCGTACTTTGTTGTTCCAACACGTCGCCAGTGTGACAAAGACAACGCCGTCATCGCTGCCATTCGTGAGCACGACGGGGCCGCGATTGTGTATGCTTCTACACGAAAGGCGGTGGAACGTGTCACGCACGTGCTCACTAAAGCGCGCGTTGAAGCGGTGGCGTATCACGCCGGTCTCGACGAAATCCACCGCCGTCGCGCGCAGGATGCTTTTATGGGGACGGGCGCCCGTGTCATTGTCGCCACCAGCGCGTTTGGTATGGGCATTGACAAACCGGACGTGCGACTCGTGGTACATCATGCCATGCCCGGATCGTTGGAAGCGTACTACCAGGAAGCGGGGCGCGCGGGACG
>JBBSPO010000381.1:0-3424 GCA_038258695.1 Gemmatimonadales bacterium | reverse complement strand
CTGCCCCGGTATCGGGCGCCGAGAGCACGACTTGCTGCTGATCCTCGATGTACAGGCGTGTCTCCGTCTCGATCAGCCAACCTCCTGACGCGCATCGCGCGCCCACTCCCATTACTCCACCAATCGCGTCCCGGACTACTCCCATGCCGACCAAAGCCCCCGTTCGTCCCCGCACTCGCAGCGTCAGCCAGAGCACCCCGAAGCCCGCTGTTCGGCGTCAGGCCGCAGCAAAACCAACCGGCGCTGCGCTCGAGCAACGTATCGCGGAACTCGACAGTCACGTGTCCGCGATTCATCGCGCGATGGCCGTCATTGAGTTTGATCTCGACGGCACGGTACTCACGGCCAACGAGAACTTTCTCAGGACCGTGGGCTACGAGCTCTCCGAAATCCAGGGCAAACATCACTCGCTGTTTTGCGATCCCGCATACGCCGCCAGCGACGAATATCGTGATTTCTGGACCCGGCTCAGTCGTGGTGAACGACAGGCCGGTGAGTTTGAGCGCGCGGGCAAAGGCGGGCGCCCAGTATGGCTGCAGGCCAGCTACAATCCAATCCATGATCGCGATGGCAAGCTGTCGCGCGTGGTCAAATACGCCGCCGACATCACAGCGGCGGTGCAAATGCGTCGCGAAACCGCGCTGTTCAAGCCGATGGTCGCGTCCGCCCGCATCAATCTCATGCTGTGCGATCTCGACTTTACCATCACCTACATCAACCCGTCATCGCTGGCCACACTCAAGCGCATTGAGCAGCACCTGCCCGTGAAGGCGGCCGATGTTGTGGGCTCCAAGATCGACATTTTCCACAAGGATCCCGAGCATCAGCGCCGCATGCTGGCCACCGATCGTCATCTGCCGCACAACGTCAAGATTCGTGTGGGCCCGGAAACGCTTGATCTCACAGCCGTGGCAATTTATGACGAAAGCGGCAAGTACGTTGGCCCCATGGTGAACTGGGACATCATCACGGAAAATGTGAAGATGGCTGACGAGTTTGAATCAAACGTCATGGCCATTGCCAGCGTGGTGAGCGCGTCCTCGACGGAACTCGAAGCCAGTGCACAGGGCATGGCGGCGTCGTCAGAAGAGACCACACGGCAGGCACAGGCGGTGGCCGCTGCCTCGGAACAGGCGACGCGCAATGTGCAAACCGTCGCCAGTTCGGCCGAAGAGCTCACCGCCAGCATTCGTGAGATTGCCAGCCGCGTGCAGGAAGCGTCGTCGATTTCGCAGAATGCGGTGCGGCAAGCCGCCGACACCAGTGATACGATGGCGCGCCTTGGGGTCTCGAGTCAGGAAATCGGGCAGGTGGTCAAGGTCATCACGAGCATTGCGCAGCAAACCAACCTGCTGGCACTCAACGCCACCATTGAGGCGGCACGTGCCGGAGAAGCAGGCAAAGGCTTTGCCGTGGTTGCCAACGAAGTGAAGGAGCTGGCACGTCAGACGGCGCGCGCAACGGAAGAAATTGGCAGCAAGATTGCCGGCGTACAAAACGATACCTCGTCTGCCGTAACGGCTATTCGCGATATCACCAACGTGATCAACAAGATCAACGAGATTTCCACCACGATTGCGAGCGCGGTTGAAGAGCAGAATGCGGCCACGGGCGAAATTTCCCGTAACGTCGGTGAAGCAGCACGCGGCACCGCCGAAGTGAGCTCCAGTATCAGCATGGTTACGCAAGTGGCCATTGAAGGCGCGCACACGGCGGAGAGCATCAAGACGGCCGCTGGTTCGCTGTCGGTCGAGTCGGAACGGTTGAACCACTCCGTCACCGATTTCCTGGCGCGTTTGCGTCAGCTGTGAGCCGAGCCTCCCATGAAACGCATACTTGTGATTGACGACTCGCTCACCATCCGGAAGGCGATCCGACGCATTCTCGAAGGCATGGGATTTGACGTCACGGAAGCCGGCGATGGTGAGCAGGGACTGACGGCGCTCGACAGTACGCCGGCTCCCGATGCGGTGCTGTGCGACGTTGATATGCCGGTGATGGATGGACTCGCTTTCCTGGGCGCGCTGCGCGCTCAGGGACGAAGCTCCACACCACCGATCATCATGTGCACCACGCACACCGCGTTTGAGAAAATCACAACCGCGCTGTCGCTTGGTGCAAGTGAATACATCATGAAGCCGTTTGACGCCGAGATTATCGGATCCAAACTTGAAGCCTGTGGCGTGCGGTGAATAAGCCCGACGACGCGATCCGTGTACTCATCGTGGACGACAGCGCGGTGATTCGTGGTGCACTCGGTCGCATCATTGACGAACAGCCAGACCTGCATGTGGTGACCACGGCGCCCAACGGTCGGGTGGCACTCGATGCACTGCGTCACACGGCGATTGATGTGGTGATGCTCGATATTGAGATGCCGGAGATGGACGGGCTCACCGCGCTGCCGCTCATTTTGCGACAGTTTCCGGATACGCGTGTGATCATGGCGAGCAGTCTCACGCAGCGCGGCGCCGAAATTACCATGCAGGCGATGGCGCTGGGTGCGTCAGATTTTATTTCCAAGCCAGCCGCCAAAAGTGGCACCGCTGCGCTGGCCGCATTGACGGTTGAAATCGCCTCGAAGGTGCGGGCGATCGGACGTGCGGCACGCGGCAAACGCGGTGCAACGTCGGCGACTGCCAAGGCTCTTGATGTCAGCGTGCTGCCGATGTCACGTCCGCCAATACGCACCGAGATTCTGGCCGCGCGCAGCAGCGATGCGCCGCCACGGCTGCTGGCCATTACGGCCAGCACTGGCGGCCCCAACGCACTGGCTGAAGTGCTCATGGGTTTGCCCACGGATTTCCCGCTGCCGATTGTCATCACGCAGCACATGCCTCCGGTCTTCACCTTGTTGCTCGCGCAGCGACTTGAGCGGGACAGCAAACGTCCCTGCGCAGAAGCTCGCGATGGCGAAGCGCTGTTGCCCGGACACACCTACATCGCTCCCGGTGGATTTCATATGCTCGTCCACACCCATGAAGGCCAGCCGATTGTGAAACTGAGCCAGTCTGAACCCGAGAACTACTGCCGGCCCTCGGCCGATCCCATGTTTCGCAGCGCCGCGGCTGTGTATGGCGCCTCCACGTTGGCCATCGTGCTCACCGGCATGGGCGAGGATGGGCGTGAAGGATGTCGTGAGATCCATCGCCGCGGAGGACGCATCATCGCTCAGGATGAAGCAACCAGCGTAGTGTGGGGCATGCCTGGCGCCGTTGTGCATGCTGGACTGGCACACGACCTGCTGCCGCTCGCAGACATCGCGACAGCGGTTCAACAGCGTTGCGGAGCGAAAGCCGCATGATCAGCGAAACCGACTACGCGTTCATGAGCGAGCTGCTCAAGAAACGCAGCGGCCTCACGCTTGGTCCCGGCAAGGAATATCTGCTCGAAAGCCGACTTCCCCCGATTGCGGCCACTTATG
>JBBSPO010000380.1:0-3426 GCA_038258695.1 Gemmatimonadales bacterium | reverse complement strand
GCTCACCACCACCGCCCGCCTGCGCAGCGCTTCGGAATCGATGATGTCCCACCGCTGTCCAAGCTGATCAGGCTCGGTGTAACGCTCGACCCAGAGATGTCCGTCGAGAGCAACAAAGAAGCTGACAGCCGCGGGTTTGTCGCGCGGAAGGAGCGATCGATCAGCGACGACGCCGTCACGTTTCAGTTCGTCGAAAAACTCATCGGCGAGTGCCCGATCAGCGGTCGACAAGCGAGTACGTGTGAACGGCACTTCGGCCTGTTGCGTTGTGTCGCCTTGGAAGGAGAGTCGTGCAATCCGATAGTTGTCAGTTTGCAACGACCAGAGTGTCGAGTCAGCCGCTGGATGCCACAACACCTCACCCGTAAACGGAATGCTGGCCGATCCCCATGGCGTGCGGATTTCGCGCGGAGGGCGAGAGTCTCTCGGCGCGGCGCGACGTGCGATTTCGGTGAAGGTGCGATCCCATCGCACGACCATATCACAGTCGGCGCCGCCGACGCTTACATAGTGCCCCTGTTGATTCACGATCGCGGGCCACGGTCGCGCTTGCATGCACCCTCGAGCGAAGACGTGTTGCTGTAGCACGCGGCCGCCAGAATCCATCACGACCACGCGTGCGTTGCCGGGGTCGTCAACCCACACCGTGCCATTGTCACGCGCAAGCAACGCGGCCGGTTGCGCAAACTCTCCGGGGCCCGCGCCTTGTCGGCCGACGATGCGCACCAGCGAACCGTCGGCGGAATAAATCTTGATCTGACGCGCTGTTCCCTCAAGAACCCACACGCGGCCAAACGCGTCGAGGGCAAGTCCCACCACCGAGCCGAACGCGTCATCACTTCGGTGACCGATTCGTAGTTCCTCCTCCAGGTGGATGGTGTCTGGCGATCCGATGTCGCCCTGCGTGACTGGCGCGGTATTCTCGGTTGTGCTCTCGGTTGCACTCTCGGTTGTACTGTCGCGGCCGGGTGCAGAACAGGCCACCGTCGCATGCAACAACAACCCGAGAGCGGCGCGCCACAGTCTCGGATTCGTGTACGATTGTAACCGGCTGGCGCCTGCGCTCCGTCGGTCGAGTACCGGGCACGTACCCGGTACTCGCCGCGGTCGAAGGCGCCGCAACGCTACGTTGCCGCGCAGTCGCATTTCACGTCGGATTGACGTTGCAGTTCTTGCACTTGCAGCCTCCGAAAATGCCCTTGCTACACTCGCTGCAGTTACAGCACGTACAATCACCACAAGAGGGGCACTGCCCACCTTGGGCCTGTATCTTCACGGGCGCCACCCCGGCCAAACCGGCAAGCAACGCGAGCGCAATGAATGGTTTGATCGCACGAGACATGGATGCTCTCCTCAAGGTGAAAGGGCGGTGGCGCTTGGGCTCGTCTTGCCTAAGTCGCCGGGGTCCACGTTGATCCCACCTTGCAACGTGGTTTGAAGCGCGGCAGGAGATGCAGCGAGCAATGACAGCACGTCAAGCAAGTGCGCTACACCGCTATCTGTGAGCTGCCCATTCCATACGTTGAGTACGCGCCCGCCAGCGCTCACCAAAAGTACGGTAGGGAAACCTCCGATTCGCCAGTCACGCGTGAGCTCAGTAACGGATTGACCACTTTCTGACGCGAGCTGGAGATTGTGTCGCTGCAAGAACTGATTGGCGGAATCGCTCGACTCCGGGAATACCGCCAGCATGCGGACCGAGGGCCATGAGGGTAACGAGGAGGCGAGCTGCCGATACAACGGTACGTTCGCCTCGCAGTACTCGCACTGACTCCTTAGTACCAGCACGATGGTGGCCCGGGAATCAGTCCAGCGGTGAACCGCTGGTGGACCAAGAGTGTCCCCGGTCGCAACGGTCGAACTGCTCGTCGACGATGTCACGCGGTTGAAGACGATGGTCGCGATGAGCGTGATCACGCCCAGGATAAATGCCAGGTTCACGGCACGATCAAGTTTGCTGCGTGTGGTCATGACGTCACCCCCGCTGCTTAGATCCAGTCCAGTGCTGCAGTAAACGAGCACGCACTCGGTGTCTATCTCGCCATCCTGCAGACAGTATTCGCCACGTGCGGTGCACCGTCCAGTGTCAGTTTGCACAGCCTGGTGGCAGCACCCGTACAAGCGAAAAAAGATCACGGCGCGGAACGAAGCCTGGGTTGTAGCATCTCGGGCGCAGCGTCGTTGTACGCCCGGCGCGTCGAAACCGCTTTGTGTGGGGACGTGATTGCATCGAGGAAGGCCTTCGATACCGCCGCGAGTTGCAGGGAGCGAACGTCGTGACCGGCTCGTTTCATTCTTCCGAAGATTCGCCACACGGTTCGCAGTCCTATGCCACACTGGGCTGCCCCCTCTTCCCACGTCGCACCGAAATGCCGAGCGCTCGCCAAGCGAAAGACGATGATCCAATCAACAAGCTGCTTCGCCGATGTGATACCAAGCTGACGTCGTGCAAGTCGCAAACGATAGGCGAGCCCAGAGCGCGAAAGGCCGACTGCACGAGCAAAAGACGCGACGTCGATCACTCGATCGACGCGAGGAGGCAGTAGGCTGGCAATGTCTGCGCCGCCGCTGTCAGCGATGGAATGCGCGAGCGCCTGCCAATGCCAGGAAGTGCGTGCTGCGACCGTTGTGTGCAGGAGCGCGTGCGGGATGTCTGCTGGCGAGAGTGCGTGTTCGCCGCGAGCGATATGGTCCGCGGCGTTGCTGCAGATTCGCACCGTAGGCACCGGGTCCGCGCCGGTGGGTTTTGCGCAACTACCGGTGGGCCCTGCGCAGAACAGGATCAACATGCCGACCGCACCGCCAAGCGGTATATCCTCGGTCTCCGCCAAAATCGCTGCAGATTGAGGTAGACTGTTCCTGCAGGAGGCGAGGTCCGCAGGTGTCCCTCCGACGACGACAAACATTCTGGCTACCTCCGTCGTACACGATGCTTCGGTGAGCGAGACAGCATGCTCAGAGTAACGCGTGTAAGGGGTCCATTCGATCGCACGTTGGAATGGGAAGCCGTTCGATCGACTGCGAAACGAGCCACAGCATGGCACCGTACCTCGCGATGAAGGAACGGGGGAGTGCCAGCGTCAAACTGCGCGCGATCGTGAAGGCCGTCAAGCTTCGCGCGGCCGGCGCACGAGCTCTGCTCGATGTCCCTGAAGCTGAACGCGCCGCGACGGTGCAATGCGCCGTGACGAGAGGACTCCAGCCGCCGAGCTGTACCCTGGGGCATCAGTTGCCTGTGGCCCACAACGATTTTGTGAAGGCCAGGTCCGATCACTATAATCGTGCAGGGCTACACGGGTGTGGCGGCCGTCGATGCGAAACATCAGATCATTGTCGACGCGCAAGCCCATGGCACGGGCTCGGAGCAAGAGCTCTTGCTGCCGGTCGTGGAGGCCCTCGCGGCGCTCCGCACGAGTGACACGGTGC
>JBBSPO010000379.1:0-3432 GCA_038258695.1 Gemmatimonadales bacterium | reverse complement strand
CCTGACCAGGTCCAATCGAACTTTGTTCGGACGGACAACAAAGTCGCACCGGAATCCTGAGGTGTCAAGATCCGTTTGCTCCGGAAGCTCAACCTCTATGCACCTGCTTCAGCTGCGTGGGCATCTACTTTCAGATGCCCAACCCCATGAGTTGATCGACGGAAGGCTGCGCACGCGAGGTTGGTGGTGCCTCGCCAAAAATGTCCATGGCACGAATGGACCCGTCCACTGCGGCCAGTGCCCGCTCGATCTCGGCGGTGGTTTTGGCAATCTCCCATCGGTAAAGCGCCCCTGAGGCCGCATAGGCGCCAATGCCAAAGACCATGCCGGCGCCGAGCACGGGCGCGGCCAAGGCCGTCCCAGCGAGCGCCAGGATCTTGACGCCCGTGGCGGCGGCCAGTCCCGCTCCGGTGGCCACGCTGCCGCTGATGCCCAGGCCGTAGCCCGCAATGTTGGCGCCCAGTCCACGACGCAGATCAAGATTGACGGTGACCTCGCAGCCGCGTGGATCGCCGGGCAGTGAGGAGATGGTCACGCGCAGTTCGCGCACGTATACGCCGTAACGGGTCCAGGTGAATCGATAGTCGCTCCCGACCATATCGGGGATGCGAAACACCAGCACCCCGCCGTCGAGTGGATGCCCGCCCACCGTTTCGAGCAGCTCCAGTCCGTACGGATGCGCCTGCAGCGTACGTCCCAGCGCGGCGAGCACCATGCGCGGGGGAAACCGGAAGGGCCGGGCCACGGCCAGCGACCGTTGGGAGGTTCCGAGCAGCCTGGTGGCCACGCGATCCTGCCACGCGGGCACTCTATTGGCCTGCTGAATCGCCGAGGTCGTTGATTTCAGCTCGGCCATGGCGAGGGCGACGTAGCGCTGCGAAATGCCGGCTTCGAGCGCGGCGACTTCGACATCGTGAGCGCGGAACCCGTCTGTCTGGGTGGCGCTCTCTGACGTTGTACGTAGATCGGCGGTACTGGCGGCCGGCAGGGCGCGCGTTTCGGCGCCCAGTCCGGTGTCCCGGACACGCGATTCAAGGCGGGTGGCCGCTTCGGCCTGCAGTTGCGCGGCGCGGCGCCAGACGGCGTGGGCCTCATCGGTGCTCAGCACGCGCGTTCCGGACGCTGCAACCGTGGCCGGTGTTGTCTCCAGTGCCTTGGTAAGCGCATCGGCCAGCGCCTCGCCGGTGAGGAAGCGATCGGCCGGGTCTTTTTGCAGGCAGCAGGCAATCACGTTGGCGAGCGCCGGTGGGATATCGGGCGCGTAGCTGCGCAGCGGGGGCGGGTTGCGGGTGGCGTGCGCGACGATAATCGCCTGTGGCGACTCGCCATCGAAGGGCAGCTGACCGCTGAGGGCGAGGAAACCGGCTACACCCAGCGCGTACAGGTCGCTGCGCCCGTCGAGGGTATCGCCGGCGCACTGCTCGGGGCTCATGTAGTGCACGGTGCCGAGCACGTAGCCGTTTTGTGTGATGGACGG
This sequence comes from Gemmatimonadales bacterium, assembly GCA_038258695.1. Classification (GTDB taxonomy): domain Bacteria; phylum Gemmatimonadota; class Gemmatimonadetes; order Gemmatimonadales; family Gemmatimonadaceae; genus JAABRT01. The sequence continues at coordinate 1,955 of JBBSPO010000379.1, read as the reverse complement.
ATCGAAATCGGTGCGGGCGATGCCAAAATCAGTCACGACGGCCCGGTTGCTGCTCCGGTCTATCATGATGTTTTCGGGCTTGATGTCGCGGTGCACGATGCCGCGTGCATGGGCGTAGGCGAGTGCCCAGGCCACTTCACGCAGCACGCGCACGACGTCGGCGGGGCCGAGCGGACCACGGTCGCGAATGCGGTCGGCAAACGACTCGCCTTCGATGTAACCCATGGTGAAGAATGCAAAGCCGTCCACCTCGTCGGCGCGATAGATGTCCACGATGTTGGGGTGGGACAGCTGCGCGGCGGTGCGCGCTTCCCGGAGGAATCGCTCGCGGGTGTCGCCTGTCTCGGCGAGATGTGGGGGCAAAACCTTCATGGCCACGAGCCGTTCGAGCCGCTCGTCGCGTGCGAGAAAGACGACGCCCATGCCGCCGCGGCCGAGTTCACGCTCGATGGTGTATTGGCCGCTGAGCGCGCTGCGCAGGGCGGCCAGTTCGGCGGCTTGGGTGGTGGGCATGGATGAGAATACTACGAGGTGGGATGGGTTGGGGTTACAGTGGGGGTGAACTGCCGTTTGACAGCGTTGACGGTGGGGGTGGACGGTGGACGGTGTGGGTGAACTGCAACGGCCGTGGGCAGTCACAGTCCAACGGGTGGCTGAGCCGCTGAAGCTACGATGCAAACGGGGGAGACGGTCAATGATGACCGTCTCCCCCGTTTGACATCACAACCCGATGTGATGTGTTGCTGCCCAACCTGCTATTTACCGCGCCGGCTCCAGCATGTCGCGGATCTGGTCACGGGCATCCTGCAAATGCGCCCGCGTGGCGCGGTCATTGGTGCGGCCTACGGCGGCGCTCAACTCGCGGTCGAGGTCGCGCATTTCGGCCTTGAGCAACGGACGGATGTCGTCCGTGTTGCCACCACCGCCACCGGGGCCGGTTGCGGCCGGCGGGTTGATCTTGCTGGCCATGGCACCGAGGTAGGTGCGCTGCAGGCGCTGACGGTACACGTCGATTGTGCGACCGTTGTAGATCTCCTGCCACAAGCCACGACGCAGCGTGGTGAGCATTTCGGACAACGGCAACACCTCCGAACGCGACTTGGCCATGCCTTCCATTTCCAGCATGCGCTGCAAGCGATCGTTGGACACCAGCGATCCGAGCGCGCGCGACTGCGCACCGGTGACACGCGACAGGCTGCCCTGCGCTTCGAGCCGGTTGATGATGCTTGGCTCAAGCAGGTAGGTGGGCGTGGTGAACGCATTGTCGATCAGGAACTTGAGCGCCTCACGCTGACGTGCGGGTTCCACCGGCGTGTAGACCGCTCCCGGCTGACCAACCCGCTTCTCCGTCTTGTACGCACCACCAACCACGCGCGCTACGTGCCCCATTTCGGTAGCCCACTGTCCAACGAGACGCGTGTAAAGCTGCTGCATGTCGCTGTAGTCATCACCGACACGCGTGTTGGACGCCGGCTCGATCATTTTGATGATGCGCTTGATGTTGCGCACACCGAGTTCCGTGGCACGTACGGCATCGGCATCTCCAATCGCTTCCGACTGTTCCCCCGGGTCAGGTCCACCCGCGCCGGCATCGCTGGCGAAGCGGTACCACGGGATGGAGTCCTGCATGCGGGCCCACTTTTCAAGCGTAGGCTTTTCGTCTTCCGGGGTACGCGCGCCAGCAATGGGCGTGTAGCCCCACATGACGGCGTACTTGTCATACGGCCCGACTTTGGGCACCAGATCTTCAACCGCGATGCCGTCCTCGGGCTGCGCGACGTAGTTGAGTCGCGCGTAGTCCATAAGACTGGCCACGTGGCCCATGCGCTTTACGAAGTCCTTGTTCCGGATCGAGTCGATCGGATACATGGAGCTCGACTTGAAGTTGTGCGGGAAGCCGAGCGTGTGGCCCACTTCGTGCGCCACGACGTACTGCACGAGGCGACCCATGAGCT
>JBBSPO010000378.1:0-3473 GCA_038258695.1 Gemmatimonadales bacterium | reverse complement strand
GCACTGTTGCTGGAGCAGTTGCTGCGTGACTTCACGCCGTACAAGCTCATTCAGGTAGTGCAGGGCACGGCGGTGTTTACAGTGGTGTGCAACATCGCGTCGTTGTGGAAGCAGGAAGCACGGGTTCGTGGTGTGGTGCCGTACGCCAAACACGAGCGCAAGCCGAAGTTTCGTGAGGCGTGGAAAACGTTCACCGCCGGCGGTAATGCCATTCGTTTGCTGGTTGCGTCCGGCCTGGGGTTTTTTGCGTTTAATCTACAGGACATTCTGCTCGAACCATACGGCGGTGAGATTCTCGGCCTCTCCGTGTCGGCCACTACCGGGCTGACGGCGATCATGGCGTTTGGTGCCGTCATTGCGTTTGGGCTGGCCGCGTACACGCTCAAACGTGCGGCCGATCCCATCCGCTTGGCGGCCACTGGCGTGTTGGTGGGTGTAGTGGGATTTGCGGCGGTGATCTTTGCCAGTCCGTTTGAATCCACCGGCATGTTTCAGGCCGGTGCCATGGCGATTGGTTTTGGTGAAGGACTGTTTGGGGTTGGCACGCTGTCGTTTGCGATGGCGCTGCGCGATCCCTCACAGCACGGCATTGCGCTGGGCGCATGGGGCGCGGTGTTTGCGACGGCCGAAGGATCGTCGTTCGCGGTAAGTGGCATCATGAAAGACTGGCTGGCGCATGTGGTGGATGCTGGCACGCTGGGCACGGCGTTGAGCGTGCCATCGGTTCCGTATTCTGTTGTGTATCATCTGGAAATTCTGGTCCTCTTCGTAACGCTCGTTGCGCTCGGTCCGCTGGTGCGGCGCCGGGTTGCGCAGTCACGTGAAGAGATGGTCGTCCGGCCGTTCGGCCTTGCCGACATTCCCGCGTAATGCACGCGGATTCACCACTCCATCCCCGGAGCTGACCATGGGGCAGTACATCGATGGCGCAACGATTGCGCTGTACGCGTTCTGGTTGTTCTTTGCTGGCCTGATCATCTACTTGCGTCGTGAAGACAAGCGCGAAGGGTATCCGCTTGATTCACCGCAGGGCCCGCGTGAAGGCTGGCCGCCCGTACCCGACAAGAAGGAATACATTCACGGCGCCCCCGTTAAGTCAGAGGAGAAGCACTAATGGCTGAGTATGAACTCAAGGCCGTTCCGGCCGACAACTTCAATGGTTCGCCAATCCTGCCAACGGGTAATCCCATGGTAGACGGTATCGGACCGGCGGCATGGGCTGAACGTGCAGATGTGCCCGATAAAACGGCGTACGGCGCGGCCAAGATTGTGCCCATGCGCACCATGCCCGCGTACACCATTGCGAGCAATGATCCCGATCCACGCGGGTTGCCGGTGATTGCAGCGGACAAGCAGGTGGCCGGCACGGTGCTGGATATCTGGGTAGACCGTTCGGAACCGCAGGTGCGCTACTACGAAATGCAGTTGGCCGGCTCGGAAGAGCGTCGCCTGCTGCCCGCCGGTTTTGTTCAGTGGCCCAACTTCGGGCTGTGGGGCAATGATCGTCTGCTGGTGCGGTCCATTACCGCGGCGCAGTTCCACAATGTGCCCACGACACGCAGCGAGGAAGTAATCACGCTGCTCGAAGAAGACCGGATCATGGCGTACTTCGCAGGCGGTACGATGTACGCGCTCGAGGGTCGCGCGGAGCCGCTGCTCTGATGTCGATCGCTTCGCCTGTGGAGACATCGCGCGCAGCTGCGTCGTCGGCTGAGCCGCGGTACATTCGCGGGGTTCCGCACGCGCTGCCGGACGGCGAGCACCTGCTCTGGGAAGGTGCACCGTCCGCGCCGCTCGTGGCCAAACATGTTTTTCATCGCGCGTGGGTGATTGCCTACTTCGCCGTCATGACTGGTTGGTGGGTGGTGAGCACGATGGGCACGGTGACGACCAACGAGTTCCTTGTGCAGTTGGGTGTTCGCGTGGGGCTCGCGCTGATCGTGCTCGGTGTGGTGGAGTTCATGGCACGAGCCGTGGCGCGTACCACGGTGTATGCCATCACGAGCAAGCGTGTGGTGCTCAAGATTGGCGTTGTGTTACCAATGACCATCAATCTGCCGCTGCGTTTGCTGCAGGACGCAGGGATTGCGCGCTTCCGCGACGGTAGTGGACAGATTGCGCTCACACTGCTGCCGGGCGACAGACTGGCCTACATCGCACTGTGGCCGCATTGCAAAGTGTTCAAGCTCAACCAGCCCAGTCCGGTGCTGCGCGGCTTGCCCAATCCCGATGAGGTGGGAGCATTGCTGCGCGACGCCATTGTGGCGGACAACGATGCGGAATCGGTGATTTCCGCGGCGCCGACGCCAGGCGTGCAGCAATCGGGTTCACCGGTCACCGCACATTAACAGCATTCTTTCCATGTTTTTTACAGGTCACGCATGAGTCCCAACGTTCACTTTGAGCCGGAACCAGGTAGTCGGTCGGCCATGCACGGTATTGGCGTTCCCAAGCCGGCGCTCATCATGGCTGCGGTGCTGATTGCGCTGGTATTCGCGCTTGCGATCTCAGCACGGATCTTCGGCTTTGGTGCATTCGCCGAACAAACCGGCACGCCCATTATTTCGCGGTCACTCACATTTACCGACGCGGCGGACGGCGGTATTCTCGTGCATGACGCGGAAACCAACACACTGGCCACCAAGCTCGAGCCCAACACGGGCGGCTTTGTGCGTGGATCGCTTCGTGCGCTCACGCGTAAACGTGTTCTGGCCAGCATTGGGCCGCAAACACCGTTCACCCTCACACGGTACGATGACGGACGGTTGGTGTTGTTCGATCCAACAACCGACGCGTCAGTCACGATTTCGAGTTTTGGACCAACGCAGATTGCCACCTTTGATACGCTGCTCACCGTTGGCCGTATGCCCAACCGGGTGAACTGAGATCGCGCTGCGTCTTGGGTTGCGGCTTGGGTTGCGTGTGCACAGTGATGCGCTGGCAGGCCGCTGTGCGAGCGTTATTTGGTCCGCGTACCGGTAGCGTCCACAATGATGTGGCACGAAACGCCCGACGTGCCTTGCACTCGCCGATAGCCAATCACGTTCACCTGCAGGGCCAGTTCTCCGTCGGGCGCGATCCATCCGCTGAGTCGCGTGGTGAGCGCTGTGGCGAGTTCTGCCTGGCCCGGCATGATGCGAAAGGTGCTGTTAAAAAATCCATCGTTGTCGAGCACCGACGGAAACGTGTCGCCGCCCTGAAAGGCCACACTGAGCGTGTCGTCGCCGGCACGGTGTGAGATCGTGGCAATGTCGGAGCCCGATGGTCCACGCCACAAATCCCTGCACGCAGGCGACCCGTTCACACGAGCGGCGTCGTACCGCACTTCGTAGCGACCCGCCACACTACGCGTCCGACGATCCCCAACGGAGCCTGGCTTGGCACCGTCCGGTGCACGAAAGCGCACCGGGTTGCCAAACTCGGTGATGATTTCATCAACGTCGTTTTTTGGGAACTCGTAACGCAGCCCCGTG
>JBBSPO010000377.1:0-3473 GCA_038258695.1 Gemmatimonadales bacterium | reverse complement strand
GCTAACGACCCGGTCACGTAACCAGCCCGACAAACCAGGTTTGCCGGGCCGGCGCTACTACACCACACACACTGTACACACACTGTCAAACAAACCAGCACACAGAGCGGGAAACGGGACTCGAACCCGCGACCCCAACCTTGGCAAGGTTGTGCTCTACCAACTGAGCTATTCCCGCACACTGCATCACCTTCACACACGTACTGCACACACGACAACCATCCGAGGAAACACCGGAAACTGCTCCGGTTGGATGCGCACCTTCCGCATCCTGTCCCGCCGGCATGGAGACGAGGGGAATCGAACCCCTGACCTCTTGAATGCCATTCAAGCGCTCTCCCAACTGAGCTACGCCCCCGGCGCGACACCCCCACCACGCAGAAGCGCAGCGAGGGTGGCAGGAACTGCCAAGACTAGCGGGGTGTATGTCCAACGTCAAGCGATGGCGACGCGATCATCTTTTCGCCCGTGGGATTCACACTGGCGAAATGGTCACGAACCCGTATCTTGAAGGGCTGGCCCCTGATGGTCTTGGCCGCTTCCGCGTGTTACCGCTGTTACAGCGATGTGGCACACTGGCGCGTTCCCCTCGGGACTCAGCACCACCAAACTTTTTGATCATTCGGACCGGCGCCCAGGCGTCTACAGGAATAGACCATGACAACAGAGGTCAAGCGGAAGCGGCGTCGTGCAACCCCAGCCGGGATTGCACCCTCCGAGCCCGAACGCGACATCCTCGATCAGTACCTCTACGAAGTGAGCACGTATCCGCTCCTCAAGGGGTTGGAAGAAATCGAGCTCGCCAAAAAAATCCGTGCCGGCGATCAGGATGCGCTGCAGGAGCTGGTCAAGCGCAACCTGCGTTTCGTCATCTCCGTCGCCAAAAAATATCAGAACCGCGGTCTGCCACTCATCGATCTCATCGGTGAAGGCAACGTGGGCTTGCTCACGGCCGCACGTAAGTTCGATCCCGATCAGGGCGTCAAATTCATCTCATACGCCGTGTGGTGGATTCGCCAGGCCATTCTCTCGTCGCTCGCACGGCAGGGGCGCACGGTCCGTGTGCCGCTCAATCGTACCGCCGACCTGTCGCGCATCATCAAGGCGTCGGAAATCCTGCGCCAGAAGTTGCGCCGCGAGCCGTCGCCCGAAGAGCTCTCACAGGTCACCGGTCTGTCGGTTGACGTGGTGCAGTCGCTCGCCGCGCTCAACACGGGCGATGTGCGACTCGATGCGCCCATGGATCCCGACGGCGATCGTTCGCTGATCGAACGCTTTGTGGCCGACGAAATGCCCGACGCCGAAGAAGAAGCCATGAACCGCTTCCTCACCGACGAAATCGAGCAGGCGTTGTCCACGCTGCCACCACGAGACGCCAAAGTGCTGCGCCTGTACTTCGGACTCGAGGGTGGACGCGAGCACACGCTCGAAGAAATCGGATCCATGCTTGGTGTCACACGCGAACGCGTACGTCAGCTGCGAGATCGCGCACTCAAGCGATTGCGTGAAGGTGATGTCGGACGCGCACTCGGCAGCTTCGCCGCCTGATGCATCACAATCGCCGCCGCCTCGCTTTGCTGGGGCGGCGGTTTTTGTTTATGCCCGCCTGACTGGTCACAATCGCGGACGGGCGTCATATTCGTGATGTCCCCCGACCCGTGACATGATCCAGCTCAAGAACGTTCACAAAGCTTTTGGCGAGAAAAAAGTGCTCCAGGGCTTCACCCTCGATGTATCGGAGGGTGAGACCATGGTGATTATCGGCTTTTCCGGTACCGGCAAGTCCGTCGCCATCAAGCACATTGTCGGATTGCTCGAACCCGACGAAGGCGAAGTGTGGGTGGACAACCAGCGTGTGGATACGCTCAGTCGCCGCGACCTGGTGAAGTTGCGCTCAAAAATCGGCTACGTGTTTCAGTTCGCCGCACTCTTCGACTCACTCTCCATTGGCGAAAACGTGGCTATGGGTTTGCGCAAACAGGGTGAACTGAGCGCTGCAGAAATCGACCAACGTGTGCACGAGTCACTCGATATCGTGGACCTCGACGACGTAACGCATCGATTTCCCGCCGAGTTGTCGGGTGGCATGCGCAAACGTGTGGGGATTGCGCGTGCTGTCGCGCTGCGCCCCAAATACATCCTGTACGACGAACCCACCACGGGCCTTGACCCGGTCACCAGCGCGGTCATCGATAATCTGATGGTGCGCATGCGCGACAAGCTCGGCGTGACCAGCATTGTGATTACACATGACATGCGCAGCGCGTATCACGTGGGTACGCGCATTGCGATGTTGTACGAAGGCAAAGTGCGACAGGTGGGAACGGTGGAAGAGATTCAGAACACCACCGACCCCGTGGTTCGGCAGTTTATCGAAGGACGCCCTACACTCGAACCGGCCGCATGACCACTCCCCCCCCCGCCGACGGCACAGGTGCTGGGAGCGATACACCATCGGGCTCGCCGCCCGGCGATGGGTCAGCACGTCGCCGTCGCAGGCGTCGTGGACGTCGCGGCAAAGGCCAGGGGGGGCGCGGCAACGAACATCAGCAGGCGGTGCAGTCAGCTGAACAGTCAAACGAACAGTCAACTGAACGGTCAACAGTGCCGTCAGGCGAACGGGCAGCGCGACAGGCAACTGACCGTGTATCCGCGCCGTCGAGTGAACATCCAACGACTGCTGAGGCGTCTGCGCAGGCACCACGCAAGCGCAAACGGCGTCGTGGTGGGCGTGCTGCGTCCGCTGCGCGAGCGCGGGCCAAGGCGGCTGCGCTTACCGCAGACAATCAGCCGTCCGACGAGTCAACGCCGGCACTGACACCGCAGAAACCCGCGCGCAAATCATCGCGGCGAGGGCGCGGCGGACGGGCCCGGTCCAAAGCAAAAACGGCTGACGGCATCGCGCGTGCGGCCACAGCAACAGAGGCGACAGCATCCCACGGCGCATCCGACGCACCCGCAACTACCGCCAACAGCGCAACATCACAAAGCAGCGAACATCACAAGAGGCCGCCCGCCGACGAACAGGCGCGCGCCGAAGCACTGGCCGCACGGCGGGCGCGCGCTGAACGCGAAACATCGGCGGGTGGCATTGTCTACCGCGTGCAGAACGGTCAGGCGTTGTTCCTGCTCATTCGCGACAGCTATCACAACTGGGGTTTTCCCAAGGGCCATCTCGAAGCGGGGGAAGGGCCAGACGAAGCCGCTGTGCGTGAAGTGCAGGAAGAAACCGGTCTCGCCGAACTGCAGCTGGATGGTGCGATTGAGACGATCGACTGGTTCTTCCGCTTCCGCGGCAAGCTGGTGCACAAGGTGTGTCATTTTTACCTCATGCGCACGGAAAACACGCGCACCAAGCCACAACGTGAAGAGGGCATCACGGCCTGTCGTTGGGCGCGCTTTGAAGACGCCACGCGCCTGATCTCCTACGCCAATGCGCGTGCCGTGTTAACGCGTGCCAATGACATGGTGCT
>JBBSPO010000376.1:0-3473 GCA_038258695.1 Gemmatimonadales bacterium | reverse complement strand
GTGACGGTGGTGCTCGAACGCGTGGAGTATCTCGACGATACCGGCAAGCTGGTCACCGAGTCCCTGCGCGACTACAGCCGCAAAGCCATCCGCCGGCACTTCACCAGCCTCGACGCATTTTTGCTTCGTTGGCGGAGCGCCGAGCGTAAGGCAAGCATCATCGCCGAACTGGCCGAAGAAGGGTTGCTGCTGGAGCCGCTGCTGGAGGAAGTGGGGAAAGAGCTCGACCCGTTCGACCTCATTTGCCACATCGCGTTTGACCAGCCTCCGCTCAGCCGCCGGGATCGCGCCAAAGATGTGCTCAAGCGCGACGTGTTCACCAAATACGGCGCGCAGGCGAGGGCCGTGCTTGAGGCGCTGCTCGCCAAGTATCGTGACGAAGGGGTGATGTCCGATCTGGACAACGTGAAAGTGTTGGAGATCCCCCCGTTCAACGCCATGGGCACTCCCTTTCAGCTCATCAAGCAGTTCGGCAGCAGGGCCGGGTTCGAGCAGGCCGTGCATGAACTGCAGCAGGAACTCTACGCTCCCCATCAGCAACAGGAATCAGCGTAACTCATGTCCGCACGCAGCACCGTGAAGTCCATTCAGGACCTGATGCGCCAGGACGTCGGCGTGGATGGTGACGCCCAGCGGCTGTCGCAGCTCTGCTGGATGTTTTTCCTCAAAATCATTGACGATCAGGACCAGCAGCTGGAGGTCATGCAGGACGGCTACCGATCGCCGATTCCCGCCCGGTTTCGGTGGCGCAGCTGGGCCGCAGACCCGGAGGGCATCACTGGCGATACGCTGATGGCCTTCGTGAACGACGAGCTGTTCCCGACGCTCAAGGAGCTGCCTGCACGCGGCGCCTCGGCGAACCGGGCGCGGGTCATTCGCAGCCTGTTCGAGGACGCCTACAACTACATGAAGAGCGGCCACCTCATGCGGCAGGTGGTGAACAAGATCAACGCGGTGGACTTCAACGATCTCGCCGAACGCAAGCACTTTGGCGAGGTGTACGAGCAACTGCTGAACGACCTGCAGAACGCCGGCAACGCGGGCGAGTACTACACGCCGCGTGCGGTCACGTCATTCATGGTGGACCGCATCGATCCGCACCCAGGCGAACTGCTCTTTGATCCGGCGTGCGGCACCGGTGGTTTCCTCACCTGCGCCATCCGCCACATGCGCGAGGGCTACGTAAAGACCGTCAAGCAAGAGGCGCAGTTGCAGAGCGGGCTGCGGGCGGTAGAGAAGAAGCCGCTGCCGCACATGCTGTGCGTGACCAACATGCTGTTGCACAACATCGAAGACCCCGGCTTCGTGCGCCACGACAACACGCTCGCTCGGCCGTACATCAGCTGGGAGCAGAAGGACCGGGTGGACATCATCCTCGCCAATCCTCCATTTGGAGGACGTGAGGAAGACGGCATTGAAAGCAACTTCCCCCCGCACTTCCGCACCAAGGAAACCGCCGACCTGTTCCTGGCGCTGTTCATCCGCCTGCTCAAGCCCGGCGGGCGAGCGGCCGTGGTGCTCCCCGACGGATCACTGTTTGGCGAGGGTGTGAAGACGCGGCTCAAGGAGGCGCTGCTGGAAGAGTGCAACCTGCACACCATTGTGCGGCTTCCCAACAGCGTGTTCAAACCGTACGCCAGCATCGGCACCAACCTGCTGTTCTTTGAGAAGGGCACGCCCACGCAGGACATCTGGTTCTACGAGCACCGCGTGCCGGCGGGACAGAAGGCGTACTCCATGACGAAGCCCATTCGCGTGGAGCATTTTGACGGGTGCGTGGAGTGGTGGGGCGGGGCCGAGCGCGCTGGCCGTGTGGAGACGGAGCAGGCGTGGAAGGTGACGGCTGACGAGGTGAAGGCGCGCGGGTACAACCTGGATATCAAGAATCCGCACACGGTGGCGGATGATCACGGCGATCCCGTGGAGCTGCTGGCGGAGCTTGAAGCGGCGGAGGCGGAGACGGCGCGGTTGCGGGAGCAGCTGAAGGCGATTTTGGCGGAGGCGTTGTTGCGATGAACGCGAACGCGCTGTTGGAGATGTATGAGAAGGTGGCGGATGCGCCGGATGCGGTAGGGAAGTTGAGGCAGTTCGTACTGGATCTGGCAGTACGGGGAAAGTTGGTAGCCCAAGATCCCGAAGAGGGCTCTGGTTCGACACTGCTTGGGAGAGTCACACAGGCTCTACGCGGAGCTCGGCCACCCGCAACCCACGAAGGAGAAGGTGACCTTACTGCGCCGTTCGAGCTCGCAGAAAACTGGACCTGGACACGACTCGGGGACATTTGCAGCAAGACCGGTTCGGGGAGCACACCGCGAGGGGGTAGCGCCGCATACAAGTCATCAGGGATCCCATTTCTTCGTTCCCAAAACGTGTACGATGATGCGCTGCGCTTGATGGATGTAGCGTACATCGACGAACAGACGCACGCCCGCATGGCCGGTACCGCAGTTATGCCTGATGATCTGCTCCTGAACATTACCGGAGGGTCCATTGGGCGGTGCAGTCTCATTCCGAAGGCGTTTGATCAAGCGAACATTAGCCAGCATGTCGCGATCATTCGCCCCGCCGTACCGGGAATGTCCGCCTACATGCATTGCCTGATTCGCTCTCCGTTCTTCCAGTCGTTCGTTATTGACGAACAGACCGGAGCGGGGCGTGGTGGACTTCCGAAGAATCGTATGGATCGAATTCCGGTGCCTCTACCACCCCTCGCCGAGCAGTACCGCATTGTCGAGAAGGTCGATGAACTGATGGCACTGTGCGACCAGCTCGAAGCCGCGCGCACAAAACGCGAGGCCGCGCGCGACCGGATCGCAGCGGCGAGTCTGGCGCGGCTCAATGCCCCGGACCCGGATACATTTCAAGCGGATGCTCGCTTCGCGCTAAACGTGCTTCCGGCGCTCAGCGCGCGGCACGATCAGGTCAAGCAGCTGCGGCAGACGATCCTGAATCTTGCGGTGCGCGGGAAGTTGGTGCCGCAGCACATCGGATCCGGCGACAAGACATTAGCCATCTCGTCCATCTCGGAGTCAGGTTCCGGTTACGGAGAGTTCGAGATTCCGAAGGGATGGAGATGGGCTACACTCTCCGAGCTTGGGTCACTTCGTGGAGGTGGAACTCCATCGAAGGATCGTCCGGACTTCTGGAACGGCAGTTTTCCGTGGGTTTCGCCGAAAGATATGAAGAAAGATTATCTCGATGGCGCTCAAATGAGCATTACTGATCGCGCGCTCGCAGAATCCACAGTAAGGTTGATCCCCTCTGGCAGCATTCTATTTGTGGTACGCGGGATGATTCTGGCGCACAGCTTTCCAGTTGGCCTGTCAACAGTGTGCGTATTCTGGTCAAAGCGGCCACCTATTCCGGTCCAAAGCGGCCAGGCATTCTGGTCCAAAGCGGCCACCCGTTCCGGCCCATTTCGGCCAGGCGTTTCCGATGATTGGGTGTCGTGGTGTGCGTGCGTGAGATCGGTG
>JBBSPO010000375.1:0-3475 GCA_038258695.1 Gemmatimonadales bacterium | reverse complement strand
CACCTGGATGCGTCGCGGCGTGCGATCCGGCCGCCCCGAACCCCCACCCCCTATCCCCACCTGCTCGTTTTTGTGGGGGGTCCCCGCTTGGCGCGCACCCCCCGGCGCCACCACGCGCGCGGTCGGTTGCAGCATCAGCGTGCTGGCGATCGGGAAATCCGCACCCACGCCGGCGCTAACCGTTGGGCGCCATCCCGTTTGGTATGATGCTGCCTCATAAAAACACAGCGGATTGCGGGCGCACTCGGCGATAATCGCCTGCTGCTTGTCTGCGGCAAAGCGCAAACCGCCCACGCCGCCTGAGATGAACAGATTGGCTGACCGGTCTTCAGTGCGCAGCAATCGTCGCACGAGTTCAACTTCGAGGTGCAGCAGACCTGGCGCATCATCGCGCTCAGCGGTCAACGTCACACCGGCCTGCAATACGCTGTATGCGGTGCGCAGCGGGAGTCCGAGTCGTACCGACGCGCTTGGGTTGGTCTTCGTCCCGTAGCCGTCAGAGAAGCTCCAGACCGACCCTTCCACCCCAATTTGCTGCGACGCAACGGTGGCTGGCAGCAGCAGGAGAATCAGAAACAGTGTTCGCATACGTGCTGATTGGTGTTCACAGGTACGGAAGGGGTGCACGGACGCTCTGTATAAACCAGCGGCTTTATTTAGTTGCCGTTCGGGTTGAGGTTCACTCTGCGAATCTGAGTCCTATGCCAACACTGAGCACGTTGTGCGGTCCGCCGACGGCTCTGGCAGCTGTCGGTTAGATTCTCCGCGTCTCCTACTTTCGGGATTTCCATGCCTTCCGATTTCGACATGCCGACGTACGACATCGCTCACTCGCCGTCACGCGGTGACTGGAAAGCGCACGTGTGGCCGCTGAACGCAAGTCGATGAATCAGACACCCTCACCACGCGCCGCGTCCTCGCTCTTTCGTCGAGAGGGCGTGGAACGCAGTGATTTCAGCCGGAGCGAGGATCTCCGAGCGACGCTACAGTCGCGTCTCTGCGTCATATCGTTCATTTTTGCCGCAGCCAATGGCGGATTTGCGCTCTTCTTCCTGTGGTCGCCGGTCCTGCAAGCGAGGAACGCCGATGCGCCGCTCGCGTTCGGCTCCCTGTTGTTTTACCTGCTGCTGGCGTCTGTTTGGACCGTCATAGGGGTCGTACTGCGAGTCACACGTCCCCGTGGGCTGGGATGGCTGCGCGCATATGAGGCCGCGATCTTCACGTTGTCGATTGGGCTGAACATCGCCACAAACGAACAAGACCTCTCGAGTCTTTTCGGAGTCTATGAACTGGCACCCATCGATATCACGATGGGTCGGGCGGGTCTATGGGTGCTTACAGTCGTGGCCTACGGCACTCTGATTCCGAATACCGCACGTCGCACGGCGGTCGCCATGGTGATCCTGGTTGTGGCATCGTTGATACCCGTGGCTTCGGGAGTGGCAGATGGCACCATCCCAGGCCCCCTTGGTCCCTTGGTCGTCGTGCTCACGCTCCTCGTTGTCGGATCGGCGGCGTTGATTACCTGGTTTGGCACGTCTCGTTACGAGACCGTCGCGCGTCGCGAAGCGGCGGCGCGTGAACTCGGGCAGTACGTCCTTGGAGCACGGCTTGGTGCCGGTGGCATGGGCGAGGTATATCACGCCGAGCATCGACTCCTGCGTCGCTCGGTGGCCGTGAAGTTGATCACGCCCGCACAGGCCGGCTCCCCCGATGCCATCGCACGTTTCGAGCGCGAGGCGCAGGCCACGGCGGGCCTCACGCACCCCAACACGGTCCAGCTCTTCGATTACGGTCGCAGCGACGATGGGACGTTCTACTGCGTCATGGAGTATCTCCCCGGCGACACGCTCGAGGCGCTCGTGGACCGCGACGGACCGATGCCCGCTGGCCGGGCGGTTCATGTGCTCACGCAGTTGTGCGGAGCGCTCGCCGAGGCGCACGCCAAGGGGCTGGTGCATCGTGATATCAAGCCAAGCAATGTGATGATGACCGAGCGAGGGGGCGTGCAGGACGTCGCCAAGCTCCTCGACTTCGGGCTCGTAGCGGGCGATCGAGCGTTGGCCGGCGACGGCCGCCTCACGGCTGTTGGCATGTTCGTTGGCACGCCGGAGTTCATGAGTCCAGAGCAGTGCGCTGGCGGAGAACTCGACGTGGGACCGGCGAGTGATCTCTACGCACTCGGCGCGCTTGCATACTACCTGCTCGCAGGGCGATCACCATTCCACGGACGGAGTGCAACGCAGATGCTGGCGGCGCATCTGTACGAGACGCCCAAGTCGCTGCGAGACCAGGCCGAGGTGCCGTTGGCGCTCGCGGCCGTGATTGAGCGGTGTCTCGCGAAGTCGCCGGACGATCGCTTCGCCGATGCGGCTGCTGTGGCCGTAGCGCTGCACGCATCGATGCGCACGGCGTAGGGCGGAGCGCACGGTCGGAGTTCAGGCGACGGCCACTCTATCGTCATGATCTGTTCGACGTTTGCCGTTCGGAACCACGGAAACTCCGTGAACGGCACAAGCAGCTCTTCGCCACCGAGCAGGACCCAGAAACCGTGTCGGGAAATGTTGGTCACCTCAGCGACCAAAGTGTCGGATCCATGCATTGCGCACCTCCTCTCTGGAGAAGAAGAACAGCCGATAAGCACCCTCGCGCAAGACGGTTGGTGACATGTCAATAATCTAACTTTTCCCTCGGCCGACGTGGGGATGGCAAGGGGATGACGTGGCGATGACGTGGTAGTTCACGCGGACCGTCCGCGCCTATTATCCAACACCACCCGCGCATTCCGCTGCAACCCCGCCAGCTTCGCGCGTTTCATGGCGCTGCCTTTAAATGCCGCACGAAACGCGTGGTCATCCATCGCGACAATGTCATGCGCCAATGTGCGCACGTCCTTACCCGCGAGCACGGGCCGCGCCGCAAACGCCGGCTCCCGCACCCCCCGCGCAAACGACACGTTCCACGGACACACCTCCTGACAGATGTCGCACCCGTACAAACTCTCGCGCACATATGGCCTGAGCGCCTCGGGAATATCTCCGCGCAATTCAATGGTCAGATAACTGATGCACTTGGTTGCATCGAGCACGCGCGCGCTCACAAACGCATCAGTTGGACACGCATCAAGGCACCGCGTACACGTGCCGCAATGATCGGTCGCAAACGGCGCATCAATGGGCAGCGCCACATCCACCACCAGCGCCCCAATAAAAAACCACGAGCCCTGACGTGGATTGATCAGACAGGTGTTTTTGCCAATCCAGCCAATGCCGGCACGCTGGCCCAGATCACGCTCGAGCAGCGGACCGCTGTCCACGTATGGACGCGCATCTACTGCAACACCAAGTTCCACTTGCAACCACGCGTGCAACTCACGCAGCCGGCCACGCATCAGCTCGTGATAGTCATCGCCACGTGCATAACGCGCCACCGGTCCGGATGGCGTCCCCCCCCCATAATGCATGCCTACCACAAT
>JBBSPO010000374.1:0-3538 GCA_038258695.1 Gemmatimonadales bacterium | reverse complement strand
GCTCCCTACCCACAGCTCACCGGCGGAATGCGACGATTCCGTGATGCGCCACACGGTGCCGTAGTACTCCACGCTCGTCTGGTCGCGTGTGATGTCGCCACCCGAAGGACCAAGCGTGGCCGGATCGGCGTAGGTGAGGTCACCGCTGATGCGCTTCCAGCTTTCACCGCCATTGTCAGAACGCCACACGTGCTGCGAGCCGACGTACACCACCTTGGTGTCATGTTGCGACGCCGTAATGGGGTGATTCCACTGAAAGCGTTCCTTGATGTCAATGGCCGAGTTGCCCATTGGGTTGACGGGCCACACGTTGACGGCGCGCTGCTGTCCTGTGACGCGTGACATGAAGCTCATGGAGCCACCGTAACACGCGGCGTAAAACAGATTCACATCGCCCGGATGCGGTGTAACGGGACCGGTTTCACAGCCGCCCGGTGCGTACATGTAGCTGCCGTCGCCGTCCATGGGGACGCAGGCGGTGCTGTTGTCCTGCTGTCCGCCGCAAATCTGGTACGGAAAGTGATTGGTGAGGCGCACATCGTACATCTGTGCTGTGGGGAACGGCTGCTGCGTCCACGACGCACCGGCGTTCCAGCTCACATTCGCGCCGCCGTCGTTGGACTGGATCATGCGATCCGGATTATCGCGCGCAATCCAGAGATCGTGATTGTCGCCGTGCGGTACTTCAATCGTTTGCCATGTCTTGCCACCGTCGCGTGAACGATGGAACTGCACGTTGAGCACGTACACCGTTTCCTTGTCCTTCGGATCGGCCACAATGCGCGTGTAGTAGAACGCACGCTGACGCAGGTTGCGGTCGTCGCTCACCTGTGTGAACGTGGCACCACCGTCATTGCTGACAAACACGCCGCCGGAGTCCGCTTCAACAATGGCGTACACGCGATTGGCGTCGGCACCGCTCACACTGACACCAACCTTGCCCCACGTGCCTTTGGGCAGTCCATTGTTGCGCGTGAGTTCGGTCCATGTGGTGCCACCGTCGGTGCTCTTGAACAGGCCCGACCCCGGACCGCCGGAGGACAGCATCCATTCCTTGCGATACGCTTCCCAGAGTCCGGCGTAGAGTGTGTTGCTGTTGGACGGATCGATGTACAGATCAACAGCACCCGTCTTGTTGTCGCGGTGCAGCACGCGCTCCCAGGCCGTTCCACCGTTGGTGGTGCGGTAGACACCGCGTTCGTTGCTGGGGCCGTACGGATCGCCCAACGCTGCGACAAAGACGCGATCACAGTTGGCCGGATCGATGCGAATACGACCGATCATCTGCTGGCCTGTCGCTGATTCAAGACCCGAGTGCGTCCACGTTTTTCCCGCGTCGGTTGATTTGTAGACACCGTCGCCAGGAATCACATTGCCTCGGAACTGCACTTCGCCCATGCCGGCCCACACAATGTCGGGGTTGGCCTCACACTGGGCGATAGCGCCAACGGACGACGTCTTGAACTGCCCGTCGCCAATCGGATTCCAGGTGGAGCCGGCGTCGGTGGTTTTCCAGACACCACCACCGGTGGCGCCAAAGTAGTACTCAAGCGGCCGCTCGACGGTGCCGGTGACGCTGATGGAGCGACCGCCGCGATTGGGCCCGACATTGCGCCATTCGAGGCTGCCGAAGAGCGCGGGCGGGACGTCCGCGGTGGCGCTGGCCGCCGCGCCGCCGGGGCTGCGAGCGGCGACGGTTTGGGCGTGAGCCGACGGAGCGGCGATTGTGGCGATTGTGGCGAGCAGGGCGGTGAACGCCCATGCTCGCGAGCGGAATACGGTAGAACGGGGCATGGCAAGGGCCGAGTGAGGGTACGAAGGTCGGCGGAGGTGGGACGAACTGACTATGGAAGGTGACGGATCGACCAAGTACGCGGCAAGGCTTGCGCACCAGTCTGTTTTTTGGCGGACATCGCTCCAGCCTATCGCAGGAGGTCTGGGGCCCGCCGGTGCCGCGTGGCCTGCTCGTAGTCGTACGCCAGCGCTATAAGTACAGCTTCGCTCCACGCACGACCAAAGAACGAGATGCCGGCGGGTAGCGTATTGTCACGCGTGTAGCCCATGGGCACAGTGATGGACGGGAATCCGGTAGACGGCGAAAAGAGCTGACTGTTGTCGCCGTGCGGTGTGTTGAGATCACCAATCAGGCGCGGCGGGTTGCTCCAGGTGGGATACACGAGTGCGTCGAGTTGCAGCGAGTCCATCATCTGTTGCACGGCGATGCGTAGCGCCGCGCGCACCGCTTCACGACTCGAGCAACCAGCGCTCACTTCCGGTGCTTCGGTGGCCAGTGCGGCCTCGCGAAGGCGCGGTTCGACCGTGGGGTGAAAGCGACGACTGCGCACGATTGCGTCGAGCGTTTGCACAGGGGCGTTGGGCGCGCGTTGTGCCAGATAGCGCTCAAGATCAAACTTGAAGCGGTTGCAGCCGCCCCGCTGTTGGCGCAAAATGGCTTGCAGTGAATCCACGCGTGCGTCGTCCACAATCACCGCACCTTGTGCTGCCATATCGGCCACGGCGCGGTCAAACACACGGTTCACTTCTGCATCGAGGGTTTCGCGCTCGTACGCCTGTCGCAGCACACCAATGCGCGCGCCGCGCAAAGCGCCCCGCGTGAGTGATGTGGCATAGCTCGTCGGGCGTTGCGTATCGGCAGCGGCAGTCACGCTGTCGGCCGGATCACTGTGAGCGATGACATCAAACACGGCCACCGCATCGGCCACGGTGCGTGTCATGGGGCCCGCGATATCGGCGGAAAAGTTGAGCGGAATCACACCCGCGCGCGAGGTGAGTCCCATGGTGGATCGGATACCAACCAGCGCCTGGTGGGCGCTGGGTCCACGGATGGAGTTGCCGGTGTCAGTGCCCAATCCAATAGCAGCAAAGTTGGCGGCAATCGCGGCTGCGGTGCCACCACTGGAGCCGGCGGTGACGCGGTTGAGCGCGTACGGGTTTCGGGTGTACCCTGGCAAAATCGAACTCACTGTTTCGTACGGCGTAAACGCCCACTCGGCGAGGTTGGATTTGGCGAGTACAAGGGCGCCCGCTTGGCGAATCTGTCGCACCATGGTGGCGTCCTGTTGCGGCTGCCACCCTTCGAGCGACAGCGATCCACCGGTGGTGGGCAGGTCGATGGTCTCGAAGTTGTCTTTCACAATGACCGGGATGCAGTGCAGCGCACCTGTTGCGGCACCGGACGCGCGCACGCGGTCGAGTGAATCGGCCACCGCAAGCGCGCGCGGATTCACCACGATGATGGCGTTGATAGCCGGTCCCTGCTTGTCCATGGCCTCAATGCGATTGAGGTAGGCCTGTGTGAGTGCGCGACAGGTCAGCGACTGGTCGCGGAAGGCCGAGTGGATTTGCGCGATGGTGGTTTCTTCAACGGCGAACTGGGTGGGTTGGGCCGTGAGCTCAGCACGCGGTGCAACCAGCAGTATTGGCGCGAGTATGACGGCCAACGCCGCCGTGAATGCGGCGCGAAGAGAGCTCAGCGATGGGTCGGCCGATTGTAGCATTACGTTCTCACTGGTTGTGG
>JBBSPO010000373.1:0-3559 GCA_038258695.1 Gemmatimonadales bacterium | reverse complement strand
CAGGTGCTGGACGCCTCGCCCGTACGCACGGCCAGCATCCTCACCGGCAAGTTTTGTGCAATGATGTTGCTGCTCGCCGTGTTTGCCGCCACCGGTATGCTCGCTGGCATATTGGTGCAGACGATAAAGGGTTACCCCGTCATTGATCTCAAGGTGTATCTGCTCCACGTGTTTGTGGTGGATTTTCCGTCGTGGTCTGTCATAGTCGCGTTGGCGTTTCTCGTGCAGTCGCTTGTGCCACGCAAGGCTATCGGACACGTGGTAATGATTCTGTTCTATTTCAGCACGATCGTTTTAGCCAACTTTGGCTGGGGCTACAAGCTGATCATGCTGGGAGAATCGCCGGCGTATCGGTGGTCAGACTTGAATGGGGCCGGCCCGTATCCGTCCGCATTCTTCACGGTGCACGGCTACTGGCTGAGTCTCGCCGTGCTGATGCTCGGCCTCACCTTTCTGGTCTGGCGGCGGGGCACACAACGCGCGCGGAATGAGTGGCGGCTGCGTCTCACCAACGGCTCGCGTGCGGTGCTTGGTGTTGGCGCAGTTGGTGCCAGCGCGTTTGGTGGCGTGTTCTACTACAACGCCAGCGTCCTCAACCAATTCACCACGCGCGACGAGATGGAACAGCAGGCCGTGGCGTACGAGAAGCAGTGGCGTCCATACGAAACGCTGACGATGCCCAAGGTGGTGGCCGTATCGCTCCAGGTGGACCTGATGCCGGAAACACTGCAGGCCCGGACAGCCGGAACGTTGACGCTGGTCAACAAGAGCGGACGACCGCTGGACACACTGCTGGTCAACGTGCCGTCGAGCGGCTCGACCATGCATATCACGCTCGACAGCTTGTCCGTTGGCCGGAGTATGAGCGCGCTGGCCAGCGACTCGCTGTATGGCGTGCACCTGGTCCGGCTTGAGACGTCCCTCGCGCCGGATGACACGTTACGACTGCGCTTCGTGCAGCGTTGGGCGTCGCGAGGTGTCTCCAATGGTGGCTTCGACACGCGCATCGCAGAGAACGGTACCTTCCTCAATCGCGGAGAGTTTCCGGGCATCGGCTATCAGTCCGGCCCGGAGATTGGCAGCGACGAGCTCCGTCGCAAATACGAACTGCCTGAAGCGCGCCGCGGCCAGTCAAGAACGGATACCACTTATCTGAAGCGGCAGGAGTTCGCGTCATCCAGCGACTTCATTGCCTTCGACGCAACGGTAAGCACGGCGCCGGATCAGATTGCACTCGCACCCGGCTACATGCAGCGTGAGTGGACGGAGAACGGGCGGCGGTACTTCCACTATCAGATGGACGCACCCATTCCCGACTTCTACTCCGTTCTCTCGGCCCGCTGGACGGTGACCCGCGATGCGTGGAACGATGTTCCCATCGAGATCTATCATCA
Organism: Gemmatimonadales bacterium; assembly: GCA_038258695.1. Lineage (GTDB taxonomy): Bacteria > Gemmatimonadota > Gemmatimonadetes > Gemmatimonadales > Gemmatimonadaceae > JAABRT01. The sequence goes on along the minus strand of JBBSPO010000373.1, from coordinate 2,165 downwards.
TCCAGATCACACCTTCAACGTGCAGCGCATGATCGCCTCAGCGAAGGCATCACTGGAGCTGTTCTCGAGTGATTTTGGCGCGTATCAACATCGGCAGCTGCGCATTCTGGAGTTCCCTCGGTACGCCGGGTTCGCGCAGTCTTTTCCGAACACGGTCCCGTATTCGGAGAACATCGGTTTTGTGGCTCGCGTGGACAGCACGGACGTCGAAGACACGGACCTGCCATACTTCGTGACGGCGCACGAAATCGCTCACCAGTGGTTTCCCTATCAGCGCATGAGTGCAGACGTGGAGGGCAAGGACATGCTGTCCGAGTCGTTCGCTGAGTATACCGCGCTTGTTGTCGCGGAAAAGCTGCACGGTCGGTCGTTCACGCAGAAGTTTCTGCGCTCGGAGCTCGACGGTTATCTGCGTGGCCGGGCTGGTGAGCGCAAAGCCGAACACCCGCTCGTTCGCACGTACGGACAGTCCTACATCCATTATCAGAAAGGCTCGCTGGCGCTCTTTGCGTTGCGTGACCTGCTGGGCGAGGGAGTATTGCACGGGGCCATCAAGGCGTATCAGGACGAGCGTCGCTTTATGGGGCCGCCGTACGGCAGCACATTGGATTTCATGCGACAGCTGCGTGCCGTGACACCGGATTCCCTGCAATACGCGCTCGAGGACTATCTCGAGACGATCACTCTGTGGGACGTGAAGACCGACAGCATCTCAAGCACGCGCATGCCCGATGGTCAGTACAAGGTGGTGGTCACCGCAACGGCGCGAAAGCTGCGCGCGGACTCGCTGGGCGCGGAGACAGAGATTGACATGAATGACCTTATCGACGTTGGCGTGTTTGCCGAGGCCGAACGTGGCGCACGTATTGGAGAGGCGTTGGCAATCAGGCGGGTCCGCGTGAGAACTGGCACGGCCCAGTATGAGTTCGTGGTCCCTTCTCAACCTGCGCGCGCCGGCATCGACCCGTACAACCTGCTCATCGATCGCAATCCGGGCGACAATACAAGCAGTGTGCCGGGGAGCTAATCGAGTGGATTTTCAGCGAGGTGCGGAAACGTATCCGGGTCCTCGAAGTCAAAGTCGCGCGCTTGATACCGCGCGAGAAACGCACGCAATGCCCGCAGGTGGCCGGCGTGTGCTCGCGCTTCAGCGTCAGACCGATAGGGCGACAGCTGCTCACATTGCAGTGCAAAGGCGTCGAGCACACCGAGGTCTTGCGGAGAACTCAAAACACCCGCGAATCCTGTTTGCCACGCCCAGTCGCTCTCGTCCAGGCGTCCGGCTAAACTCGCCGCGTCGCGGATAGCAAGCCAGGCGTCGGTCGCCTCAGGGTTCCGTGCAACATGGTGACGAAGTGCGGTCTCGACCCACTGCAGTGCAGCAAAGCCGGAATCCAGGACGGAGCGATACTCGGAGGGCAGCATGGTTTAGGGCCTAACGTGGAGTTTTGTCCACGCGGCCACCAGCGCGATCCCCCACACAAGGCCGTTTCCATAGAGCACGAGGTAGCCGAGCGGCCCCGAAACATTGAGCTCGCCCAGAAGTGCGAGAGGAAACGTCACAATGCGCAACGCAATGCCAAAGACGGCCTCGGCTGTCGTCGGGTCCGACGGGCCTGAATCCCAGTTTGTGAAAATCGCGCCATACGCCAGCAGCGCGATACACACTGTCGCGGCTACGTGGGCGAAAGCGAATACCACCACAAAGAGAATCCGTCTCGACGTCATTGCTCTCCGTTGCAGTTCTACTCCATGTTCCTGCACAGTCATAACGATGCTCGACACACGCTGATACTATTTCCTGTTCAGCGGCTACGCGAGCGCCCCTGACATAATTTCCCATACCGTGACTGAACTTCCGCTTCTGCATCGCGATGTACGACAGCAACGCGACCGAGTCTCCGTGCGCGCGCGCGTACTCACCACGTTGGCACTGCTCGTGGTCTGTGTCAGCCACCGAACTCACGCGCAGCAAGCAAGTGCGCAGCAATCAAGCGCGCAGCAGTCAATCGCACCGGCCGTCCGCGCTGGCGACCTGCTCATCACCGGCGGGCGCCTGTGGGATGGCCTGGCGGACACCGCGCGCAGCAATCCCGGGCTGCTCATTCGCAATGGCAGCATCATGGCCTTGGGCGTGTCGGCGCCTGCGGGTGCTGCAAGCGGCT
>JBBSPO010000372.1:0-3567 GCA_038258695.1 Gemmatimonadales bacterium | reverse complement strand
TGTTGCGACCGCCCTTCGGGGCGTGGCGCATCCTCAGGCAGGCACTGACGTACTCTCGGCTGACGCAGTGCGCGATATCGGCACCACCCTCGACGGCAAGGTCCGCCTCACCGTCCTGCTCAGCGCCTCCGACGACGCCACCATCGTGCGCGATGTGCGCGACGCCGTGCAGGCCGTACAGGGCGTGACCGACGTACGCGTGGATGTCAAAGACCCGGCTCAGTTCTCCAAGTCGGGCGGCGCCTCTGCAGCTGGGCCCGCTTCGACAGCTGGGACACCAGCCGCTGGCTCCGCGCCTCCCGCGCCTTCTGCCCCCAAGCGCTCGCTGCCGGTCATGGAGGCCGCGCCAGCCGCCCCGCGCAACGTGGCCCCGCCGCCACCCGCCAGCTACCCGCAGCTCGGGCGCATCATTGCCGTATCATCGGGCAAGGGCGGCGTGGGCAAGAGCACCGTGGCCGTGAACCTCGCCATCGCACTCGCCCAGCGCGGCGCACGGGTGGGCATTATGGACGCCGACGTCTACGGCCCCAACCTGCCGCTCATGCTCGGCGTGGACAGTGCACCGGCCGTGCGCGACGAAAAGATCATTCCACTCGAAGCGCATGGACTCAAGGTGATGTCCATTGGCTTTCTCATTGAGAAAGAACAGCCGGCCATCTGGCGCGGTCCCATTGTCATGAAGATCATCACGCAGTTCTTGCGCGATGTGAACTGGGGCCAGCTCGATTATTTCCTGGTGGACATGCCGCCCGGCACCGGCGACGCGCAGCTCTCTTTGGTGCAGGCCACGTCGGTGCATGGCGCGCTCATTGTCACCACGCCGCAGCAGGTGGCCGTGGGTGACGCGCTGCGCGGTGTGAAAATGTTTGAACGCGTGTCCGTGCCAGTGCTCGGCATCGTTGAAAACATGTCGTGGTTTGAGAATCCTGAGACAGGAAAGCCAATCGCGCTGTTCGGTTCGGGGGGGGGACAACGTTTGGCCGACGAGACCCGTCTTCCGCTGCTGGCGCAGGTACCCGTCGATCCGCGCATTCAGGAAGGCGGTGACACTGGTCGTCCGATCATGGTCGCCGAGCCCGACGCCAAGGCGTCAAAGGCGATTCGTGCGCTGGCCGAAGTGGTGGTGGCACGCATGGATTCGCGCTGGGGCGTTGGCGCGGGCTGAGGTCACGTTATGCACTTTTCGCGGCGTGATTGCTGCGCGTCTGGAGCGTAGCGCGCAGCATCGCTTGCTCCACAGGTAATCTTTCGCTCAAACGCCCATGACCGCGCGCTGCATCACGTTGCTGACCGATTTTGGTACCGCCGACGGGTACGTGGGCGAGGTGAAAGCCATACTCGCCTCGCTCGCTCCCCACGCTGCCATCATCGACATCTCGCACGATGTGCAGCCGCAGGACATTGACGGTGCCCGTCTCGCATTGGCGCGCTACTGGCGACGCTTTCCCGCAGGCACTGTGCATGTGGTGGTGGTAGACCCCGGCGTTGGATCCGGTCGCGCCGCCATTGCGGTGTCCAGTGGAGACCGCCTGCTGGTTGGGCCCGACAATGGTGTGTTGTCCCCCGCGCTGTTTGCCGTAGACGCACAAGTTGTATCGCTGCCGGTGCCACCAAACGCTGCACCAACTTTTCATGGACGCGATGTGTTCGCGCCCGTCGCAGCTCAACTCGCGCGAGGCGCAGCACTGTATGACCTCGGGGACCCCTGGCACTCGGCGACCCGCCGTCGCACACCGGAGCCGAGCAAACGTGACGACGGAGCTGTGGTCGGCGAAGTGATCACCATCGACCGCTTCGGGAACGCAGTCACCAATCTGTACGCACGCGTGGATGGTCGGCTCGAAGTGGGGTCAGCGATCTTACCTGTAGTTCGTACCTACGCCGATGTGGCGCCCGGCACACCCGTTGGCGTGGTTGGTTCAAGCGGATTGCTGGAGGTCGCCGTGCGCGATGGCAACGCGTCGCACGTGATGCAGTTGTTGCGCGGGTCAGCGGTGGTGTGGCACCCGCAGCGCAGGCTGTGACGCGCGAGAGTTGCAAACGGGCTGACGCTGCTGTCCAAACTTCTTGAATGTACAAGTTCGGTCTTGACGAATCCGGTATGGGGGGGGGTATTACTTTCGCGCCCACAGATACACTACCACTTCAAGGAGTGAAGATGCGTAACGCCGGCGCGGTTGCTTTGGTGTTGTTCGCGGCGTTCTCAACTCCGTACCTTACGGAGTCTTTGCAGGCGGATGATCACTGGTACGAAGACTGTCTCTCAGCGGCGGCTTATCAGCTTGACGAGTGTTTGGGCAACGTCCTGGAGCATGATGTTGATTACACTTCCACGGATTGTTGGCGAACTTTTCGCTACCTTCGGGACCACGAATTCGGTTGTCATCAGTTCCCTCACGGTCTGCCATCCGAGGTTTGAGAAAGTTGCTGACTAGGTCGGCAAAATCGTTTCTCGCGGCGTACACGCCGCACGTCGCCGGCAGCGCCTTAGCGCTAATGGCGATCGCTGCGTGTGACACGAGTAAAAAACCGGTTTCAGATAGCTACTCGTGGTCGCCTTTCCCCGTAACCGAGCAACGGCTTTCCCACGGGTTCACGACTACAAGATCGGTTTTGGAACGCGACGATGGAACGGTACTGCTGTCCGATCCGAAACTGCGGGAAATATGGAGGGCGGATTTTGCAACCGGGCAGCGGCTGCCGTTTGGACGAGAGGGTGATGGGCCTGGCGAGTTCAGGCTCATCTCCGCTGTGCTACCTGTAACTGGAGATTCGGTTGCGGTAGTTTCGAACGGCGTGCCGTACCGCATCTCGATTTTGTCTGAAAACGGACGCCCAGTCCGAACACGCACCTTGGGGAATTTCGCTTCCGCGATGGAAGCGGCGTTCGGATTTGAAGAGTTTCCGCAACTTACTCACGCTGATGGCGACGGACGTCTGTATGGCGCACGTTTAGCTTTGACAAGCACACCCTCGGGCACGACGGATCCCGACTCCGTTCCGATTATGCGGGTGGACATCGGTCACGAGGCGATCGACACGGTCGCGACATTTGCAGTCGGAGAGCGAGGCTCGTATACACAGTCAGCCAGTAACCCGCCCGAGTGGACCGCTGGGCGGGGAATCTACGCGGCGATCAACAGTTGGACAGTGCTTCAAGATGGAACGATCGTTGCGGTTGATGCGAAAAACTACGTACTCACCATCACTGAACCATCGGGCGCTGTGCAAATCGTGCCTGTAAAACACACACATCCGCGCTACAAAATCAGCGACGAGGAGTGGGAACGACACACTGACTCGGCAACACGAGCGGTAGGCGTAGCGATGGCTCGCACTTTCGATCAAATGTCATCGCGGATGGGCGTTTTAATGGATGCTCCTGACGTGCGGAACAAGGTCAGGCCCGCAGAGTCACCCGGTCACTGGCCACCTGTGCTTACCAGCACCGCGCGGATGTTGGCGGCAAACGATCTGCTCTGGATTCCCGTATCGGGACCAGACTCTCCCAGAAGTAAGTATTGGGATGTAGTGTCGCTAGATGGCACCGTCAGAGAGAGCTTCGAG
>JBBSPO010000371.1:0-3595 GCA_038258695.1 Gemmatimonadales bacterium | reverse complement strand
GCCGCCGAAGTCAACCTGAGCGGCGGCGAGCGATCCGGCACGCGGTGGGCCAACTCGTCCATCACCACGAACCTGGTGCAGTACGACCGCAACGTCAGTGTTACCGTGCGCATTGGGCAAAAGGCCGCCAGCGCCAACACACGCGACTTCAGCGACGACGGCTTGCGTGAAATGGTGAACGAGGCAATCGCGTCGGCGCGCAAGGCCAACGACAACCGGAATCTGCGTGAGCTGATCGGGGCGCAGGAGTACATCCCAGTCGATGCAGCGTTGCCCAGTCTCACCGGCTTTGGTCCGCTGGAGCGTGCCCGCCTGGTCAAAGACAGTCTCGACATGGCTGAGTCCATGGGCGTGATTGGAGCCGGTTATATCCCCAAGGTTGATCGCGCCACGTGCAACGCAAACTCCAAGGGTTTGTTTGCATATCATCGCAGCGCCGAAACCAACTTCACGCTCACCTGTCGCATGCCCGATGGCAGCGGGTCCGGCTGGTCGGGACTCATGGGTATCAAGGATCTGGCCATGATCGATGCGGCCGAGCTGACGCGCGTCGCTGGGGACAAGGCGCTCAAGAGTCGTAATGCGAAGGCGTTGGAACCGGGCCGCTACACGGTGATCCTTGAGCCGCGCGCGAATGCACGCATGCTGTCGCTCATGACCGGCATTTTTAACGGTGGTGGCGGTGGACCACGTGGTGGTGCGGGTGGTGAACCGGCAGCTGCGCGTACCGCGGTGGCTGACAGCTCGAGTGCCGCAGCGGTACGTCCGGACTCTGCACGTACCGCCACGGCTGGTGCTGCTGGTGCTGCTGGTGCTGCAGGCGCTTCAGGTGGTGACGCCGGTGGTGACGGGGATGAGGAGGGCGGGCCGCCAAGAGGTGGTGGTGGAGGTGGTGGCAACTCGTTCATGGCCGGTAAGGGACCGGGCGACAAGATTTTCAGCGAGCAGTTTTCGTTGCGCAGTGATGTGGGCAATCCAATTCTGCGGCAGAGCACCATTCTCAACGACAATCGTCCTGCCGCACCGGTGACGTGGGTAGAGAACGGCGTGCTGCGCAACTTCACGCGTGGTCAGCCGGCAACGGTTGGTACCAGCATGGTCATGGACGGCACCGAGCTGTCCATCGAGGACATGATTCGGCAAACTCGGCGTGGATTGCTGGTCACCGCCTTGTGGTACATTCGTGGCGTACCGTCAGAGAGTCAGCCGTTGCTCAACACCGGCATGACACGCGATGGATTGTTTCTCATCGAGAACGGTGAGATCGTGGCACCGGTGCAGAACTTCCGCTGGAACATGTCACCACTCGTTGCTTACAACAATCTGACGCTCGTTGGGCAGTCGGTGCCAATGGGCCTTGGCGAGTCGTACGACATCAGCACATCTGCATTGATTCCCGCAGTACGCATCGAAGAGTTTGCGATGACGTCTGTCTCTCCCGCCGTTTAACTGGGAAGCATCAACTATGAGTCCGACGCGTCGTGAAGTGATCAAGGGAATGGCCGCCACAGCGGCACTCTCGCTGTACGCCAACGATTTGATGGCCGACATCATTGCCACGTCTCCCAGGGGACGTGCGCAGGATTCGAGGTTCAAGGGTCTCGCCGATGTTTCGCTGGGTGAAGCGAAGCTGTCAGGGTGCACGTACTCTGACATTCGTTTCACCATGACCACCAACATCCCCGGTGGTTCAGCGGTCTATCGCGCTGGCCGCACCGGCGGTGGTGGAGCGGGCGGAGCGGGTGGTGGCGGTGGTGCAGGCGGAGCAGGCGGTGGTCGTGGCGGCGGGGGGGGGCAGGGTGGTGGACAGCCTGCCGGCATCCCCAGTGCCGAAGACCGCAAGGCCGCTGGCTTTGGTGTGCGCGTGGTGCACAGCGGCGTGTGGGGCTTTGCCAGCAGTCCGATTGTGACTGAAGACGAAATCCGTCGTGTCACGCGCGTTGCGACAGAAGTTGCGCGCGCGAGTGCGATTGCCAAGCGCGCCGACCTCAAGCTGGCGCCGGTGCCGGCCTATGTGGCCAACTACATGACGCCCATGGAAAAGCATCCCACGTCCGTGTCGGAAACCGACAAGGAAAAGTGGGCGCAGGCGATTGTGGATGCGGCCAGTTCGGTAAAGGGCGTCACCGCGGTGAACGCGCGTGCCACGCACAACTATGAATGGCGCTACTTCGCATCCAGCGAAGGGTCGTACATTGAGCAGGAGAACTTCAGCACGTCGCCTACGCTTACCGTGACGGCGCGGGTGGGTGATGTCACGCGCACACGCAACTATCCGGGTGTAGCCGCCGCTGGCGGCTGGGAAGTTGCCGAACGGTCAGACCTGCTCGCCAGCGCCGAACGCGTGGCCAACGAAGCGGTGGAAATGTGTACGGCCAAGCCGCTTGGCTCAGCCGGCTTGCGAGACCTGCTGCTGTCGCCGTCGCACGCCATGCTCACCATTCACGAGATCATTGCGCACGCCACGGAGCTCGATCGCATTGTTGGATACGAAGCCAACTACGCCGGCACCAGCTTTGTGAAACTCAAGGACGTGGGCTCACTCAAGTACGGCAGCAAGCTGCTCAACGTCACCTGCTCCAAGACCGACGACGGACTGGGCAGCACCGGCTACGACGACGACGGTGTGAAGACCATGGAGTGGCCGCTCATCCGCGAAGGTGTGCTGGTGGGATTGCAGACCAACCGCGAGACCGCGCACCTCATGGGTGAAGAGTTCAGCCGCGGTTGCACCTACGGCAGTTCGTGGCGCGACTATCCGTTCCTGCGCATGCCCAATGTGCACGTCGAACCGGGTCCGGACAACTCGCCAACGCGCGAAGAGCTCATTGCCGACATCAAGGACGGTGTGATGATTGACGGCCGCGGCAGCTACTCCATTGATCAGCAGCGCTACAACGGACAGTTCGGTGGACACGCGTTCTGGGAAATCAAGAACGGCAAGATCACGCGCATGTGCACCGACGTCACGTACAACGCGATCACCACCGACTTCTGGGCCAATCTCGATGGTGTGACGGGCCCCAAGGAGTATCAGAAGTTTGGCACCGGTGGCGACGCCAAGGGTCAGCCTACGCAGACGAACTCGATTTCACACGGGTCGCCGTGGCTGCTGATTCGCAAGATGATGGTGGGGGCGGCGTTTCAGTAAGCGCCTGCGTATCGTACCATTACTCAACGGGGCGCCGCATTGCTTGTGCGGCGCCCCGTTGCGCATTCAGGTGCAAGATTTGTGGTGCTGAATCACACGCGTCAGGCCGTACATCACGTCATCGCATACACTGCGAGGTTCACTACAAAGCGTGTGTTGTCTGTGGTGCGGAATCTTTTGTTCTGCCAGCTGTAGTCCCACTCGCAGCCGTAGTCCTGATTGGCGTACAACACACCCAGCCGACCGTTGCGTTCGACACCGCGCAAATAGTTGTGCACCAGGTTGTCGCCCCAGCCATTGAGCTCGTGACTGGTTTGCGGCGGACCGTCAAACTGAAAAAACGAGCGATACACGGCGTGGTCGTTTGGCAGCTTGGGCAGCTGATCGCTTCCACCAAACGCCTTGTGCATTTCACTTTCAAACGACTTGGCGTACAGGCCGTTG
>JBBSPO010000370.1:0-3614 GCA_038258695.1 Gemmatimonadales bacterium | reverse complement strand
TGCGCCAGCGACGGCGCGCTGGCAAACGGCGCCGAACGTCCACCGCCACCACCGCCACCACCGACACCACCAGCGGCGGCCTCGGGCGCTTCGCCCATCAGCGCCGCGAGTCGCTGCAAGTAGACGCGCTGCAGCTGACGACGATCCGCATTCGGTGTGGCGCCACTCCACATCACGCGCTTGAGATCACCCATGTACTCCAACACTGGATACGCATTGGACGGATCATACTCCTGCGCCTCGCTCATTCGCCCAAAGCGCACCGGGCTGAGCAGTGATGACACCAGGCCAGCCTGACGTGACGAGAGCGCCGTGTTGGGACCAATGCGCTGCACAAGTGCCGGCGGCAGCATCCACGTGGGCGTGGTCAGCATGTTGTCCGACAAAAACTCCAGTGCCTCTTTCTGACGCGCCTTTGGAATCACGTTGTACACGGGCTCCGTGTCTTCACCGGTGCGCAAATCCACATGTACACCGCCAATCACGTTGGCCACGTGGTTCATGTAACCGGAGAAACGACCCACGGACTCCTGATAGACTTCCTGCAGCTCACTGAAGTCTTCGCCGGGGCGCGTGGTCCACGCAATGAGATTCGGGATCATGCGCTTGTAGTTGGCCACCGCATACCCAGTCGCTTTGACTGGGTCATCGCCCAGGTCTTCCGTCTGGTTGCGCGGATCGCTGGCGCCGAGCCGCTGCGCGACAAAGCGATACGGGAATCGGCTGTTCTGATTCTGCAGCCATCCGTGCAGCACTGCACGCTCGGCTTCCGGTGTTGGCGCCGTGGTCAGGCGATAACCCCAGTTGATGGCGAAATCATCAAAGGGTCCAAGGCGCCGGATGAAGTCTTTCGGGTTCAGTCCGTCGGTGGGCTGCGCGACGTAGTTCTGTCGTGCGTAGTCCATGATCGTGGCACTGACACCAAACTGCCGCGTGAAGCTCGGGCTGCGCAGCGAATCGACCGGAAACGAAGCCGACGCAATCATGTTGTGCTGCAGGCCGAGCGCGTGTCCGATTTCGTGTGCAATGACCTGACGCATGGTCTCGCCCATGAGCTCTTCAGGAATATCGAGCGTGCGCGCCGAGGGATTGGCGGCACCGGTTTCCATCATCAGCCAGTTGCGATACGAGCGCATGTGGTTGTGGTACCACGTGATCTCGCTGTTGATGATTTCACCGGAGCGCGGATCGTGCGTATGTGGCCCGGTGGCGTTACGCGTGAGACTCGCCGCCCAACGCACCATGCTGTAGCGGGCATCATCGGGATCGAAGTCGGGGTCCTCTGCTTTAGTGGGCGCATAGCGCGCTTGCACAGCGTTCTTGAATCCCGCCTTTTCAAACACGGTCGACCAGTCTTCGACGCCTTGCTTCACGTACGGCGCCCAGCGTGAAGGCGTGGCCGGATCGATGTAGTACACAATGGGCTTGACCGGCTCCACCAGCTCGCCCCGCGCGTACGCCGCTGGATCTTTGGGCTCAAGTCGCCAGCGTGTGATAAACGTTTCGGTTTCTGCCTTGGGCACGTCAAGCCCGTAGTTCACGCGATTGACCGAGAAATAACCCACGCGCGCGTCGGCAATACGCGGACGCATTGGTGTTTTCGGCAGCAGGACAATTGACTGACGTGTTTCCATTGTCACGGTTCCACCGTTTGCATCGCCCGGCGGAGTGGCCGCATCGAACGTCTGCACCTGCCGTATCTCGGTGTTCATTGGGAACGTGCGCACGCTGCTCACATAGCTGCGTGATGCGTCAAAGCGCCGCACACCGTACGTACGCCGCTGACCGGCACTGAGCCCGGTGGTCGCGGGATTGTCGGAAGCGAAAAAATCCGTAACGTCTACAACAAGTGCGCCGCTGTCACGACTGTACGCTGCGATGGGAAACGCACCAAGAATCGCGGGGAAGTTGTTCTGTGCCACGCTGATGGCGATAGGCAGCGTTGTATCGGCCACGGCTTCGGCGTTGATACTCTTGAGCAGCAGGCGATCGGGCGTGCGGTCCCAGCGAATGAGCCGTTCATTGAGTGAACTGCCAGCGCTCTGGAATCCACCCGAGCCAGCCGGTACACCAGACACGCGCGTGACCATAAGAAAGTCGCGGCCCAGCAGCGAGTCCGGGATTTCAAACAGAATGCGTTCGTCAATGCGATGCACGGTGATGCCGCCTCGCTCGGTGACGGCGCGCGACGTGACTACCTGCGAGTACGGGCGCGGGCCGCGCCGGGCAGCACTGGCCTGTCCCCCACCCTGCGGTGCAGCGCCCGACTCCGCTTCAGCGGCGGGAGTCGCGGCGCCTGGGCGGGCGGGCGCAGTGGGGGCGGCGGGCGTTGGGGGCTGTGGTGCTGGCTCGGTACGCCAGACGTTGGGAGCACAGCCAACGGCGGCGGCGGCAAACAGGGCGCCAAGCGCCGGGCGGGTCAGATCACGCATCATGGCAATGAGGTTTGAGAACAACGGTAGGAAGCTTCACTCCTGATGTTACGCAATCTACAGCCGGGAGGTTGACGGAGCTTGCGCCAGAGCCGACTGCCGCCGACCGTTCCGTGAGACATTTCCTCTACGAACAGGACGGCGCGTGCTTGAACAACTCATTCCTCGTCGGCGCGACTTTGATGGCGCCGATCCTATTTTTGCGGCCAATGCAGCGGCCCATGCGGCGGCGGCGGCCGGACGTCCGGTTATCAATACGGCCATGGGTGCGCTGCTCGACGATGACGGCCACTTTGTGGCGCTTGAAAGTGTGATGTCGCAGTACGCGCTGCTCACGCCTGCTGAAATCGCCCCCTACGCACCCATCGCCGGCGATGCGCGTTTTTTGCTGGCGCTCACCCAACGGCACTGGCCGGAGGTCACCTCGTATGGCGCCGGCGTAGCCACGCCCGGAGGCACCGGCGCACTGGCGTTCAGCTTGCGCAACCTGCTGGAACCAGGCATGCGCGTGCTCACCGCGGCGCCCTACTGGGGACCGTACGATGTGCTGGCCAGCGAAAGTGGCATGCGACTCGCCACGGCACCGTATCCGCCCATTGATGGTGCACTGGATGTGGCGACGTGGCGCGCACGGGCCATGGACATCTTGCGCACGCAAGGACGACTGCTTGTGTGGCTCAACGATCCGTGCCACAACCCCACGGGTCGCAGCCTCTCCACCGCCGATCGCCGCGCCCTGCTGGAGCTGTTGCGCGAGGTAAGCGAGCACGGGCCCGTGTCGCTGGTTCTCGATTTCGCGTATCTCGACTACGCACGTGAGCCAGCGCTGGTCCGCGAAGCCCTCAACGACTATCGCGCCTTTGGAGAAACAGGGCGCGTACTGGTGGGTGCCTGTTTGAGCCTGAGCAAGGGCTTCACGCTCTATGGTGCGCGGGCTGGCGCGCTTGTCTTTCCGTGGACTACCGACGCCTCACTCTTCGCGGCACTCTCTACAAGCTGCCGCGGTACGTATTCCAACTGCGCGCGCGCGCCCATGCACGTACTGCTGCGATTGAGCACCGATGCAGCGGCGCGTGAAAAGCTTGAGGCCGAACACGCACACTGGCGCACCGTGCTCACCGAACGCGCCAATGCACTGGACACTGCGCTCAAAGCCGAGGGCTTTGACGGTGTGCCATGGGA